>NZ_CM011002.1:0-300000 GCF_000158095.2 Roseibium alexandrii DFL-11
CTCATGGCGCTGTCGATGGATGCAGCACCCGGAACCGCTGTCACAAATCCGCCGCCCGCATCTGTGAGGTCGGGATCCTCCATGCCTTCCGGTGGCCGTGCTCCAAGTCCGATCACACCATTTTCCGCCTGGAAGAAGACGTGCACTTCTTTCGGCAGGTAGTTTGCGACCATTGATGGCAGGCCAATCCCGAGATTGACCAGCGTGTCCGGCTGAATTTCCTGTGCAACCCGGCGGGCGATGATTTCCTTGGCATCCATCAGTGAGCCCTCTCCAACAGGTGATCCACGAGAATTCCCGGGGTCTTGACGGAATCCGGCGAGATGACGCCGACCGGGACGATCGTCTGAGGTTCGGCAATCACGGTCGCACCGGCCATCGCCATGATCGGGTTGAAGTTATGCGCGGTCAGCGAATACTCGAGGTTGCCGACATAATCGGCCTGTTGCGCGGCAATCAGCGCAAAATCACCGCCAAGAGGTTCTTCCAGGAGATAGTTCTTGCCGTTGACCGTAACGGTTTGCTTGCCGTCTTCGACCAATGTTCCGATGCCGGTGGGGGTCAGAATGCCGCCAAGTCCGACACCGGCAGCACGGATCCGTTCCACCAGCGTGCCCTGAGGAACGAGATCCACCTCGATCTCACCGGAAATCATCTTTTGCTGTGTTTCAGGATTGAGGCCGATATGCGAAGCGATCACCTTGGACACACAGCCGGAGGTGACCAGCTTGCCGATGCCTTTACCCGGCATGGCCGTGTCGTTGGCGATCACAACCATGTCTTTGGCACCGCGGGCAACGAGTGCATCGACAAGCCGGTGCGGTGTTCCCACACCCATAAAACCGCCGATCAGCAAAGAAGAGCCGTCCGGTATCATTTCGGCAGCTTCCGCCGCCTTGACCGCATGTTTCATGAATGCGCCCCCGCGAGCCTGTTCAGTTGCTCGAAGATTACCGGTTTCGCCCGGCCTTGCAAATGAAGATTGTGCGACGCACCAGCGCTACTAGCCTGATTGATATGACAAGTCCGGGCTTGCGAGCGTCATGGTTGCTGGGACAAAGCATACAGAGACTGCGCTGCGCATTCGGCCGCAGACTGGATCGAACTGCCATCGTGTCCCATGCGTGCCATGGCGTTGAGACCGAGTAGAACGGTCAGGACATAAGCTGCCAGATTGCGGGCGCGATCCAAAGAGAGGTCTGGATCGGTATGCAGCCGTTGTGTGAGCCGGGATTCCAACTGTGCCATACGCTCCGAAACGGCTTCCGACGCATCAACCCTGGACGTGCTTGTGCCTGCGGAGGACAGCAGTAAACACCCGCGGAACGGGTTCTCCGACATGAATCGGCCGACGTGCCGCAAGAAACTTGCAACGCCATCAACCGCTGTTACTGCCGGTTCCAGATTGGACAAGCCCGGTTCTGTGACACCCTTCCAGTATCGGTCCATCACGGTTTGGAAGACGTCGTCCTTGCTTCCGAAGGAAGCATAAAAACTGCCGCGCTTGATGCCGGCAGCCGACTGAAGGTCATCTACGGACGTCCCGCCATAGCCCTTTGTCCAGAACACGTCGACGAACGCGTCCATTGCGGCATCTTCATCAAAACTCTTCGGTCTTCCTGCCATGCCTAGTCATCAGGTTGCGGCCCGGCCGACAAAAATGCCGGCCGGGGACGGGGTTATTCTGCAGCTTCGCGCGCCGGCGGTGTCCATGCAAATTTTTCGAACACCTTGTCGACCGGCGTTTCTGCCAAGTGATTGACATAGTTCGACATGACCTTTTGGGCCAGCCCAAGAATGATGTCGAGCACATTGCGTTTGGTGAAGCCGGCATCAAGGAAGGTTTGAACATCGGCGTCACTGACATTCCCGCGCTGACGCACCACCTTCAGCGTGAAATCGCGAAGGGATTCCAGGCGCGGATCCGCCAGTGGTGTGTTGTCGCGCAGCGCATCAATCACGTCCTGCGGCACTTTTTGCATGTGTGCAATTCCAGTGTGCGCCGGTACACAATAGTGGCACTCGTGCTCGACGTTGATGGTCAGCCAGACAACGTTTTGTTCGACCGTTGAGAGACTGGTCTGCTGGAACAGCTCATGAAGCTTTTGATAGGCCTCAAGGTGTTGTGGCGACTCAGACATCACTGCGTGCAGGCCCGGGATCCGGCCAAATGCCTTTTCAGATCTTTCCAGAAGTTCAGCGCCGCCTTCCGGCGCAGTTTCCTTGGTGTGCAATTGAAAGTCAGTCATTGAATTCTCCATCGGGTGGCGCGATTGCCAAACCACAGATAGGTATTCTGTACTTAGTAGTCAAAAATAAATCCAACGCGGGAAAGGGCAGAAATCCGAGCATTTGTCCGGCGCTCTCAAAAACGTGTCCAGGTCTTGAAAATGCGTGAGGAAAGATAGGCGGTCCAATCCCAAAGATGCTGCTGGGTTCGGTGTGCCATGGACCTGTCTTGAGTGCCAGGCGCCGGGTAACACCCGGTGAGGGTGACCTTTTAGAAGGTGCGGAAGAAGGCACGCGGACTCGGTATATGAGTCCGCCATGATCTTCGGAACGTTTTTAATTTATTGTTTTTGAAAGGCTTTTGTTAAAGTGAAAAATTGTAGCTTGATGTGAAAGATCAACCTTTGCGGGAATTCATCTTTCGCTTGACCTCCCATTAAGGTGTGGCAGCGTGAGTACGATTCGAATGCAGGAAGGGCTGTTTTGGATTTGTTGTTTGTAGTTATCGGTCTTGTTGTTTTTTTCATTGCCCTGGTTTTGCCCGTTGCACTCTTGGCTAGGGTGTCCCGTGTTGAACGTCAAGTCTCAACGCTCTTGCAGGATTTTCATAAGATGCATGCCGAGCTTGCAAGTCTGAAGGCGGTCTTTGCAGATAAAAGCGCATCTCCAGATACAGATACAGATGCGGCTGAGGCGAGTGACACCGCAGACCGCAGAAAATCGGCTGCGCGTCCGTCAGGTGCTTTAGAGGAGGCTGATGAACCTCAATCGCCAAACATGGATTTCCAAATTGGGCCTTGGCGCGCGGAAAAACCTACAAAAGCAACGGGCATTTCCGAGGAAGAGAAAACAGTGCCGTCTGTCGCGGCAAGTGTTTCGGAAGCCGAGCCGCAGGCATCTGCCAGTATCGTAAAGGAACAAACAATTGGCGCGCGATGGAGCATTTGGGTTGGCGGTGTAACGCTGGCTATTGGTGGCATTTTCCTGGTCAAATACGCGGTGGACCATGGCGTTCTCGGGCCCCTTCCTCGCATTCTTATTGGGGCTCTGCTCGGCATGGTGCTTCTTGTCGGCGGTGAGTGGAGCCGGCGGCAACCGCGGCGTTTCAAAGTACCGGGATATGACAATGCCAACATCCCGGCGACGCTCACCGCTTCAGGTACACTTGTTCTGTTTGGATCCGTCTTTGCTGCTCATGCGCTTTACGGATTGATCGGATCATTTGCAGCATTTGTGCTTCTTGGCCTTCTCGCGTTTTCAGCAATGCTGACAGCACTGCTTCATGGCCCGGCACTGGCAACATTGGGGCTGCTCGGCAGTTATGTGGTGCCGTTTCTTATCAGCTCTCGGTCCAGCGATATTCTGCCGTTGGTTATTTATGTTCTTGCTGTTTCTGCGGCGGCTGTTGCCATCGGGCGGTTTCGCAGCTGGCTCTGGTTTGCTGGGGCTGCGGTAGGAGGCCTGTTTCTCTATGCCGGCCTTATGGAAGTGAGCGCGGGCCCGGGTGAAAGGCTGTTACTAAACATCTTTTTCGCCGGAGCGCTGATGATTGTTTATGGCGGTTTCGTTTGGCGGGTTCATGCCGTAGATCCCGCTCATCCGATGCCAGTTGACCGCGCGGCGACTGTGGCATTATCCATCTTTGCGTTGCCTATGCTCGGACAGATGCAATTTCAGCATTCTGTAAGCGCCAGCGGGTTTGAAGTGGCCATGCTGCTGCTTCTGCCGTTCGCTCTTGCCTACGTTCATACCGCACTTCGTTACGCAATATTTGTTCCGCTGATATGTGCTCTCATCCATGTTTTTCAGTTTCAGGCAGAGCTGGACATTACAGCTTTGATGGATGGTGCAGATGGTCTGGCGCGAGTGATATCGCCGCTGCCGTCTGAAGCAACGGACGCCCTGATCGAATTTGTCAGCTTTGTTCTGTTTTTCGGTGTTCTCGTTTTCCTTTTGGGCATTTTGGGTTCCGCGCGGAGCGCGGGGCGGGCTGTGATTGCAAGTGGTGCTGTTTTGGCCACATCCGGGCTCTTCGCAATTGCGTACTTGCGCATTGAATCCTGGCAGGTCTCAATCACCTTCGCGGCATTGTCGCTGGCTCTCGGGTTGCTTTATTTCGCAATCGCCGAACGGTACAAAGATGAGCTCTCCAACGCCTTGGGCGGGACGGAATGCCTGTCCGCGTGGCTTATAGGGGGGCTGTTTGCCTTCACGTTCTCAGCAACGTTGGCCTTCGAAAAAGCCGCGCTTACAGTCGCGCTGGGTTTGCTGGTACCGGCTGTAATGCTCGCTTATCTGCGGTATCCCTTGCCGCAATTGCGAGTTCTAACGCCGCTCGCCGTCATTCCGTATGCGCTTCGGCTTCAATGGGACCCTTTCATCGTCGTTGATACCCTTGGAACAACACCGGTCTTCAACGCTCTCCTTTACGGTTATGGGGTCCCGTGCGCTGGATTTATCGTCTCGGCTGTCGTGATGACCACAAAAAAACAGGACCGCTGGTCCGAAGCGATGCAGGCTATTGCGATTTTCGCCTTGGCATTGACCCTATCGATGCTGTCGCTTCATGCAGTTGATCCGATGTTCCGGTTCGGTGATCCGGGGACTCGTTTCCAAGGATCTGCTATGCTGATTTTGGTCGGCGCCGGTTTGTCGCTGGCGTTGACATGCTTCCTGCCGGGAAAACGGCAGTCGGTGCTGGAAGCCATGGCTATGGCGTTGAGTGTCGGCGGTATGGTGATTGGCGGTTACTCGCTGTTTTTGATCAACAATCCGGTGCTGACTGGCCAGTCTGTTGGTACAGGTGTGATCATCAACTGGGTGACCTTTGCTTACGGGGTGCCCTGCATCCTTTTTGGGCTTCTGTCACTCGCGTCAAGAGGCTGCCGTCCCAGCTGGTACACAAAGACTGTGTTTGTGTTTGCCGTTCTGTTCGGTTTCTTCTTTATCAATCTGACCATACGCAACAGCTTCAGCCCAGACGATTTGACCACTGCGCCAATCCGGGATCTGGAGCAATACGTCTATTCCTTGGTCTGGCTGTCGATCGGAGTTCTCTGCCTTCTGGCCGGCCTCAAGTTGGACCAGCTGCGCGTGCGTCAGGCGTCGGGCGGGATCATTGCGGTTGTTGTATTCAAAGTTTTCCTGATCGATATGTCCGCGCTTGAAGGGGTTCTTCGGGCTATGTCCTTTATTGGACTTGGTTTGACGCTCATCGGAATCGGATATCTGTACCAGCGCATGATTTTGAGAACCTCGGCTTTACAGCCAGAAACAGACCCGGCTGATGAAACAGCTTTGAGGTAGCTTTCGCACAGGGAAATAAACAGAACCGGATGCTCAGCTTGACCTTGTTTTAAAAGCAACTTAAGTCCCGGAGCGCCAGTCGGCCGGACAGCCGCTGCCGCAAGTGCCGAAAGGCCGCGGGGGAGGAAAGTCCGGGCTCCATGGAGACACGGTGCCGGGTAACGCCCGGCGAGGGCGACCTTAGGGAAAGTGCCACAGAAAGCAAACCGCTCCGGCTTTGCCGGGGTAAGGGTGAAAGGGTGGGGTAAGAGCCCACCGCGCCTCTGGTAACAGCGGCGGCACGGTAAACCCCACCGGGAGCAAGACCGAATAGGGACAACGCGGACCCTGGAGCAATCCAGGGCCCAGGCCGGTTTCCAGGCCAGTTGTCCGGGTTGGTTGCGTGAGGCGTCTGGCAACAGACGTCCCAGATGAATGGCTGTCACGTCCGCGCAGATCTTCGGATTGGCGTGGGCCATACAGAACCCGGCTTATAGGCCGACTGGCATTATTCCTTCACTCTATCCAGCCATATATTGCGGCGTGCTGGCGAGATACCCGCCATAGGCGTTCGCATTCGGATAGGAGAACTGTTCGGCGAGTGGATTGGATCGTTTGGTTTTTGTGGCGCCCATATCCGCCAGCAGCTCATCAAAATGACGGAAGTGGAAGGGGGCGGAACACAGGCCTCCATAGACCTGGGCTGCGGGCCGCTCCTTGCGCCGCCAGTCGAGCATCATGTCGATGTTTTGCTGCATCTCCTTGTCAGTTGGTTGATTTGCGAGCTGACCGTCTGCGAAGCGCACCAGCCAATTCGCAATCATTTCCGCCGACAGGATTGTGCAGAAACTGGAGTTGAAACCGACAAAGCCCATGTCGGGCAGATCCGGGTTCACCGACAAGCGATAGACACGGTATTGACCATCCGGTTCGATCAGTTTGTCCTGATATTCTTTGGCGAGGTACGGCACGCCCAGTTTCCAGCCAACAGCAAGAACCGAAACATCACAGGGCACCCGGTCTCCGGTAGTCAGCACCGCTTGGCCGTTTTCGTAGTGGTCGATGGTTCCCCGGACCGGTTTGATCGTCCCGGCCTCGAAACCTTCGAACAGACCGGGCGTCACGATCGGCAAGGAGCAGGAGGCGTCCTTCTCGATCGGCACGTCTGGCACCATGTCCCACTTCTTCAGCTTCAGCTGTGTTTTGAGCATGATTTCCAATCCGCGGAAATTTGCCCAGATAAGTGGCTTGAACAACGTGGAGAGGATCTTGCCGGTGATCGACGGGCTCCAGCCGTTGAATTGCAGTTCCTGCGCCCGCATGTACAACAGCCGCTTGAAGTTGATGCCACCGATGAAATACGGCACACGCCAAACGGGCTCCCGGTAGACCAGGGTGACCGATTTCGCCCCGTTTTTGGCTGTATTGACCGCAATATCCGTGGCTGATTTCGAACCGCCAAGCACGACCACGTTTTTGCCGGTCGCAAGGCTGCTGTCGGTATAGTCCGAACTGTGCATGACCTGCCCGCCAGCCTGAACAAACGCCTCCTGTCCCGGATGGGAGATGATGTTTTTGTCCGAGAACTGTCCCGTACACACCGCGACAAAGTCGAAATCCTGGGTCCAGGCCTTGTCCGCAGTCTCCAGGGTGAGTGTCCAACCCGGTTGGCCGTCTGACCGCCGGTCCATGGATAGGACAGTTGTGTTCAGCCGAAAGAGGCGCGCCAGATTGTGTTTCTTCGCATAGGCATGAACATAGGCATGAACCTGAGGACCCTTCGGCCACTCCGGATAATCGTCCGGCATGGGCAGATCGGTGAACCGGTAAAGATCCTTTGGCGATTGGGTCTGCACATCCGGATAGGACCGGGACAGCTCCCAGACGCCGCCGAAATCGTGACGTCGTTCAAACCCGAGAACACGGTGGCCGCGTTCGTCGAAGGCTTTGGCAGCCGCAAGGCCGCTCACGCCGCCACCAATGACGGCGACTGTTTTCCGTTTTGTCATGTCTTCCCCTCCAGAATGCGCGGCGATCAGGCCTGATCGGGCGGAGGCAGGAAATCGACTTCGTGCAGGGCAGATAGGCGCACGAGTTCTTCCGGATCCGTGACACCGTTTAAGGCACCAAACAAATCGAAGAGCTTTCGCGCTGGCGCGACGCCGAAGACGCAGGTCGCGGTCTTGCCGGACCGATTGAAGATACCGTGGGCTTCGCCCATGGGCATGCGCACCGTGTCGCCTGGACCTGCCTTATGGACGTTGCCACCCATTTCGACCTCCAGTTCCCCCTCCAGCATGACGATCCATTCGTCTTGGGTCGGGTGGATGTGCGGCGGTACGAACGTGTCCGCCGGCACCACGGCATGCCAGATGAAGGCGTTGGTGCTATGGACCTTGGGTGTGTAAGTGTGGCCAACGACGTTCCAGCTGATGCCGTCGAGCCCGTCTTTGGATGCGGTGATCCCGGCTCCGTTTTGCATTTTGTGTCCCCTCTCTTTCAAGACAGGATCAGGCTAACGCTGAAAGTCCCGGACATTTTATCCAGATTGCGAAATTAGTTTGATGGGAGCTGCGAAATGCCGCATTGCAGCAGCGAGAACGCTTGATCCTGCGGTAAAGCCGGAGGCATCATTCGGATATGATGGCTCAACCGCAAAGGCCCCCACCGCTGAGTGACTTCCGCCGCTTTCAGACCTTCGATGTTGATGCGGCCCGGGACATCGTTGCGCGTCATTTCTGCAGTCACAAGCTGCAGCGGCAATCCTCCAATGACAAGTTCGACGCTTGCCAGCACCGGGTTTCCGGAGAGCATGTCTCGCTCAATTACCTTCGCTATGGCGGCGACGTGACGATTGAGCCCGGCGAGCTGACCCGGTTTTTTCTGATCCAGATCCCGCTTAGCGGTGCTGCCGAAATCACCAACGGCTGCCAGGCCGTGGCGTCAAACCCGCAGACAGCCTCCATCCTCAATCCTGACCGCCATACGGTGATGCGTTGGCATTCGGGCTGCGAGCAGTTGCTGGTTCAGATCGATCGGCAGTTTGTAGACGACGTGGCCTCAAGGATCACGGGTATGGACTTGGGCGCCCGTTTGCGATTTGTGCCGGAATTTCGTCTGAGACAATCGAAAGCAAACCGATGGATGCGCAAACTTTGGGGTATGGTTCATGCTGCGGAGAATGGAGAGCTGTTTGGATCAGAACACCGCACGTCCCAACTGTATCTCGAAGAAGAACTGATCGTTTCTCTGCTTGAGGTACAAGAGAACACGGCTTCCGTCTTGCTCTCACATGAAACGCCAAAGTCCGGACCTGCCATCCTGAAGCGGGCCGTTGATATGATCCATGACCGGCTGCGGGAAGATTTCAGTCTGATAGAGCTTGCACGTCATGCCGGAACCACTCCGCGCAACTTGCAGCTGGTCTTCAAACGCGAAATGGGCCTCACACCTGTTCAATATTTGCAGCAGTGCCGCCTGAACATGGCCCGTCATTTGTTGCTTGCCCGAAATGGCGACCTCCCTGTCAGCGACGTCGCCGAGTTATCAGGGCATCGTCATCTTGGGCGGTTTTCTGTTGCCTATAAGAAGCGCTTCGGAGAGTCCCCAAAGGCAACCGCTCGCAGCCGTGTGTTCTGCTGATGCAGCCGATAGCCAAATAAATTTCGAACTTCTCGGGAATGAAATCTGTTCTCAAGTGTTATGATCAGTTTTACCAAGTAATCATTGCCCCAAAATTGACAAATAATGAAATATTCGCCACAATAATACCTCTACTATTTAATTTTACGCCCATGATTCACGCCAATTCGCTGCCTAGTCTGAGATCGTTATGTACTCACAAGGCAGGGAACAAATGGCCGGAACATATCAAGACTTCTTGTCCGCATTGCTGGCATTTGAATCGGGATGGGACCGAGAGCGTTACGACTCTGGTGTCATTCAGGATTGGCAGCTTGATCAATGGGCTGGCGGTCCGGTGCAAGACCGGTTTCCGCAGTATTCGAGCTGGTCTCAGCTGACAGATGCCGAATGGGAGGCGATGGCCTACCAGTCTCAAAACTCGCTTGGGTTTGTTGGTTTCCAGTTCGGTGAAGCGTTGCTCATCGATCTCGGCTACTACGACGACACTGTTTTTTATGGAAACGGTGCGGCCACCAACACGTGGGATGGGACCTGGACCGGCAAGAATGGCGTGAACTCCTTTGCGGATTTCACAACCAAGGTCGCCCAGGATGTCGCGATCCAGGAAGCCTTTGGCTACAATCTGCAGGTCATCGAAAACCAGCTCGCAAACAGTGGTCAATCGCTGAGCGATTATATCGGCCAGACCGCGACCTACACGCAGAACGGTCAAACCGTTACAGTCGAGCTGACGTTGACCGGTATCATGGCCGCAGCACATTTGCGCGGTGCCTGGGGGACTGCGTCCCTTCTGCAGAGCGGGGCGGTCAGTACAGATGAATACGGCACGTCCATTCTGCAATATATGGAGCAATTCGGTGGCTTCGATGCTCCGACTGTTGCCGAGGCGATCGCTTTCTATGAGAGCCGCCTAACCGGAGACGAAGGACTTGGAACGCCAGATGGTGGCACGCCTGGAACACCAGGGACGCCTGGAAACGGAGACAACGGATCGGCCGATGTCGACGAAGGTTCTGCGGATGTCGTGATTACCTGGTCCTGGGGACAGGATACGGTCGTTTCGAACTTCGATCCCGCAACCGGCACCATTTTCGTTGACTGGATCGGTGCGGCTGAGCTCACGGTTTCCCAGACAGCAAACGGTGTTGTGTTTGCCGTCCCGTCAAACAATCAGACCACAACCCTTCAAGGGGTGCAGTTGTCTGATCTCAGCCCGTCCAGTTTCACTGTCCTGGATTCTGGAACAGCCAGCAAGATTTTCGGTTTGATCGGTGCTGATAGTAGTACGCCTGACCCCGAAGTGCCGGTGGAGCCAGATCCTGTTGATCCAGATCCAGAAGTCCCTGTCGACCCGGATCCGGTCGATCCAGATCCCGTTGACCCGGACCCGGTTGATCCCACTCCGACACCGCCTGTCGAGCCGGTCAGCTGGAACGGAGCCGCGGGGGTCACTGCGGCCAATGCTTCGGTTGTGATTACCTGGGCCTGGGGCACGGATCGTGTTGTGTCCAACTTCAATCCCCAGAATGATACCATTTTCATCGACTGGTTTGGTCCAGAAGCGATTGATGTCGCAGAAGTCAATGGCAACGTGATTTTCACGATGGCATCAAACAACCAGACAGTGACACTTCAAGGCGTAACCTTGAGCGATCTGTCGGCGTCGAATTTCACAATTCAAAGCGCGGAAACCGGTCAGGAAATCCTGTCGCAAGTTGGAACGGTTTCCGGACCAGGTACACCGGATACGCCGGACAACCCTGATATGCCAGAAATGCCTGACATGCCGGAAATGCCCGACATGCCGGACGGGGCACAGATGATAATGATCATGCCGAACAGCCCGTCCCGTGTGATCCCGGATTTTGATCCGGCGGGTGGGGACATGCTTCATCTTGAGGCGGGTGTCATTGCTGAACGTCTGGAGATTCTGGATACGGCAAACGGTCTGGCGGTCGTCGTCTACACGGCCACTGGAGAGACCGCCAACACAACCGTGCTGACGGGCGTTTCTTTAGCAGATATGACGATGAATAACTTCATGGTGGCTGAAGAATCGGCTCTCAATGAAGTCGCCAGTCTGCTTGGTCAGATAGTCGAGACACCGAACACTGGTGGGTTCGATGTGATCTACGATGCTGACGGGTCCAACACGCCGGTTCCGACTGGAGCGAGTGATCTCGGCGGCGTCAAATGGGCCGCGGAGTTTGGCAAGGATGATATCGTCGGCTTTAACCCGGCCGCGGATCAGCTCGACTTCGGCAATGCTTCGGTTCATGGCCTGATCTTGAACATGACCCCGAACGGTGAGCCGATCGTCGACAATCCGTGGGGGCCGGACATGCAGATCCTGCAAGGGGTGCAGCTCGCAGATCTCACCATCGAGAACTTCGGTGTGGTCGGCAACGAGCACCTGCGTCAGGACCTCGGCGGTGTTCTGTCCTGGGAAAAGGGCATTGGCCCGCGGGATGGCGACACGGTCTACATCCGCTCTCATGAATACGGGCAGGCCGAAGTGATCAACGGGTTTGATCCGGCAACACAGAATATCAGTTTCCTCTATTTCGGCACGCGTGAACGCTTGAGCGTTGAGGATACGCCGAATGGAATGGTCATCAGTGTGCTGCCGAGTGGTCAAAGCTTCACCTTCACTGGCGTTCAAAAAGCCGATCTCATTCCAGGCAATCTGGAGTTCCATTTCGATCAGGTGATGGAAGACAATCTGGAAGCCCCTTTCGGGATCGATCAGAACGATGTGTCGTTGGTGTCGCGGGAAGCGTTGCTGACGCCGGAAGCGCCGGCAGGCCAAGGGACTGACGGGTTCCAGGTCCGTGAAGGTGTGGGTGCCGTGCCTGGAACCGAAACCCCGGATACACCGGACGCGCCCGATACATCAGACACTTCGGAAGTTCCAACACCGCCCGCAACAACGGTTACTCCGTCCGCTTCGGATACGATCAACCTTGGGTCGGGTGCCGATACGGTGGCGATCACGTGGGATTGGGGGCGGGAAGTCTCCGTGCTCAACTTTGATGCCTCTGAAGATCTTTTGGATTTCAGCAGCTTGTCAGTCAACGACATCTCGCTCCAGGAGGTCGGAACCGATCTGACAATCACCGTTCAGAACAATGGTGGGCACACCTATGTGCTGGAAGATATCCAGGCTGAAGATCTGTCTCTCGCCAACCTGACCGCGGCAGACTGGAACACGGTCGTCACTGATGCGGGCGGCGTGTCCGATCAGCTGCGGGCCCTTGGCAACACAGACTTTCTTCTGTGAGATAGCTGGGTCCTGACCCTCAGCGCTTTGAGCGCCGCAAAGAGCGCATGCTCAAACTTACGCCGCGGATTTTCCGCGGCGTTTTTTGTATCCACAAGTCTTTGAAAACTGGGGATGGTGACATCACGCACCGACGGCTGGAGCGCGGACCCTCCGTATTTCTGCGACTCCGATTCTACTATTCTGTCAAGGCTTCATTAAGCATGTTGGCGTTACCTTCGCTCGACGGGGTCGTGCGCGATCAAATCCTGCAGGAATCCATGAGATTCCATTGACCGCCCATGATTTCCCATGGTATCCCATATTTACCCAGAATGGGGAGCGCGGGCCCATGTTCGACGGGCTCAGGACATGACTTGACGAGCTGGCAAGAGCTGCCGTTGCAATTTGCATGTGCTGACAGAGTGGGCCGTTTCCTTCTTTTTTGGGTTTTTTCGGGGATTGCACGGACGGGGGTCCGTAGCGGGGATGTATGGCCGGCTTTGTTTCGCATTTTACCAACCGGCTGGATGCCAAGGGTCGCGTGTCGATCCCGGCACCCTTCCGCGCGGTATTGGCGAGAGATGGGTTTGAAGGGCTTTATTGTATTTCATCAGCGCATTGCCGGGCAGTCGACGCCGGCGGCAATCAGCTCGTGGCTGAAATTCAGAACCGCGCCCAGCAGTTTGCCAAGCTCACACCCGATCATGACATGCTTGCCGCGGCGCTGTTCGGCGCCAGCGAAATCATCAAGATTGATGGAGATGGCCGTATGACCCTCTCCGACATGATTCGCGACCATGCCGGTCTCTCCGACACCGTCACGTTTGTCGGCATGGATTACAAGTTTCAGATCTGGGAACCAGAGCAGTTCCGCGGTTATCGCGCAGAGGCCCAAAAGCGCGCACTCGCAATGCTGTCGGGGCAGCTCCCGGCACCCTCACAAGGAGAGCCGGTATGATGGCGCTCGGCGACAAGACGGATGATCTTGCTGCTGGCGGACCAGAGCGTCATGTGCCGGTTCTTCTTAACGAGGTTCTGGAATGGCTCGACCCGCAGCCCGGCGAGGTCATGGTTGATGGTACGTTCGGCGCAGGCGGCTACTCGCGCAAGCTTTTGGAGCGCGATGCGACGGTGGTCGGGATTGACCGTGACCCCGATGCAATCGCCGGTGGTCAGGAACTCGTCACCCAGTCCGATGGCCGGCTGATCCTGGTGCCCGGTCAGTTCGCTGATCTGGAAACTCATGCGCGGGAGAGCGGGTTTGACGGCGTCGATGGTGTGGTCCTCGATCTGGGCGTTTCTTCCATGCAGCTCGATCAGGCCGAGCGCGGGTTTTCCTTCCTACGCGACGGCCCATTGGACATGCGCATGGAGCAGGCCGGGCCGTCTGCTGCCGATGTGGTCAACGAGTTACCGGTCCGGGACCTGATACGGATCATCGGGGTTTTGGGTGAGGAAAAGCGGGCGCCATCCGTTGCGCATGCGATCGACAATGCGCGCAAGGAAAAGCCGTTCAGCCGTACACTGGAGCTTGCAAATCTGATCGAGAAAGTGCTCGGCCGCTCCCCGAAGAAGGCGCAGATCCATCCGGCGACACGGACGTTCCAGGCGCTGCGGATCTATGTGAACGGCGAATTGCATCAGGCCGCTCAGGCGCTGGGCGCGGCGGAACGCATCCTGAAGCCGGGTGGCCGCCTGGTTTTGGTGAGTTTTCACTCACTTGAGGACCGCATCGTAAAACGGTTCTTTCAGGATCGGACAAAAACACGGGGTGGCGGGTCACGTCATATGCCGGAGGAAGAGGTTCCGCCGGCAACTTTTGAAATTCTCACGCGCAAGGCAGTCGAGGCGCGCGACATGGAAACGGATGCAAACCCGCGGGCGCGCTCTGCGAAGCTGAGGGCCGGGCGGCGGACAGAGGCTCCGGCGCGCGAGCTCGACATTCATGTCGCCGGTGTGCCGCGCCTTGCAGCGTTTCATGGACTAGGGGGCTGACATGGTTCGGGTGCTCAACATCCTTTTCATTGTGGCCGTCGTGATCGGTGCGGCAACCGTTTACGACCTGAAGATGGCGGCAACGAAGTCCGCTGCGAAGGTCGCGGAGCTACAGCGGCAAATCGACGAGGAGCGGAATGCGATCCGTCACTTACGTGCCGAGTGGAGTGTTCTGAACAAGCCGGAACGGCTGCAGAACCTCGTCGAACGCTACAACGAGTATCTTCAACTCGAAGCATTGGAAGTCCGGCAGATCGTCATGCCGGATGAACTTCCGGCACGACCGGTGACTCTGGAGCCGATTGGCGGGGCTGACCAGATGGGCGGATATGCCGGTTCTTCGGCGATGATCAGGTAGGGGCTTAGGGGCAATGACATTGGCAACAGAACCAGCGAGCTTTCTCCAGGTTCGGCGGACCCAGCCGAGGGCGGCGCGCAGCTCCGTTTCATCGAGTGCGGTAAAGTCGCGCGTGTATCTCGCCATGCTCGCTTTTGCCTGTGTTTACGCGGCCATCGGTGGCCGGTTGATCTATCTTGCTCAGATGGACGAGGCGCCGTCCCGAGCGTGGATTTCTGCCCAGGATTCTGTGGCCGCGTCCCGTCCAGATCTTATCGACCGCAATGGTGAGATCCTTGCCACCGATATCAAGACAGCGTCCCTTTACGCTGAGCCGCGCCGTATCCTCGATGTTGATGAAGCAGTCGAAGGGCTCACCCGCATTTTGCCGGATCTGGACGAGGCGCTTGTCCGCCGCCGTCTCGAGAGCGGTGCCGGATTTGTCTGGTTGAAGCGTGAAATGACGCCGGACAAGGCAGAGCAGGTGCATGATCTTGGTTTGCCGGGCATTGGTTTCCTGTCTGAGAACCAGCGCTTTTATCCTGGCGGTCCGACCGCGGGCCACATCGTCGGCGCAGTGAATGTCGACAATCAGGGTCTCAGCGGGATTGAGAAATACGTCGACGATCAATGGTTGCGCGATCTTCAATCGATCGGGTTTGCCTCTGGCCGCACCATGGAGCCGGTGCGCCTTTCCGTAGATCTCAGGGTCCAGCACGTCGTACGCGATGAATTGGTCAAGGCAATGGAGCGGTATCGGGCCATCGCGGCCGCCGGTATCGTGTTGGATGCAAAGACTGGTGAAGTTGTCGCAATGTCGTCCCTGCCGGACTACGATCCGAACGACAGATCCGAAGCGTTGGAAAAGGACCGGCTGAACCGGGCGACCGGCGGTGTCTTTGAAATGGGATCCGTGTTCAAGGCGTTCACAACCGCCATGGCATTGGATTCGGGGGCTGTTACGATCAATGACAGCTTCGATGCGACCCGTCCTCTGCGCGCTGCGGGCCGGACGATCACCGATTTCCACGGGAAAAACCGCATTCTGTCCGTGCCGGAAATCTTCATTTATTCATCCAACATCGGCACCGCAAAAATGATGCTGGCGACAGGGGTCGCGCGCCAGAAGGAATTCATGGAGCGGTTGCATCTGACGAAGCGATTGCAGACGGAATTGCCCGAAAACGCCGCTCCCTTGTTGCCGCCGAAATGGAATGAGTTGGCAGCGATGACCATCTCCTTCGGTCACGGCTTGTCGGTGACGCCGATGCAAACAGCGGTGGCCGCCGCGGCTATGGTCAACGGTGGTTCCTTGTTGCCGCCGACCTTTGTGCCTCGGACACAGGAAGAAGTTAAGACGCTGAAGAAGCAAGTGATTTCACCGGAAGTCAGCCGCATGATGCGGTATCTCTTCCGCCTAAATGTCCTCTCCGGATCCGGGCGCCGGGCTGATGTTCCAGGCTATACCGTCGGCGGCAAGACAGGGACGGCAGAGAAGATCGAAAACGGTGTTTATGTGTCGAACAAGCGGCGCAACTCTTTCCTCTCTGCCTTCCCGATGGACGACCCGAGATACGTGGTTTTGGTTGTTCTTGATGAGCCCAAATCGGAGCGGGAAGGCATTGGTGCGACCGCCGGTTTGAACACGGCTCCGACGACCGGGGCGATCATTCGCCGCGCAGCACCGATGCTCGGTGTGATGCCGCGCTTTGGCAAAGGGGATGAACCGATCGAGATTTCCTATTAAGGAGACATAAAAGAAGCAAACTGGTCCGGCGGGGTCGCAGCCGAAATCCGGTCCGGTTTTAAGCTTCACGAGAATGACGATGCACGAACCGGATGATCGGATGTTATGCACCTTGAGCATTTAGCCGACGGCATGGATTTGCCGGACACGGCAGATGGCCTTTCCATTGAAGGACTGACGGCGGACAGCCGCAAGGTCCAACCAGGTTTTCTCTTTGCTGCCTTCAAGGGCTCCACGGTTGATGGCGTTCAGTTCGTTCCCAAAGCGGTCGAAGCTCGCGCAGTCGCTGTCCTGTGCGCTACCAATGCTGCGGAGGCTGTTCGTGCGCTCGTTCCGCCAACCGTCGCGGTTCTCAGCGCAGACGAACCGCGTCTGACATTTTCAAAAATGGCGGCCCGCTTCTATGGCCGTCAGCCGGATACGATTGTTGCCGTCACGGGTACGGCGGGAAAGACATCGGTCGCCCATTTTGTGCGTCAGATCTTTCAAGCTGCAGGCCATCCGGCGGCCAGTCTTGGAACCTTGGGCATCATTAAGCCGGATGGTGAAAGTTACGGCGGGCTGACAACGCCGGATCCGGTGCAGCTTCAAAAGGATCTGGCAGACCTTGCGACTGAAGGCATTCGCTATGCCGCTTTGGAAGCCTCGTCCCACGGACTTGATCAGTATCGCCTTGATGGTGTCCGGCTGACAGCAGCAGCCTTCACCAACCTTGGACGGGATCACATGGATTATCACCCGACCATCGAGGATTACCTGCAAGCCAAGCTGCGTCTCTTCAGTGAGCTTCTCCCGGCCGGCGGTCATGTTGTTGTAGATCCGGGTGAAAAGTACACAGATCGCGTATTGGCCATTGCCGAAGAGCGTGGATTGCCGGTTTTCACGGTTGGCGAGACGGGCAAGGATCTCAAGCTGACCGGCTTAAGGCCGAGCGGTGCTGGGCAGCTTTTGACGGTCGAGACCTCGCGCGGCGAGTACAAGGTGACTCTTCCACTCATTGGACGGTTTCAGGTTTCGAACGCCTTGATTGCTGCAGGTCTTGCGATTACTGCCGGAATAGATGCCGGCGCTGCACTTCGTGCTCTTGAGAACCTAAAAGGCGCACCGGGCCGCTTGGAGCTCGCCGGGACAACTCCGGCTGGCGGTATGGTTTTCGTTGATTACGCCCACAAACCGGACGCTCTCGACAAAGCGTTGGCGGCACTAAAGCCGTTTGCCGAAGGGAGCCTCTCAGTTGTGGTGGGCGCTGGCGGAGACCGGGATCCCGGCAAGCGTCCCCTGATGGGCGAAGCGGCTGCGCGGCACGCAGATTTGGTCATAGTGACCGATGACAACCCGAGATCGGAAGACCCGGCAACCATTCGCAAAGCTGTTCTTGCAGGTGCGCCGGGTGGTCTAGAGATTGGCGATCGCGCCGAAGCAATTGCCGAAGGCATCCGGCGCCTGAAATCTGGCGATATCCTGTGCGTTGCCGGAAAAGGTCACGAAACCGGCCAGATTGTTGGCGACACAGTGATACCTTTCTCTGATCACGACTCTGTGCGCCAAGCTTTAAATCAACTGGGATTAAAATGAGCGACCCGCTTTGGACATCTGAGGTCTTTATCGACGCCTGTGGCGGAACCGCCAAAGGAGATGTGGGCGCGCACATAACCGGTATTTCCATCGACAGCCGAACTCTGGAGCCGGGTGATGCGTTCATCGCCATCAAAGGTGATCGGCTCGATGGCCATGATTATGTTGCGGCCGCGCTTGAGGCAGGGGCGTCCTTGGCGCTTGTTGCCGAAGACAGCCTCGGTGATTTGCCTGATGACGGGCGTTATGTCGTTGTTGATGATCCGCTCGAAGCCATGCGCGCACTTGGTGTTGCCGCACGGGCCCGCACCAATGCCCGCATAGTCGCGGTTACCGGATCGGTTGGCAAAACAGGGACGAAGGAAGCCCTTCGTCTGGCGCTTGCGCCCTCCGGCAAGGTTCATGCGTCGGTTGCCTCGTTCAACAATCACTGGGGCGTCCCGCTGACGCTGGCGCGCATGCCCGCCGATACGGATTTTGGCGTCTTTGAAATCGGTATGAACCACGCGGGTGAAATCACGCCGCTGGTACAGATGGTTCGGCCGCATGTCGCGATTATCACCACCGTCGAGGCCGTTCATATCGAGTTCTTCGAATCCGTCGAGAAGATTGCCCAGGCAAAAGCGGAAATCTTCAATGGTCTGGAGCCGGATGGCGTTGCGATCCTCAATCGGGACAACAAGCAATACGATTTGCTTCGGTTTTTGGCGGCAACCGCTGCCGTGCGCAACGTTCAGACATTCGGCCAAATCGGTTCAGAAGACAGCCACCTGAAAATGGCGGTCGCTACCGACGATGGCACGAGTGTGGAAGCCTCGATCCTCGGGCAGGACGTGTCATATGGAATTGGTGCTCCGGGTGCGCACCTTGTGCAGAACAGCCTGGCGGTGTTAACCGCTGTAGCCGATCTGGGCGCGGATCTGCAGGAAGGCGCTGCCGCGCTCGGCGGTATGACTGCACCCAAGGGCCGCGGTGAGCAATGCCGTTTGTCCGTTGGTGGCGGCGAAGTGCAGCTGATAGACGAGAGCTACAACGCCAACCCCGCGTCCATGCGCGCAGCCTTTTCGGTGTTGGCGCAAGCCACGCTTGGCGGCTCCGGGCGGCGGATTGCGGTTATTGGCGATATGCGCGAACTCGGCACCGATGCCGACCAGCTTCATGCAGAACTTGAAGGTCCGATCCGCGAAGCTGCGATTGACAGGGTCTTCTGCGCCGGCCCGCATATGGCTGCGCTCTGGGATAAATTGCCGGACGATGTAAAGGCCCATCACCGCGAAGAGGCCAAAGACCTGATCGAGCTGTTACTCAAAGACGTGCAGCCCGGTGATGTCGTGATGATCAAAGGTTCTTTGGGAACCCGCATGGGCCCGCTTGTCGAAGCCTTGAAAAAAGAATATCCGCCTGCAGACGACATCGAAGCGGCGTGAAGGATAGCTGATGTTTTATTTTCTCGGCCAGTTCGCCGACCAAATCTCTGCTCTGAACGTTTTCCGGTACATCACATTCCGGACAGGCGGGGCGATCATGACGGCCCTGTTCTTTGTCTTTCTGTTTGGGCCAAAAATTATCGCGAGCCTTCGGATCCGGCAGGGACATGGTCAGCCGATCCGCGCCGATGGCCCGGAAAGCCACCTGTCCAAAAAAGGAACGCCCACAATGGGCGGATTGATGATCTTATCCGGTGCTTTGGTGGCTGCGCTTCTATGGGCCGACTTGAGCAATCCGTACGTCTGGGTCGTGATTGGTGTGACCGTCGGCTTCGGGATGATCGGATTTTACGACGATTACCTGAAGGTCACGAAGTCCTCGCACAAGGGTTTCGGTGGCAAGGCGCGCTTGGGTCTTGAGTTCCTGATTGCCGCAACCGCGGCGTTTACCGTTACAGTGCTCGACACGACATCGTTCTCCGGAGCGCTGACATTCCCGTTCTTCAAAGACTTCACGCTCAATCTCGGCCTTATCTTCATTCCGTTTGCGGCCTTCGTCATGGTTGGAGCAGGCAATGCGGTGAACCTGACTGATGGCCTCGACGGTCTGGCCATTGTGCCGGTTATGATCGCCTGCGCTTCCTTTGGATTGATCGCCTATCTCTCGGGCAACGCGGTGTTCGCGAACTACCTGCAGATCCACCATGTGGCCGGTACCGGTGAACTCGCGGTCATCTGCGGTGCGGTGATCGGCGCTGGTCTTGGTTTCCTGTGGTTCAACGCGCCTCCCGCGGCCATCTTCATGGGTGACACCGGATCTCTGGCGCTCGGCGGAATGATCGGCGCGATCGCTGTTGCGACCAAGCACGAGATTGTTCTGGCAATCATCGGTGGCCTGTTCGTTCTGGAAGCGGTCTCGGTGATCGTTCAGGTGATGTCCTTCAAACTCACCGGAAAGCGTGTGTTTCGAATGGCTCCGATCCACCACCATTTCGAAATTCAGGGCTGGACCGAAAGCCAGGTGGTCATCCGGTTCTGGATCATATCGGTCGTCCTCGCCCTGATCGGCCTTGCCACACTGAAGTTGAGGTAAGGCGATGATTGAAGTCACCACATTTGAAGTACAAACCGTTGCGCTTTTCGGGCTCGGCGGGTCCGGACTTGCCACTGCCAAGGCGTTGCAGGCGGGCGGTGCCAATGTGGTGTGCTTTGACGACAATGAAACGCGAGTTGCCGAGGCGGCGGCTGCTGGCCTCAAAACCCAAGACCTGAAGACCCTCGATTGGTCGGGCGTGTCTGCCCTTGTGCTGGCGCCGGGTGTTCCGCTGACACACCCGGTGCCTCATTGGTCGGTCGATCTGGCCCGCAATGCCGGGGTTGAGGTGATCGGCGATGTTGAACTTTTCTGCCGCGAGCATCGCAAGCTCTGTCCTGAAGCCCCGTTCATTGCGATCACCGGAACCAACGGAAAATCGACCACCACCGCTCTGATTGCGCATCTGCTGCGCGAACTGGGGCTGGATGTGCAGATGGGCGGGAACATAGGCACTCCGGTCTTGGAGCTGGAACCGCCGCGCCCCGGCCGCCACTATGTGGTTGAGTGTTCATCCTACCAGATCGACCTTGCCCCAACGCTGGACCCGACGGTCGGACTTCACATGAACCTGTCGCCGGATCACCTCGACCGGCACGGTACGCTCGAAAACTATGCCGCAATCAAGGAACGGCTGGTGGCTGGTGCGAAGGTCGCGATTGTCGGCGTCGATGACGGCCTGTCCTCCATGATCGCCGACCGGTTGGAACTGGCCCGCAAACCGGTCTGCCGGATTGCAGGCGAACGGGAGTTGACGGCCGGCATCTACGCTCACAATGGCCGGCTGATTGAGGCCCATGATGGAGCGCAGACCGAAGTCGCCCTGCTCATGGGGATCGACAGTTTGCGCGGGGACCACAATGCTCAAAATGCGGCAGCTGCTTTTGCCTGCCTGCGGGCGCTGGAAATACCGGCCGATAAGATCGCAGCCGCAATGAAAAACTTTCCTGGCCTCCATCACCGCATGGAGATTGTTGCCCGGACTGGCCGGACGCTCTTTATCAATGACAGCAAGGCGACCAACGCAGATGCTGCGGCACGGGCGCTGGCGAGTTTCGACCGGATCTATTGGATTGCCGGAGGGCGTGCCAAGGCCGGTGGGATCTCTTCTCTGGACGAGTACTTCCCGAATATCGCGAAGGCCTTTTTGATCGGTGAAGCCGCAGAAGAGTTTGCCAAAACGCTGGACGGACATGTCCCGTATGCAGTCAGTGGTACACTCACGCAGGCCGTCCGGGATGCGGCGGCCGAGGCTGCGGAAGATGGCGCGGAAGAAATTGCAATTCTTCTGTCTCCGGCCTGTGCATCTTTCGATCAATATGCCAATTTCGAACTGCGGGGCGCTGCTTTTGTAAATGCGGTGCGTGCCTTGCCTGGTGGTGGAAACACTCAGGAGGTCGCATAAATGGTCTCACGCGCTGATCGCAGCCGGTTTGCCGAATGGCTTTGGACAGTTGATCACTATCTGCTGGCGGCCTTCAGTATTCTGCTCGTTTCCGGCGTGGTGTTTGCCTTTGCCGCAAGCCCGCCGGTCGCCGAACGCATTGGCGTCGATACCTTTTATTTCGTGAAACGGCAGGCGATGTTCACGATCCCCGCACTCGGGATCATGCTGGCGGCATCGCTCATGACGCCGCGGATGGTTCGCAGAGCTGCTTTGGTGCTGTTCACAATCTCCGTGGTCTTGCTGATTGCGACCCTGTTCATGGGGTTTGAAACCAAGGGCGCCCGCCGCTGGATCTATATTGCCGGTGTGTCCGTACAGGCGTCGGAATATCTCAAACCGGCTTTTGTTGTGCTGATCGCGTTTTTGTTGTCTGAAAGCGGCCGCCGCCGGGAAGTGCCGGGCGTTCTATTCGCCTTCATTCTTTTTGCTGTCTGCGCAACTCTTCTAGTGGCCCAGCCGGACTTTGGGCAGACCATGCTGATTGGGATGGTCTGGGCGGCGTTGTTCTTTTTGAACGGGATCTCGTGGATGATTATCGTTGCGCTCGGGATTATCGGGATTGCCGGTCTGTTCGCCGCTTATGCCTTCCTGCCGCACGTGACCAGTCGGGTCGACCGGTTCCTCGATCCAAGCACGGGCGACACCTTTCAGGTTGATACCGCGCTCGAGGCCTTCATGTCGGGTGGATGGTTCGGGCGGGGACCAGGCGAGGGCACGGTGAAACGGATCCTGCCGGACAGTCATGCTGACTTCATCTTCGCCGTGGTGGGCGAGGAGTTTGGTGTGATCGCCTGCCTCATGCTGGTGATTGTCTTTGCCTTCATCGTGATCCGCGGATTGCAGCACGCAAGCCGGGACCAAGATGCCTTTGGCCGGTTGGCGACTGCCGGTCTTGTTGTCCTGTTTGGGCTTCAGGCAACCATCAATCTGTCGGTGAACCTGCACCTGGTCCCGTCGAAGGGTATGACGCTGCCGTTCATTTCCTATGGGGGGTCCTCTCTTTTGGCGTCCGCCATGTCCGCCGGGGCGATACTCGCGCTGACCCGCAAGCGGCCGCGACCCATGTCGAATGACACGGTTACTGTCAGCCGTCTGTCTCCGTCTTCCTTGATGTAATTGTTGGCCCGGATTTATGAGCAAAACCGTTTTACTCACAGCCGGCGGAACCGGCGGTCACCTATTTCCTGCACAAGCACTTGCGAGTGAGTTGAGCCGCCGCGGATGGACCGTCGAGCTGGCTACGGATGAGCGGGCCGACAAATACGGCACCGAGTTTCCGGCCCGCAAGGTTCATATCATTGCTTCCGCCACTATCCGGGGCCGCAATCCTGTTTCTCTGGCCAAAACCGCATTTCAGCTGCTGTTTGGTACGCTTCAAGCGCGCAAGGTCATCAAGGCCTTGCAGCCGGATGTCGTTGCCGGTTTCGGTGGGTACCCAACCTTTCCGCCCATGTACGCGGCGCGCCTAACGAACACGCCCTCGATCCTGCATGAAGCCAATGCCGTGATGGGGCGGGCAAACAAGTTGTTGGCCAAAGGGGTGTCTGCAATTGCGACCAGCGTGCCGATCGAAGAACTTCCATCCGATTTGTCGAGCAAACTGGTCGAGACAGGCAATCCCGTCCGCGATGCTGTCCTAGATGCAGCCGAACTGGATTTCACCCCACCGGCCTCTGCTGGTCCTTTGAAGCTGCTTGTTTTTGGCGGCTCTCAAGGAGCGCGGTTCTTCTCAGATCTCGTTCCTCCGGCCGTTGCGGAGCTGTCCGATGAACAGCGAAAACGGGTCAAGATCGTTCAGCAATGCCGCCCGGAAGACATGGAACGGGTCCAGAAAGCCTATCAGGATCTTGGGGTTGAGGCGGAGTGCGCTCCGTTCTTCACAGACCTTCCTCAGCGGATCGCGCAGGCGCATTTGGTGGTTTGCCGCTCAGGTGCAAGCTCTGTATCGGAACTAAGCGTACTCGGTCGGCCTTCCATCCTGGTGCCGTTGCCGGGGGCTATTGATCAGGACCAAGCTGCCAACGCCAAGGTTCTTGAGAAAGCCGGCGGAGCCTGGGCAATCCGGCAGGTGGATCTGCATCCATCACGCCTTTCCAAGGAATTGATCCGTTTCATGCATGCGCCGGAGATGCTGGAGGCAGCTGCCAAGGCCGCCAGGACAGTTGCAAAACCAGATGCCGTCAAACGGCTCGCCGACCTTGTTGAAAGCGTCGCGGAAAACAAGGGAGTACGGCCATGAAGATGCCGCAGGATATTGGGCCGGTTCACTTCGTCGGGATCGGCGGCATCGGCATGAGCGGTATCGCGGAGGTGCTGAAAACGCTCGGGTATCAGGTTCAAGGATCTGACATGGCCGAGAATGCCAATGTTCAGCGTCTTCGCGCGAACGGGATTCCGGTGACAGTGGGCCATGCGGCCGAAAACCTCGGTGAGGCGGAAGTTCTTGTCGTCTCTTCTGCGATCAAGAAAGACAATCCGGAGCTGGTGGCAGCCCGCGAAAAGCTGATCCCGGTCGTGCGCCGGGCCGAGATGCTGGCTGAACTGATGCGTTTCAAACAGGCCATTGCAGTCGGCGGCACGCATGGCAAAACCACAACGACATCCATGGTTGCTGCCCTTCTGGATGCCGGGCATCTCGATCCGACCGTGATCAATGGGGGCATCATCAACGCCTATGGCACCAATGCCCGGATGGGCGACGGCGACTGGATGGTGGTGGAAGCAGATGAGAGTGACGGCACATTCGTGAAGCTTCCGGCCGACGTTGCCATTGTGACGAACATCGACCCTGAACACCTTGATCATTACGGAGATTTTTCGGGCGTTCAAAAGGCTTTCCGCCAGTTCATCGACAACGTGCCGTTTTATGGTTTTGCCGTCATGTGCCTCGACCACCCAGAGGTTCAGACCATGATTGGCAACATCGAGGATCGCCGGATTGTGACTTACGGCACCAATCCGCAGGCCGATGTGCGGTTCACAGATGTTTCCATGGATGGTGGCAAGTCCATGTTCTCGGTGACCATCCGCGATCGCCGCAGCGGGGAAGAGACTGAACTCAGCAATTTGGTCCTGCCTATGCCGGGCCTTCACAACGTTTCAAATGCCACCGCTGCGATTGCTGTGGCCTCCCAGCTTGGCGTGTCGCCGCAAGACATTGAAAAGGGCATTTCGTCCTTCGGAGGTGTGAAGCGGCGCTTTACGTTCACCGGCGAAGCCGGCGGCGTTCAGGTTTTCGACGATTACGGCCACCACCCGGTGGAGATCAAAGCTGTACTGCATGCGGCCCGGGAATCCACTGACGGCAAGGTGATCGCGGTTATGCAGCCGCACAGATACACCCGCCTGCACAGTTTGTTTGACGACTTCTCGAACTGCTTCAACGACGCAGATGCGGTTGTAATTACACCGGTTTACGAGGCAGGAGAGCAGCCGATTGAGGGCGCGCGCCACACGGATCTGGTTTCCGGGTTAAAGACTCGTGGTCACCGGCAGGTGCAGGCCATTAACGGCCCAGAAGAGTTGGCTTCTGTTGTCAAGGAATTGGCGGGACCCGGAGACTTCGTCATCTGCCTCGGTGCGGGCAACATCACCCAGTGGGCCTACGCACTGCCAGAACAGCTGGACGCTCTGCAAAAGGAGGGGGCATGAGTTTTCCCGACCTTCTGGAAGAGGTTCCGGACCTATCGGATGGTATCCGCGGAAAACTGACGCCCAATCAGCCGCTTTCTGCCGTGACCTGGTTCCGTACGGGTGGACCGGCGCAATTGATGTTTCAGCCCGCGGATGAAGACGATCTCGCGGTATTTCTCAAAAAGCTGCCGAAAGACATTCCCGTGTTGTCGGTGGGCCTCGGCTCCAATCTCCTGATCCGCGATGGCGGGTTAAAAGGGGTTGTTGTCCGGCTCAGCGCAAAGGGCTTTGGCCAGATCGAGGAGCTTGGCAACAATCGTCTCCGCGCTGGCGCCGCTGTCCCGGACAAGCGGCTTGCGGAAGCTGCAGCCAAGGCGGGCCTGGGTGGCTTTGCGTTTTACACCGGAATTCCAGGCGGGCTCGGTGGGGCGCTCCGCATGAACGCCGGGGCCCATGGCACGGAAACACGGGACCGGATGATTGAACTCACGGCAATCGATCGGGATGGTAACCGGCATGTTTTGACCAATTCGGACATGGAATACCGCTATCGGCATTCTGGTGCCAGTTCCGATCTGATCTTTACAACGGCTGTGTTCGAAGGCGTGCCCCAGGATGAGATGACAATCCGCGAGGAAATGGCCGCCGTTGTCGAACACCGGGAAAACGCCCAGCCGATCCGTGAAAAAACGGGCGGGTCAACATTCAAGAACCCGGACGGCAATTCGGCCTGGAAAGTGGTCGATGCTGCAGGATGCCGTGGATTGATGGTCGGCGGTGCGCAAATGTCCGAGATGCACTGCAATTTCATGATCAACACTGGTGGTGCCACAGGCCACGATCTGGAGCTGCTCGGTGAAACCGTCCGAGCAAAGGCGCTTGAGGTCACCGGCATCCGGCTTGAGTGGGAAATCAAGCGCCTTGGAGAATTCGGGCCGAAAGGCGCGATTGAGCCGTTCTTGGGGCAGGCGTGACCGGGTTGCCGGTCTCTGTCCACAGTTTCCATTAGTTGCGTTTTATTTGTGCCGCTTTCCCGGATTCAAGTCCGGGAAACGGTCCTATCAAGGGAGAACCCATCCATGACCAAGAAACATGTTGCTGTCCTTATGGGTGGTTGGGTCAATGAAAGGCCGGTCAGCCTTTCAAGTGGCAAGGAATGCGCGATCGCGCTGGAAGAAGCCGGATATCGTGTTTCACGGGTGGATGTGGACCGGAATGTATCGGCCGTTTTGACCGAGTTGCAGCCGGATGTGGCCTTTAACGCTTTGCACGGACCCTTTGGTGAGGATGGCTGCGTTCAGGGAATATTAGAGTTTCTTAACATTCCCTATACCCACTCCGGAGTGATGGCTTCGAGCCTTGCAATGAACAAAGTGAAGGCAAAAGCGGTCATGGCAGCGGCCGGGATTCCGGTCACGGAGCACAAGGTTGTGAACCGTCATGATATCAGCCGGGAGCATCCAATGGAGCCGCCCTACGTGCTGAAGCCCATCAACGAAGGCTCGAGCTTCGGCGTCCTGATTGTCAAGGAAGATCAAGAGTTTCCGCCCCAGGAGCTGCACCGGGAAGACTGGCCTTATCCGGATGTGTTGATGTGCGAGAAATTCATCAGGGGCCGCGAACTGACCTGCGCAGTCAAGGATGATCAGGCACTCGGTGTGATCGACATCGTGACCCAAGGGCAGGAGTTCTACGATTTCGATGCAAAATATGCAGAAGGCGGTTCAAAACACATTCTTCCTGCAAAAATTTCACCACTTGTTTACCAAACAGCGGAGACACTAGCGGTTAAGGCGCATCAGGCCTTGGGGTGCCGTGGGGTTTCCCGGGCCGATTTCCGATTCGACGAGCGCGAAGACGGAAGCGGGGACCTGATCTGCCTTGAAGTGAACACGCAACCAGGCATGACGCCGACCTCTTTGGTGCCCGAAATGGCCGCCTACAAGGGGATGAGCTTCAAGGACCTGGTGAGTTGGATGGTTGAGGACGCGAGTTGCTGTCGTTAGGTCGCAAATATAAACGGGACGCATATGCGCCGCTGGAAGCCGAGCTGGCTCCGCGCGGGCGCGGCGTTGCGCGTTTGCACCGGCAGCCTGTTTGGCGCGCGGCGGGCCGATTGGCGGACTTGCCACGCTGGACGGGTTCTGCAGCTGCTATCGGTTTCTTAACCTTAACGATTTCCTACGCAATAGTCATAGGTGGACACGGGCGTATCGTGAGCGATGCACTCTTGTCGGCGGTCGGTTTCGGGATTGAGGCCGTAAAGCTGTCCGGACAGCGGGAAATCAACGAATTCCAGATCCTGGAAGCGCTCGAAATTCACGACGGGTCGTCCCTGATCCTGTTTGATGCCGATGGCGCCCGTGAACGGCTGAACGACATGGCCTGGGTCAAGAATGCTTCAGTGATGAAGTTCTACCCGAGCACATTGCAGATCCGGATCGAGGAGAAGGTGCCTTACGCGCTTTGGCAGCGGGGAGATCTGGTCTCGATCGTGAACGAGGCCGGGGAGGTTATCACCGATGAGGTGGATGGCCGGTACGCCAATCTCCTGCTGGTGGTCAACCACGGTGCGCAGCGCCGGGCCGGCGAGATCAGTGCGGCGCTTGCCACAGTGCCGGATCTTCGTCCACGGGTGCGCGCTGCGTTCCTGATCAGTGACCGCCGCTGGGACTTGAAATTGGAAAATGGGATTTTTGTCCGCTTGCCGGAAGAGAATATGGAAGCCGCTTTGGCTGAATTGGTGAGAATGGACAAGGAAGACGGGCTGCTTGCCCGCGATATCATGGCCATCGACATGCGTCTTGAGGACCGGATCACGGTTCGCTTGAGCGAAGAGGCTGCGGAACAGCGTAAAATCATGACCGGTGGTCGTGGGCGTTCGGGCAATGGAGGGCGGGACACATGAGCCGGTCTGATCAGCCCTTGTATTTGCCAAAGATGCGCCCGCTGCCTAGCCGGCGCTCCGTCGTTATGTCGGTCCTCGATGTTGGATCAACAAAGATCTGCTGTCTGATTGCCAAACTGATCCCTCAAGACGACAACGCGATCCTGTCCAGCCGGTCCCACAAGGTCGAGGTTCTCGGCTACGGCTATCAGCGGTCCCGAGGCATCAAGTCCGGTGTCGTCGTTGACATGGATGCGGCCGAACACGCCATTCGTCTTGCCGTCGACAGCGCCGAGCGTATGGCCGGGGTGACCGTTGAATCGCTGATCACGAATATCAGCTGCGGCCGGTTGCAGAGCGAAATCTACAGCGCGAGTGTGCCACTGTCCGGCGAAAGCGTCTGCGAGGCGGATATTCAACGGGTCCTTTCCGCCGGTTCCAGTCACTCGGTGACCGATGGCCGTGCAGTAACGCATGCGCTGCCGATTTCCTACACTCTGGATGGCAGCCGGGGTATCCGGGATCCACGCGGCATGATGGGCCACAAGCTCGGTGTCGATATGCAGGTTGTCACGGCAGAAGTGCCGCCGGTCCGGAATTTGGAACATTGCATCAACCGTGGTCATCTGCACGTCGAAACCATGGTTGCCACACCGTTCGCCAGCGGTCTGTCGACAATCGTGGATGATGAAGCTGAACTCGGCGTTGCCTGCATTGATATGGGTGGTGGTACCACAACGCTGTCCGTCTTCGTGGACGGTCATATGGTCCACCTCGACGCAATCGCGGTTGGTGGCAACCACGTTACCATGGACATTGCTCGGGCGTTCGCAACGCGTCTGCAAGATGCCGAAAGGCTGAAAACTCTTTATGGCTCACCGCTGGCTTCCGGCTCGGATGAACGGGACATGCTGACCGTTCCGGCGCTGGAAAGCGACAGCGATTTGCCAAACCAGATCCCGCGTTCGGCGTTGACCCGTGTCATCCGCCCACGCGTTGAAGAAATCCTTGAACTTGTGAGAGATCGTTTGACGGCGTCCGGCTTTGCCGGGCGGGTCGGCAAGCAGATCGTTTTGACGGGGGGTGCCAGTCAGCTCACAGGTCTTGGTGAGGTTGCGCGCCATATCCTTGGCCGCAACGTCCGTCTTGGCCGGCCTCTAGGCGTCGCCGGTCTTCCCGAGGCTGCAAAAGGTCCGGCATTCGCCGCGGCCGTTGGCCTCCTGATTTATCCGCAAGTCGCCCAGATCGAGCAGTTCGAACACAAGAACCGCAGATCCGGGTGGGGCGGGCAATCTGGCTATTTGGCTCGTGTGGGCCAATGGATCAGGGAGAGCTTTTGAGCAAATGACAGACGACAAGAGCCTAGAGTTGGAGCTGCCAGGAGTGGCAGAGGAAATTAGGGAAGAAGAGGGTTCTCCCGTATCGGGGGCGCCAACGGGTCGCGAGGATAACATGACCATAAACCTGAAGATGCCCGACATTCAGGAACTGAAGCCGCGTATCACGGTCTTCGGTGTCGGCGGCGCGGGCGGAAACGCCGTCAATAACATGATCACAGCAGGCCTCCAGGGGTGCGACTTTGTCGTGGCCAACACGGATGCCCAGGCACTGGCAATGAACCAGTCCGATCGTCTCGTCCAAATGGGCGTGGCCGTTACGGAAGGTCTCGGAGCCGGTTCCCAGCCAGAAGTTGGCGGGGCAGCGGCCGAAGAAGTGATCGATGAGATCAACGATCATCTGTCTGGATCGCACATGGTGTTCATCACGGCCGGTATGGGAGGTGGTACCGGCACCGGTGCAGCTCCTGTGATCGCCCGTGCAGCGCGCGAGCAGGGCATCCTGACGGTTGGTGTTGTTACCAAGCCGTTCCAGTTCGAAGGTGCGCGCCGGATGCGCATTGCCGACAGCGGCATCGAAGAGCTTCAGCGCAACGTTGACACGCTGATTGTCATTCCTAACCAGAACTTGTTCCGGATTGCAAACGCGCAGACGACATTCGCCGACGCGTTTGCCATGGCCGACCAGGTTCTTTACTCCGGTGTTGCCTGCATCACCGACCTGATGGTCAAGGAAGGTCTCATCAATCTCGACTTTGCCGACGTGCGTTCTGTGATGCGCGGCATGGGCAAAGCGATGATGGGGACCGGTGAAGCCTCTGGCGAGAAGCGCGCTCAGCAAGCGGCTGAAGCCGCAATAGCAAATCCGCTGCTCGATGAATCTTCCATGAAGGGTGCGAGAGGATTGCTGATCTCCATCACTGGCGGCAATGATTTGACGCTCTTTGAAGTGGATGAAGCAGCAACCCGGATCCGGGAAGAAGTCGACGCGGATGCCAACATCATCCTTGGTGCGACCTTTGACGAGACGCTGGATGGCATCATACGCGTGTCGGTTGTTGCAACTGGAATTGACCGGGAGGAGGGCCAAATGGCTGGCACGTTTCCCGGAATCACAGCTCCAACTCTGAAATCCGAGCACGTCGCGCCACGTACACCGGAACTCCAGTCAAAGCCCGCGCTGGCGGCTGAAATGCCAAAGGTTCACGATGCTGCAGCAAAGGCGATGGCCAGCCTTGAAAAAGAACTGGCGATTCCAGAGCCGGCAGCCGTTTCTGTTGCCAGTGATCCGGACGTTGAGATCAAGAAAGTGCAGCCTGCCCGCACACCAGCGCCAGGAACGTCTTCGATGATGGATCTGGACAACGACACGCCGGCACCGGTCGCCGATGTAGCGCCGATGGCACAGCCATACATTCCGCCGGCAGCCGAAGAACATGCTCCGGCCCCGCGGATGCCGCGCGTTGAAGACTTCCCGCCGATTGCCCAGCGTGAAATTCTGGCAAGCTCTGCTCCGGCCAGCGCTCCGGCAGCACCAGCGGCGCAAGTTCCGGCCGATCCGGCTGCGGATCTGGAGCATGATGTTGAAGATGAACGGCGCCCAATGGGTCTTCTGCGGCGTCTTGCCAGTGGTCTTGGCCGCAAGGAAGACGAAGAAGAGCACCACGAAGAGGCTCCCGTTGAGACTGCCCGTCCGGCAGCGCAACTTCGTCCGGCTCCGCGTGCACCGCAGCCGCGGTCTCACAGCGAAGGGGCAACCGGACAACTTGATAGCACCGGCCGATCGGCCCCAACGCCGGTCAGCCAGTCAGAAGACGATCAGTTGGAGATCCCGGCGTTCCTGCGCCGGCAGGCCAACTGATTCGACCCGCGATCTTCTTCCCTGATCGCAACGGCCCGAAGTCACGACTTCGGGCCGCTTTTGTTACACTGAGTCAAATGACGTGATAATTCAATGATTTGCCGGCCTGTGAATCGTTACAAACCGTAATAAAGCTTTATTTCGCCCTACCATAATTACCGACTATGTTGCCCGCAGCTGGCGATCGTTAAAAGTCCGTAACTTTGCACGTGCAAATGACTGACCATTACCGGCGCCAAACCGGAAGGGTAGGGGAATATGACCGCATATGTAGACCGACAGACGACGCTCGCCGATCAGGTGACGCTGACAGGTATCGGTGTTCATTCGGGTAAACCTGCGTCAATCACATTGGTGCCTGCTGAAGCTTGTGTGGGGGTTGTGTTCTCACGCACTGACAGCGACTCTTCCAAGGAAATTCCCGCGCTGTGGGACAAAGTGTCCGCGACCGCGTTGTGCACCGTTCTCGATGATCCGTCCAAAGATGGCATCTCGACCGTTGAGCACCTGATGGCTGCGTTGTTTGGAATGGGCATCGACAACGTCATCGTTGAAATCGACGGCCCTGAAATGCCGATCATGGACGGCTCAAGCCATGCGTTCGTTGAGGCGATAGAACAGGTCGGTATCAGGAAGCTTGACCGGGGCCGCCGGTATCTGAAAGTCAAGAAAACCGTTCGCGTCGACAACGGAAGCGCCTGGTGTGAACTGCATCCCTATGACGGCACGAAGTTTGACATCACAATTGACTTCGACACTCCGGCGATCGGCAACCAGAAATTCGTTTCCGACATCACACCGGATGTGTTCCGCAATGAACTCTGCCGTGCACGGACCTTCGGTTACGTGAAGGATGTTGAGCAGCTCTGGAAGATGGGCTTCGCTCTCGGCTCTTCGCTGGAAAACTCTGTCGCCATCTCCGACGACAAGGTTCTTAACCCGGAAGGCACGCGCTGGCCGGATGAGTTTGCGCGTCACAAGGCACTTGATGCCGTAGGTGACCTGGCGCTGGCCGGTCTGCCGATCCTGGGGCTCTATCGCTCCTTCAAGGGTGGTCACAAGATGAACCACTCCATTCTTGTCAGACTGTTCGAAGACCCGTCTGCATTCGAGATCGTCGAATCTCCGGCCTTCCGCCAGGTTGGCCAGGTCGACAAGGGCGGTTTGGCTGCTGCCGCGGCCTTCGGTCCGGACGTTTCCTGATATTTTTCTTTCAAGGGAGGCCCGAATGCCTCCCAAATTAATTACTGGCAGACCCGCCGTTTGTGGTGGCTTGCCACAAAATAGCTCTAAAAATCCGGCAGATCGCGTTTGAAAGCGTGACGCGGACGGTTCGTTTCCGCTAAACACTCGTGTTAATGAAATCGGGAATTTCTGCGCCGCTCGGTGCAGGGCTGTGTTTGGGCTGATATGTGCAGCTCGGGAGATAGGTGTGAACGGAAGACAACTCGGCTTTTCGGCGTGGACGGCTCCACGTCTCAAGCGTTATTTGGCTCTCGCGGTTTTGGCTGCGCCTTTGGCATTGTCAGCGTGCAGCAGCAAGGACGAGTTCGATGAGCTTGCGCTGAACGACACGCCTGCAGAAGTTCTGTTCAATGAAGGCCTGGCACTCCGGGCGCAGGGCAAACTGAGAGATTCGACCGCCAAATTCGAGGAGCTCGACAAGCTCTACCCTTATTCTGAATACTCAAAGAAGTCTTTGGTGAACCTTGCCTATCTTAACTACACGCGAGGCAAGTACACGGAGACTGTGACAACGGCCAACCGGTTCGTGACCCTTTATCCGGGCGACCCGGATTCGGCCTATATGCTCTACCTTGTTGGCCAGAGCTACTACCGCCAGATGCCGGACATCACACGCGACCAGGCAACGACCGAACGTGCAGCCTCCGCTTACGGAGAGCTGCTTCAGCGTTTTCCTGAATCGGAATATGTGCCGGATGCGCAACGCAAGCTTCTGATCGTTCAAGACCAACTTGGCGGCAAGGAAATGCAGGTGGGCCGGTACTATCTGGAACGCCGGAATTACGTTGCAGCGGTGAACCGATTCAAGACCGTTGTGAACAACTACCAGACCACCCGCCACGTGGAAGAAGCGTTGTTCCGTTTGACCGAAGCCTATTATGCGCTTGGGGTGATCAGCGAAGCCCAGACCGCTGCCGCGGTTCTGGGGCACAACTTCCCGGACACGCAGTGGTACAAAGACGCTTACACTCTTTTGAACAGCGGCGGATATGAACCGTCTGAAGACAGTGGCAGCTGGATTAGCCGCGCATTCAGGGGTATCAAGCTCTAAACTAGACCGACTCGAAAAGGCACCTATGTTTAAGGTGCCCGTCCGAGCCGACTTCTAAGGAGCGTCCTGTTCATGCTGGTCACGTTGTCTATCCGTGACATTGTTCTGATCGACCGTCTGGATCTTGATTTCGCCGCCGGAATGTCTGTGCTGACTGGTGAGACTGGCGCCGGCAAATCCATCTTGCTGGATGCCCTGTCCCTCGCGCTTGGCGCAAGGGGGGATGCGGATCTTGTCCGTCACGGCGAGGGGCAAGGACAGGTGACCGCCGTTTTCGATGTCGAGATGGCGCATCCGGTCCGCGCTTTTCTGAAAGACAACAGCATCGATGATGATGGTGATGTCATTCTGCGCCGCGTTCAGGCTGCAGACGGGCGCACGCGGGCTTTCATAAATGATCAGCCGGTCAGTGCAGGGCTTTTGCGGCAAGCAGGGGCCTTGCTGGTGGAAATTCACGGTCAGCACGATGACCGGGCCTTGGTTGATCCGGAGAGCCATCGGGCCTTGATCGACGTGTTTGGCGGATTGACCTCCGACGTGGACGCGGTGGCGAAAGCTTACCAAGCGTATCGCACAGCCGAAAAGGCAGTGTCGGATCATGAAGCGCGCATCGAAGCAGCCCGCAACGAGGCGGACTATCTGAGATCCTCCGTCGAAGAACTCAGCCAATTGAAGCCGGAAGCCGGCGAGGAAGACCAGTTGGCTGCCCGGCGCACGGATATGATGGCGGTCGAGAAGATTGCAGGGGACCTGAGCGAAGCCTACGAAACTCTGAACGGGTCAGCATCGCCCATCCCAGAATTGGCCAGTCTCTTGCGGCGGTTGGAGCGGAAGGCCGATCAGGTGCCGAACTTGTTCGTGCAACCGGTTCAATATCTGGCAGGCGCCCTGGATCAGCTGGAAGAGTGCCGCTCCGGGTTGGAGGGAGCGCTCCGGGAGACTGAGTACGATCCCCGCGAACTTGAGGCTGTGGAGGAGCGGTTGTTTGCGCTTCGGGCAGCGTCGCGGAAGTACTCTATGCCCGTTGACGACCTTTCGGCCCTGGCCGAGCGCATGGCTGCCGATCTTTCCGATCTGGATGCCGGTGAGGACAAACTGGCGGCTTTGATCGACGCGGCGCAAAAAGCGCGGACCGACTATGACCGGAAGGCCGCAAACCTCTCAGACAAGCGACGCAAGGCTGCTGCGCGCCTTGAAAAGGCTGTTGAGACGGAATTGCCGGATCTGAAGTTGGAGCGTGCGAAGTTCATCGTTGAAACTGCAAGCGATCCGGAGCAGCGTAGCCGATCCGGCATCGACCAGCTCGAATTCCATGTTCAGACCAACCCGGGCACCAAACCCGGCCCGATGATGAAAGTGGCCTCCGGCGGCGAGCTCTCCCGGTTCTTGCTGGCGCTGAAGGTTTGTCTTGCCGACAAGGGATCGGCGCCGACGCTGGTTTTTGACGAAATCGACACAGGCGTCGGCGGTGCCGTGGCTGAAGCGATCGGTCTGCGCCTGGCCCGTCTTGCGAGCAATGTGCAAGTCCTGACCGTAACCCATGCGCCTCAGGTCGCTGCAAGGGCTGAGGGCCACTTCCTGATCGCCAAGGAAGCTATGAAGCCGGACCGGGTGGCAACCCGGGTGAAACGGATTGATGACGACCATCGCAGCGAGGAAATTGCTCGGATGCTGGCAGGCAGCGTGATCACCGAAGAAGCCCGCGCAGCAGCGCGCAAACTGTTGACCGTTTAAGCCGGATATTGCTCATGAGCGACCAAGAATCTTCCAGCACACCGGCACCTGATATCGCGGTTCTGGACCTGACACCGGAAGCTGCCAAGGCCGAACTTGAGCGGTTGGCATCAGAAATCGCCGAGCACGACCGGCGCTATCACCAAGAAGATGCGCCGACGATATCGGATGCGGACTATGATGCGTTGCGCCGGCGGAACTCGGCAATCGAGGCCCGCTTCCCGGACCTGATTCTTGCGGACGGGCCGTCCGCTCAGGTCGGCGCGGCACCGGCCTCCGGGTTCGGAAAGATCACGCACCGCGTCCCGATGCTGTCGCTCGACAATGCTTTCAGCGATGATGATGTCCGTGATTTCGTCGGCCGGGTGCGGAGGTTCCTGAAGTTCGATCCGCTGATGGGTGCGCTTGCTGTCACTGCCGAACCAAAGATTGACGGCTTGTCCCTGTCTTTGCGGTATGAGGACGGCAAGCTTGTCTATGCCGCAACGCGGGGCGACGGCACGACGGGCGAGAACGTCACCGCAAACGCCAAGACCATCACGGACATCCCGCACACGCTGGCCGGCTCGGTGCTGGACGTGGTGGAGGTCCGCGGTGAGGTCTATATGGCCCACAAGGATTTTGAGGCGTTGAATGCGCGGATGGTGGCCAATGGCGGCAAGGTGTTTGCCAACCCGCGCAATGCGGCGGCCGGTTCCTTGCGCCAGTTGAAATCCGAAATCACCGCGTCCCGCCCGCTTCGGTTTTTTGCCTATGCCTGGGGGGAAATGAGCACACTGCCAAAGGACACGCAAGACGGCATGGTTGCGCAGCTGGCCGCGTGGGGATTCCAGATCAATCCGCTGATGAAGCGCTGTGAAACGGTGGAAGAGCTGCTCGCAGTCTATCACGGTATTGAGGAGAACCGGGCGCAGCTTGACTATGATATTGATGGTGTTGTCTACAAGGTCGACCGGCTGGATCTGCAGGAACGGCTTGGTTTTGTCTCCCGGTCTCCGCGTTGGGCGATTGCGCACAAGTTTCCGGCCGAGCAGGCCTGGACGGTGCTCAATGACATTGAAATCCAGGTCGGCCGAACGGGTGCTTTGACCCCGGTTGCCAAGCTGGAGCCGATCACGGTCGGCGGCGTGGTCGTTTCCAATGCGACACTGCACAACGAAGACTACATCAAGGGCATTGGCCAGGATGGAGAGCCGATCCGCGGCGGCAAGGACCTGCGCAAGGGCGATGCGGTCAAGATTCAGCGGGCCGGCGACGTTATTCCCCAGATCGTCGATGTGGACCTCGACAAGCGTCTCGACGGCGCGGAACCTTATGAATTTCCGACCCGCTGCCCGCGGTGCAACAGCCATGCGGTGCGCGAGGAAAACGAAAAGACCGGCCGCAAGGACGCGGTGCGCCGGTGCACAGGCGGTCTGATCTGTCCGGCGCAGGCAACGGAAAAACTCAAACACTTCGTCTCCCGCAACGCCTTCGACATTGAAGGGTTCGGCGACAAGCAGGTCGATGCGTTCTATCAGGATGACTTGGTGATGACCGCGGCTGACATCTTCACACTTGCTGAACGCGATAAGCAATCCCTGACCAAGCTGCGCAACCGCGAGGGCTGGGGCGCAGTTTCCGCCAAGAACCTGTTCGAGGCGATCGATGCTCGAAGGGAAATTGATCTTCACCGGTTCATTTTCGCTCTCGGCATCCGGCATGTCGGTGAGGGGAATGCCAAGTTGTTGGCCCGGGCCTATGGGTCATGGGCAAACTTCTACAAAGCCATGACGGAGGCCAGCGATCATGGAAGTGAGGCTTGGGCCGAACTCAACGACATTGACGGGATCGGGCACATTGTCGCCGATGCCCTGGTGGAGTTCTTTGCGGAAAATCACAACCGAGAGCAACTTGATGCGCTGTTGCAAGAGGTGACGCCGACGGATGCGGAAAAGATCGATGCTTCCGGCTCGCCGGTTGCCGGCAAGACGGTGGTGTTTACCGGCTCCCTGGAGCGCATGACCCGTGACGAGGCCAAGGCCATGGCAGAGCGGTTCGGCGCGAAGGTGTCGGGGTCGGTGTCCAAAAAGACCGATTTGGTCGTTGCCGGTCCGGGCGCCGGATCCAAGCTCAAGAAGGCGTCCGAGCTCGAGATCGAAGTCATTTCCGAGGACGATTGGTTCGATTTGGTTGACGTAACGTAATTTGCATCTGGCGACACTTCTGATCTTCAGAGTGACGATCACGGTTTCCTAGATTGTGGTATTTTAAGGGGTCGCCCTTTGGTTTTGTCTGCTCGAACCAATTAAACAGCATTTCCTTTAGTTCTAAATATCTGAAACTATTATCGAAAATAAATATAGGCGATCAATGTCCGTATAATTATCAATAGCGAAATTCTTAATTGCACCACCTTAAATTGTTTCTATTGATTTATTGTTTTTTCGCTGTCGTAAAATGCCAAATTTCTGCCTTACGTTAAGGTATGAGTAAGCTGAGAAACCCACTCTGCCAGCAATTAGCGCCTAGGAGGGGTAGGCTCAATGAAACGGATTAAAGTACAAATCATGGTATTGGCTTTGGTGCCAATGCTTGCGGTGGTCGGTTTCGCAGGCTTCTCAGTCTATGAAACAAATGTTCAGCTGTCGCATCACGAACATATGCGGCCTTTGACACGGATCGCCGAAGACGCCGGCAATGTAATTCACGAATTGCAAAAAGAACGGGGCATGACTGTTGGCATGATCCGTTCCGATTATGCTGCTGAAAACCTGTCTAAGTTACAAAAACAGCGCCCCCTGACGGACGCGGCGATCAAGATCTTCGACGATCATCTTGCCGCCGTTGATCTCAACGATGCCTATACGCTCGAAGAGTTGCGCAAGGTCGGTAAAGCGGTGCATGAGGTCGACGGCTTCAGGATAAAGGTTGATAACCGTTCCAAGTCAGCGCCCGAAGTGGTCGCCTCATATACCAAAGAGATCCATGCGCTTGTTCATTTGATCGGCCTTGCCATCGAAGCAAGCCCGTCACCTGAAATCACGGCAGAGCTGTTCCCCTTCATTGCTCTTGTTGAAGCAAAGGAAGCAGGTGGGCTTGAACGCGCCCTGGGCGCAGGCATGTTGAATGAGTTCGCGCTAACAGGTGAAGTAAACTTTGATGTCTACAAAAGGTTCATGGCTAAGTACGGCGCTGAACAAGCCTTCCTGTCGGAGTTTAAAGCGATCGCGCTGCCAGATCAAAAGGAACTCTTTGCCGCGACCGTAAAAGGGCCCGCAATAGAAACAGTCGAAAAGTGGCGGCCTATTCTTCAAGGACTTCCTCAGAGCGGAGACGCAAAGGGTGTTTCGGGCAGCGATTGGTTTGCGACCGCGACGCAACGCCTAAATCTTATCAAGGAAGTGTCCGACAAGCTTATTCACCGCGCGGAAGCTGCTGCTGATGCAGACACCGAAAATCTTGCCACGCTGCTTCTTTGGGTGTCTGTGATTGCAGTTGCCGTCACATTGTTCAGCGGAAGCCTTGCTGTTTGGCAAGTTTACGCAATTTCGGTGTTGTTGCGCGACCAGCGCGATACCATCGCCAGCCTTGCAGAAGGCGATATCGACATAAAAGTGCCCTATACGGACCGTCCGGATGAGATCGGCGACATTGCCCGATCTGCGGAAGTCTTCCGGGACAATCTGATAAAACAACGCACGCTCGAAGAAGAAGCGGAAAAGGGCCGTATTCAGCGGCGCAAACGGAACGCCCATCTGGAAGCTGCCATCAAACAGTTTGAAGATGAGGTCTCCGCGGTTCAGCAGCAACTGAAGAACGAAACGCACGAAGTCAGTCAATCTGCCGGCCAAATGGTTCAGATTGCGGGTCATGCTTCAGAAAGCGCGAGTGCTGCCAATGCAGCGACGGAAGAAGCGACGACCAACGTCCAGACTGTAGCGTCCGCTGCTGCCGAACTGTCCGCCTCCATCAGTGAGATTTCCCGCCAGGCCAATACGGCCATGGAAATCTCTGAAACGGCATCATCGACTGCGGTTTCGGCTGACAAAGATGTTTCCATTCTGGCGGAAACTGCTGACAAAATAGGTGAGGTTGTCGAGATCATCCGAGCCATCGCAGAACAGACCAATCTTTTGGCTTTGAACGCCACAATTGAGGCTGCGCGGGCAGGCGAGGCTGGCAAAGGCTTTGCAGTTGTTGCAGCTGAGGTGAAGGAGTTGTCGACCCAAACGGCCAAAGCGACCGACGAAATTGCAACCCAGATCACGGGCATTCAGGGATCCACGCAGAAGTCGGTAGAAGCAATCCGGTCCATCGTGGAGCAGATTGGTGAAGTCCAGTCGGTCACCAGCACCATTGCCGCGTCGGTCGATGAACAGAATATAGCGACCAGTGAGATCACACACAGCATCACCTTGGCCTCGGACGGGGCGTCTGCTGCAGCGTCCAACGTTGCCGGTGTGTCCGGGTCTATTGACCAGACCCGCGAACAGTCGCAGGCGATGAGCCAATCAGCCGATCAGCTCGGTAAGGTTGCCAACAGTCTTTCGGGTGCGGTCAGCCACTTCCTGGAGCAGGTGCGCGAGGAAGACGAAGCGGCATAACACGCCTGTCAGTTTCTAACGGATACAAGCCCCCGGCATGGTCGGGGGCTTTTCTTTTGCCGGGCACACCGTCGGCGGCAACCTTCCGCGCTTGCGTTATGACTGTGTCATCATTCAGGTTTAACTGGCGGTTGCAGGAAAAACATGTCAGTATTTTTTGACCATATGATCAAAAAATTGCTGAGTGTGATGGCGCCTTGGTTATGGTGAGCGTCAAAACATAAAACAAGACAGCGGTTTGAACCGCAGTACACAGTGGCCTTATCAGGTGGCTGGACAACAGATAAATTCCTTGCCCGGTCCCGGGCGGATAAGTTTTGGAGGTTTCCCATGTCGCATCTTCTTTCATCGTCCGTCTCCCGGCGCACGCTTTTGCGGGGCATGGCCGCAACCGGATTTGCGGCCGTCATGCATCCTTATTCCCTGATGGCCAAGGAGAACACGGCGCACCTGCGGCTGATGGAAACGACGGATCTCCACGTCCATGTGTTCCCATATGACTATTACGGCGACCGGCCGGTTGACACGGCAGGCCTTGCTCGCACCGCCAGTTTGATCCGCGGCATCCGGGATGAAGCGACCAACTCTGTCCTTGTCGACAATGGTGACTTCCTGCAAGGAAATCCGATGGGAGATTTTATTGCCTATGAGCGAGGCCTCAAGGAAGGTGATGTTCACCCGGTCATCAAGGGTATGAATGTTCTCGGATATGATGCCGGTACGCTCGGCAACCATGAGTTCAACTATGGTCTGGAATTCCTCGAAAAGGCGCTCGCCGGGGCGAATTTTCCCGTTGTGTGCGCCAACGTCGCCAAGGGAGGCCTGGCAGCCAATGCGCGTGACGACAACCTTCTCCTGAAACCCTACGTCATCGTGGAAAAGACTGTGATGGACGGTGCAGGCAACAGCCACCCTATCAAAGTCGGTTTCATCGGCTTCGTACCGCCTCAAATCATGAACTGGGACCGCGGGCACCTGGAAGGCAAGGTGAATGCCCGCGATATCGTTAGCACCGCCAAAGCATTCGTTCCGGAAATGAAAGAGCGGGGCTGCGACATCATTGTTGCGCTCTCTCACTCCGGGATTGACGGTGGTGCTTATACCGACGGCATGGAGAATGCGTCCCTGCATCTGGCTGCTGTTGACGGGATTGATGCTGTCTTTACCGGTCACCATCACCTGGTATTCCCCGGCCCTGCCTATGAGGGTATCCCGGAAGTGGACATCGAGAGGGGCACGCTCTTTGGCAAACCGGCAGCCATGGGTGGCTTTTGGGGCTCGCACCTCGGGGTTATTGATTTGATGCTGGAGCGCGATGGCAGCAGCTGGCGCGTGGCGAACTTCACCACCGAAGCGCGCTCCATCTACGAAAAGGAAGGCCGCAAGGTCACTCCACTTACCGAAAGCCAGCAGGATGTGCTGGATGCGGTGAAGGACGACCACGAGGCAACGCTCGCCTATGTGCGCCGCCCGGTCGGCAAGACGTCCGCACCGCTGCACTCCTATTTTGCATTGGTTGCGGACGACCCGAGTGTCCAGATCGTCTCCAAGGCACAGCTTTGGTATGTCGGGGAAATGCTGAAAAACACGGACTGGGAAGGTTTGCCACTTTTGTCTGCCGCCGCTCCGTTCAAAGCAGGCGGCCGCGGCGGGGCGGACTATTACACCGACGTACCGGTTGGAGATGTCGCGATCAAGAACGTCGCCGATCTTTATCTCTACCCGAATACGGTTCGGGCGGTCGAAATCACAGGTGCCTTGGTCAAGGAATGGCTGGAGAGGTCCGCAGGGATCTTTCAGCAGGTCGAGCCGGGCAAGGAAGATCAGGTTCTGCTCAATCCGGACTTCCCAAGCTACAATTTCGACATCATCGATGGCGTCACCTATCAGATCGACCTCAGCCAGCCGTCAAAATACGGCCCCAAGGGTGAAGTCCTCAATGCGGAGGCTAGCCGCATCGTTTGATCTTCAGTTCAACGGAGCGCCGATTGATCCAGAAGCACGGTTTGTGGTTGCCACCAACAACTACCGCGCCGGAGGCGGCGGCAATTTCCCGGGGATCGACGAGAGCGTTGTGATTCTGGTTGCCCCCGATACGAACCGTGATGCTCTGGTCCGCTACATTGTTCAGGAAGGGACGATCAATCCGTCTGCCGACGCCAACTGGACCTTTAAGCCGATGCCGGGAACGAGTGTTCTCTTCGATACCGGGCCCGGCGGCAAGGATCATGCAGCATCCGTCGAAGGCGTTAACATTGAGCCTTACGGCGATGGGGCCGATGGATTTGCCCGCTATCGCATCACGCTCTGACAGAAAGTTGCTCGTTCGGCGTCGAATGCCGACCAACTTCAGCATATAGAAAAACCGCCCGGACACTGTCTGGGCGGTTTTTTGTTTGGGACGTAAGGCTGTTGCTCAGAGCTCTTCGGTCGCCTGTTCCAGCCAAATCCGGTCTTTTGCGGCCAGCAAAGGCCCGATTTCGGATCGGACACGCTGGTGATAGCGGTTGAGCCAGGAGCGCTCGTCGCTCGCGAGCATGCCGCCGACAATCAAGCGCCGGTCGAACGGGACCAGCGTGATCGTCTCAAACCCGAGCATTGGCCGTTCGCCGCCCGGAATGTCCTTCGGTGCGGTGACGATTTCGAGGTTCTCCAGGCGGATGCCGTATTCACCGGCGGGATAGTAGCCCGGTTCATTGGACAGGATCATGCCCGGTTTCAGCGGCACATGGCCGGTCTTGGCGATGCGCTGCGGACCTTCATGGACGCCGAGGTACGTGCCAACGCCATGGCCGGTGCCGTGATCGAAATCGAGGCCGGCTTTCCAAAGATCAATGCGCGCAAGGGTATCCAGCTGGGCACCGGTCGTGCCTTCCGGAAACTTCGCGGTCGAGATGGCAATATGGCCCTTCAGTACCAGCGTGTAGTGCTTCTTCATCTCTTCGCTCACAGTGCCAACGGCGAGCGTCCGGGTGATGTCGGTGGTGCCGTCGATATATTGCGCTCCGGAATCAATCAGGAAGGGCTTGTCTTGCGGGATCTTCAGATTGCTGGTGCGGCTGACCCGGTAGTGGCAGATCGCCCCGTTCGGTCCGGCACCCGAAATCGTATCGAAGGAGATGTCCTTTAGCTCACCTGTTGCCGCGCGGAACTCTTCCAGTTTTTCCGCAGCCCCGATCTCGTCCAGCTCAACCTTGGCAACTTCTTCATCGAACCAGCAGAGGAAGGCGATATAGGCAGCCGCATCGCGGACATGGGCTTTTCGGGCGCCGTTCAGCTCGACCTCGTTTTTGACGGCTTTCGGCAAAAGAACAGGATCAGAGGCCTCAACAAGCGTTCCACCGGCATCTGTGATGGCTTCTGCAATTCCAATCCCGGCAAGAGACGGGTCGATGATGACCTTCTTCCCTTCCGTGCCGAGTGTTTTCAACCCGCCTTGAAAGTCGGCCGGCTCGGAAATCTCGGTCAAATCGGCAAGGGCATCGCGCACGGAATTGGAGAGCTTCCGGCCATCGATATAAAGCGAGGGTTTGCCCTCTGCCGGAACGGTTGCAAATGACAGGGGCAGCGGTGTGTGCGTGACATCCGAGCCGCGGATGTTGAACAGCCAGGCAATGGAATCGGGCTGTGTCAGGACACAGGCATCGGCCTTCTTGTCCTGAATGGCTTTCTGGATCTCGGCGATCTTGTCTTCCGACCCACGGCCTGCAAGTTCTGTCGGATAAAGCATAACCTGACCGACAGGCGGCTCCGGGCGATCCGCCCAAACCGCATCAACCGGATTGTCTTCCAAAGTGACCAGTTCGGCACCTGCCTCTTTGCAGATCTCCCGCAACCGGCGGACTTCCCGCACGGTGTGCAGCATGGCGTCGATGCCAAGTTTTTGGCCCGGCTTGAGGCGTGCGACCAGCCACTCCGTGACAGGTTCCGTGATCAGATGCTGGGCCGGAAACACGTCCATGTCGACCTGTTCGCGCACCTGGATGGTGTAGCGGCCATCGACGAAAACGGCAGCATCTTCGCCCAAAACTGCCGCCATACCGGCGGATCCGGTGAAGCCCGTCAACCACTGCAAACGGCAGTCATGCGGCGGGACATATTCCCCCTGATGCGCATCGGCACGGGGAATCAGGAAACCATCAAGGCCCAGACGCTTGAGTTCGGCTCTGAGAAGCGCTGCATGCGGCGCCCCGCAGGAAGGATCACTGAGATCGTCAAAATTCTGAAACATGGCGGCAAAACTAAAAGGGGTCCCTGACGCAATCAAGTCGGATAATTATTTCTTGAAAAGATTGGATACGGGAATTTTCGTTTCGAAAATGTGCAACGCACAAATCATTTCGCATATGCGAAATGCGCAGGGCTGGCATGCAGATCGCCCCCTACCTAAACCGCGCATCCACGATCATATTAACTGCCAACAAGCTAATAAAGACGTTTCTCCCTAGGGAAGCTCTTCAACTTCGAATGGGATTAAAGACAATGACCATCGCAACGACTACATCCACACGCGCTTCTGGCGGCTTCATGCGCCGCGCTTTCGACCGGATGATCGAAGCCCGCTCCGTACAGGCCCGCCGTTATGTCAACGGCTACCTCCTGTCACTGGACGATGCGACCCTTTCTGCCCACGGTTATGATCGTGAGCAGCTGGAACGCGAAGGCTCTGCGACCAGCGCGTTCTAAGCCGCTGAAGAATAACTGTGCACGAAAAAAGACCCCGCCGGCTCAACCGGCGGGGTCTTTTCGTTTTCGGTAAGTTTATGCCTTAGGCGTGTTTGCGTCCGCGGACCAGGGTCAACGTCAGCCATCCGTCCTTTTCCCGGCGGCGGTCCAGGACAAATCCCTGACACCCATATGCAAACAGGATCCGCGGACCGTCTTCGATCCGCAGACCTGACAGGATCAGCGTTGATGTGGGTGTCATCCGCGCGCAAATGGATTTCGACATCTTCATCAAGGGCCGCGCCAGAATATTGGCGATCACGAGATCGAAAGGGCCATAGAGGTTGAACCGCCGGTCTTCCACGCCATTGGCGGTGAATCCGGTCACAAGATGGCGGGCACCGTTCAGCCGGGCGTTTTCCAAAGCAGTGCGCGTTGCAATCGGATCATTGTCGGTCGCCAACACCTGCTGGCGGGCTTTCAAGGCTGCGGCAATTGCCAAAACACCTGTTCCCGTTCCGAGATCCAAAATGCTGTCATACTCGCGCATGGACAACAGCCGGTCGATTTCTTCCAGGCATCCGGCGGTGGTTCCGTGGTGGCCGGTTCCAAAGGCGAGCGCAGCCTCGATTTCCAGTCCGATCGCTCCGCCCGGCACCTTGTCGCGGTCGTGACTTCCGTGGACGAAAAAGCGCCCGGCGCGGACCGGCTTTAATCCTTCGAGGCTCTTTTCCACCCAGTTGATGTCCGGCAGCTCTTCGGCTTCCAGCGGCGCTGCAAAGGCATCGGCGCCGACCCGGTCGCGCACCAGTGCGGCTGCTTCGTCCGGCTCCATGCTGAAGAGCAGGATTTCGGCCGACCAGATCTTCCCGTCGCTGGAGTCTTCGTAGATCGTGACCGGATTGCCCTCGTCTTCGAAGGCCCGCTCCAGGATTTCGGAGATCCGTTTGGCTTCCAGTTCTTCGGCCGTGATCTTCACCCGGATGGTTTTCATAAAGGCAGGCCTTCGGTTGAGGTGTCTGTTGGTTTGGTGGCTTGGTTCAGCGGTATAGCCTCAGCGAATTTCTCCGGCCAGTCTCTTTTTTGTTTTCATACTAAAACCCGCTTGATCTGGCGAAATCGTTCAGCTGCCATAGATTTTCACTATGAAGCCCGGCGATATCCACGGAGATCCAACATGCAGGCAAGCGCAATCCTTCAGTCCCGGCGCATCTTGCCGGCACTTGCTCTGCTGCTTTGTTTTGCGTTTCTGAACGCATGCAGGTTAGCGCAGGCAGGTGACCTTCCTGATCAGCGTCTGTTCGATGCGCTGCTTTCCTCGAAGAGCGAGATGGAGGCCCGGATTGTGGAGGCGGAAATCTGGGAAAGCTGGATTGCAGCTGCTCCTTCTGCGGATTTGGAGGCAAAGGTACGATCAGCGATGAGCAAACGGCGCGTTGCCGACTATGAGGGGGCACTTATGGAGTTGAACAGTGCCTTGGAGACAGCGCCCGACTATGCCGAAGCGTGGAACCAGCGGGCGTTCATCCATTACCTCCAGGGCAAACCCGACCGCTCGCTGGAGGACATCGAACGGGTGCTCGCACTTGAGCCCCGGCATTTCGGGGCCCTCTCCGGCAAGGGCCGGATCCTGATGGAGCAGGGCAGGGTCAGGCTGGCTCAACAAGCCTTGCGGGAGGCTGTCGCCCTGCATCCCTTCATTCCCGAACGTTTCCTGCTGATCAGGGAGCACGAGGAAAAGGGAATTGATCTTTAATGGACGATCGCCGGAACCCAGCTGCCTACTGAGGTCTGCAACCTCGACGTTTCTAAAACCGCCAGGAAAAGTGGGCGCCCGCGCCAATTTCTTCACCATGTTCATTGAGTGCGCCGGCAACACCCAATCGCCAAGCGCCCGCGCTGCCGACGGAGCCAACAAAGCCCAATCCGGCGGTTACGGAATGGGCGCCGCGGTTTTGGCCCGTCTGATTGAAAGTTCCGAAGAGATCGGACGTGACAGTGATATCGTGGGCTGAATCTGCTGACGCGCTCCAGTCATGATCGTAGCGCGCAAAACCGACCAGCTTCGCCGTTCCCGTGTCCGTCGTCCAAACGTCCGCTGCCCAGTCGAATCCAAGACCGGTCAAAACCGCGTCCGCAGTCGCAGCATGGACGGTGTAGTTGAAGTCACCGCCTCCGGTTTCCCGTGCCTCGCCCTGCCAAATATGAGCGTAGGAAGCTGCAGCAAACGGCGTCAATTTGAACTGGGTCGTTAGAGGCAGTTCATAGCCTGCCTTGGCGGCGACAAAGGCGGCATGGGAATCGAAATCGGATTCCGCGCGCCCACCGGTGAACAAGCCGACATTCGGGTTGTTTCGCTTGCCTTTGTTCGCGCTGTAAGAGTATCCGCCGGAGGCCGCCAGCCGCCAACTGTCGCGGTAGAGTGTTCCATACAATCCGGCAAAGCCGGATTGAGCAGAGAAGGACTGATCGACGGTGTCATGCTCGTCCATCCGTTGATAGCCGTAGCCTGCAAACGCCCCGACGCTTCCCTGATCACTTGCGAGCAGATCAGCACCGCCAATTACGCTGGCAATTGAATAATTGAAACTTCCAAGACCGTCTTTGCCGTCCACGTTTCCCTTCAGCCCGGACGCATCCAGCCAGATGGCCCGTCCTTGAGCATCGCGAACCTGATTGGCTTTGTCGAGGACATCGTGACTGCCGGAAATCCGATTCATCACCGAAGCGGCAATGTGATCGAGATGTTCCAGGCCAACGGTCAGGTTGGAGGAATAGGGTTCAGCGTGAACTTCGTTGAAGGTGATCAGGTCACCGTTGGTCAAGGACAAATACCCATCGCTCACCGTGTTGCCGCCGGCAAGGATTTGGTTGCCGCCACCGCTCCCGCCTGACACGCCATCTATGGGTGTTTCATTGTGCGTCGCTGATACGGCCGTCACCAAATCCACCCACGGCGTCGAGACAGGCGGTTTCGTGGTTTGGGTCGGAACTGTTGATGTTGTCGTCGTCGTGGTGGGCGTGGTCGTGTTGGTTGTCGTTGTGGTCGTCGTCGTTGTTGTGACCGTTGGTGTCGTCGTGGTGGTGGTTGTAACTGTCGCCGTTGGTGTCGTGGTGGTCGTTGTCACAGGCGGGGGGATCACTTGCTTACCGCCACCGGTCTGCTGGATGGTCTTTACCTTGGTCGGCAGGAAGGTTGGTGTTGGCGAGTTGTCGGAGAACTTGACTTCAACCTGTGAGGTTTGTGTCGGCGGACTGGCGAGGCTTGCACTCAGATGTGCATTCAACGAACTGCCTTCGACCAGGGTAACACTGTCACTGTCAAACGAGCCGGCGCGCGCGATGACAAAGGTGGAGTTGATGAAATCACTGATTTCGGTGGCGCCCGCCCCTGAATATCCGCTGTCCTTTTCAAGTGTCGCGGTCAAGTTGTCTGCACCGGTTATGTCACCGGACACATCCAGCAGGTCCGCAGTCTGAGACGCTGTCGGGTCCAGTTCAGAGACAAGACTTGTCGCGCCCTGAAAAGACATATCGCCGTTGATCGAAAGCGTTCCGATGGAGTTGCCGGGACGGATCTCGGCACCTGCGGATGTCAGGAAACCCGTGCCGCCTGCGCCTGTCTTGCCATTGATGGTGCCATTGCCTGATAACTTTCCGTCAAGTTTGAAGAAGCGGGTATCGATTGTCGTATTGTCGAGCTTCAGCTCGGAACCGGCCACGACGGAAGTAATGAGAGCGTTTGAAATTGAACTGTCTTTAAGGGTCAGCTCAGTCGCTGAATCGAAATTCTGCCCCACGATGTTGTACTGCCCAACCGCAAACAAGGACGGGTTGGCGACAGTAAAGGAGGTGTATGTCAAAGGGGAAGACGACGCGCTTGCGATATAAACATTCTGAAATTGGGTATCACCGCTTTGTTCGGTTAAGGTGATAGCGCGGTTTGCACCAATACCGACATCTATCAAGTTGATCCAGGTTGCCCCGAGATCGTCAGTCGCCGGTGCCTGGAGCAATCTGAGGAAGTTTGTGCCCGGAGACGGAGCACTTTCAATGCTATTCCCGATGAACGTAAAGGAGTTGACTTTCGAGGCCCGTTTCAGGTCAAAGAAAACGGGCGAATAATAGTCATAGGCACCATCGGCGGGAATGGTTCCCGGGGAAACCACGATCTCCGTCCGTCTCTCAAGGCATATAACACTTGAAGGGGTGAAGCTGCTTGGGTCGAGCCGTTCACTACCCGAAGCACGGAGCACGCCCGCCCCCAACGCATCGCATTTTGCATTTGCTGCTGCAGGGGCCAGGAAGGTCGCCGCAGTTGCCGTAAACACCAGCGTGGCTGCATGAAAACCTGCGCGATTGACGGCCGACTTGTTGTTTCCTAAACGCATGTTGTGCTCCTGCCGTATCCGCTACGCAGAAACAAAATGCGGATCAGTCTAACTGTCCGATCACACTAGCGATTTTATGCTTAACCTAACGTAAATATTGCTCAGTTCAGTTTGATATTGTTATAAATATCAATGTCTTAAAATCAGTGTCGCTCGACGAAGCTGTCGATGACTTTTTTCTGACCGGCCTTTTCAAAATCGATGGTCAGCTTGTTGCCTTCGATCGACTTGATCGCGCCATAGCCGAACTTGATGTGGAACACTCGTTCGCCGACCGAATACTCCGAGGGTGTGTCACTGACCGACTTGGCAACCAGTTCCCCTTCAATGGTCAGCGGGCCCTGGCGTTTTTGCCGGGCGGACTTATAGCCACGCCCGCTGCCGTCTGAAAACCCGTTCGAGGATTGGCGCGCGCGTTGAGCGCGTTGCCAGCCGGGCGTCGAATAGCTGCCGGTTTCAAAGGCATCCTGACGGTCGAAGCGCGACGGACCATAGCCGCCACCGCCATACCCGCCGTAGTTGGACGAAGCTTCCGCGATTTCAACGTGTTCAGTCGGCAGTTCATCGAGGAACCTGGACGGAATGCTCGACTGCCATTGGCCGTGAATGCGCCGGTTGGAGGCAAAATACAACTTTGCCCGTTTCTTGGCGCGGGTGACGCCGACATAGGCGAGGCGGCGTTCCTCTTCCAAGCCCGCCCGGCCGCTTTCATCCAGTGCCCGCTGGTGCGGGAAAAGGCCTTCTTCCCAGCCGGGCAGGAAGACCGTGTCGAACTCCAGGCCCTTGGCAGAGTGCAGCGTCATGATCGAGACGGCGTCCTGTGCATCCGCGCTGTCACGGTCCATGACGAGGGAAATGTGTTCCAGAAAACCGGCCATGGATTCAAACTCTTCCATGGAGCGGATGAGTTCTTTCAGGTTGTCGAGCCGTCCGGGCGCTTCGGCCGAGCGGTCTTGCCGCCACATTTCCGTGTAGCCGCTTTCATCCAGAATGATCTCAGCGAGATCCGTGTGCTTCATGCTGTCGAGCTGGCGCCGCCAGCGCTCGAAATTGTCGAGCACGGTTTTCAGGGAATTGCGCGGCTTGGGTTTCAGTTCTTCAGAATCGATCAGCTGGCTGGCGGCTTGCATCAAGGGGATGCGTTCGGCCCGCGCCAGTTCATGCACGAGCTTTAGCGTGGCATCTCCAAGGCCGCGTTTCGGCGTGTTGACGATGCGTTCAAATGCCAGATCATCCGCCGGCTGCATGACACAGCGGAAATACGCCATGGCATCGCGGATTTCCATGCGCTCATAAAAGCGCGGACCGCCGATAACCCGGTAGTTCAGCCCGAGAGTGACAAAACGATCCTCGAACTCGCGCATCTGGAAAGACGCGCGGACCAGAACGGCCATCTCGTTGAGCGCATGGCCCTTGGTCTGCAGCGCTTCGATTTCGTCACCGATGGTGCGGGCTTCTTCTTCTGAATCCCAGACGGAGGCAACGGACACAAGGTCATGATCCGGCTCGTGAAAGTCGGTGAAAAGCGTCTTGCCGAGCCGGCCTTCGTTGAACGAGATCAGATGAGAGGCAGCGGCCAGAATATGGCTGGTGGAGCGGTAATTGCGCTCCAGCCGGATCACTTCCGCGCCCTTGAAGTCGTGTTCAAAGCGCAGGATGTTGTCGACTTCCGCGCCGCGCCAGCCATAGATCGACTGGTCGTCATCGCCGACGCAGCAGACATTCGGATTGCCTTGGGCCAGAAGGCGCAGCCACATATACTGGGCAATGTTGGTGTCCTGATACTCGTCCACCAGCATGTAGCGGAAGCGGCGCTGGTAATCGGCCAAAACATCAGTACGTGTCTTGAACAGTGTGATGACGTGAAGCAGCAGATCGCCGAAGTCGGCGGCGTTCAGGATCGACAGGCGGTCCTGGTACTCCTGATAGAGCTTGCGGCCCTTGCCATTCGCAAAAGCCCGTGCTTCGCCCTCAGGGACCTGATCCGGCGTCAAGGCCCGGTTTTTCCAGCCGTCCAACATGGTGGCAAAGGCGCGGGCGGTCCAGCGCTTGTCGTCGAGCCCTTCGGCCTGAATGATCTGTTTAATCAGACGGATCTGATCGTCCGTGTCGAGGATGGAAAAGCCGGATTTCAAACCCACCAGCTCGGCATGTTTTCGCAGGATCTTCACGCAGATCGAATGGAACGTGCCGAGCCAGGCCATGCCCTCCACATTGCCGCCGACAAACACGGCAATGCGTTCTTTCATTTCGCGCGCAGCCTTGTTGGTGAAGGTCACGGCCAGCATTTCGTGCGGACGCGCCAAGCCGGAGGCCAGAATGTGGGCGATCCGGGTGGTCAAGACTCGGGTTTTGCCGGTTCCCGCACCCGCCAGAACCAAAAGCGGTCCTTCGGTCGTTTCCACCGCCAGACGTTGTTCCGGATTGAGGCCGGTCAGATAGTCGGGCGCCCTGCGTGCCGCCATGGCCCGAGCGGCAATGCCGCCTCCAGGAGGCGGCGCCCCAGATGACGACGCGCCAGGTGGCGGCGCAACAGGTGGAGCTTCCGCCCGCGTCCCGATGGGTTGAAATGGATCGTCAAAGGGATCGTCATACCCGTCCGGGTCGGTCATGGTTTATCGGTCCGGTTAAAAGCGCTTGGAGAACAATATAGCAACAAATGCGGCGCTGGCGAGACGCGGGAGGCGGATTTGGTGGGGAAAGTTCTCGTGAGCCGCGACACTACCGCGCCAGCCCGGTGGAGGACGGGACCCAGCAGCCACAATTCTCGATTTCAAAGGCATCGCACCGGCGTTTGCGACTGTTTTACCCTTTAGGTTGTATCGTCTGGACGCATATGTCTTTGTGCCTTTGCCCTGGGGGAACCATGCTTTTGAATTTTAGTGCCTTTTTGCGTGCCGTATTCCCGATCATAACGCTGATCAGTGCAATGATACTGGTTGTATCGCCAGGTATTGCGCAGGATGCCGGTCAAGCGTCGGGAGCCGTAACCGGCGAAGCGCCGCTGAAGGTTGGCGTTCGGGTGAGTCCGCCTTTCGTGATGCAAACGGCTGACGGATACACCGGGATGGCGATCGAGCTTTGGGAAGACCTCGCTGCGGCCGCTGGTGTTGAATACCAGTATGAGCCTTACCCCAATGTGCGGGCCTTGATCGACGCGACTGCGGAGGGTCAAACAGATGCTGCGATCTCAAATCTGACCATCACCAAGGCGCGCTTGGAGAAAATGGATTTTACCCAGCCCTGGTTCGATTCAGGTCTGCGCATCATGGTTGGCTCTGCAGGCTCAACCAGTTTCTGGGAAGTGGTTAAAGGACTTCAAGAGGCGGGTTTCCTGAAGGCCTATGGCTGGCTCGCGTTTGTCATTGTGGTTGCCACGCTCCTGATGACCCTTTTTGACCGCCGATTCGACAAGTCTTTTTCGCAAAAGTGGCCCGATGGGCTTGCGGACAGTTTTTATTCGGTGATGTCTGTTGTGACATCCGGCAAGGCTCCATCGCGCAAGAACCTCTTCGGTTGGATTGGGCGTGTGTGGCAGGCGATCTGGCTGGTGTGTGGACTTGCGGTAATGGCGTTCATTACGTCCTCCGTCACAAGCGTTATGACCACCTTGTCGCTGCATAATCAGATCCAGAGTGTTGCGGACCTGCCCGGAAAGGTCGTTGGCGTGTTCGATGGCAGTGTCGGCGAAGACTACTCGCGCGAGCAGGGATGGTCGGTGATGGTCTTTGATGAACTGGATCAGGGTGTTGCGGCTTTGGATAATGGTGAAATCGACGCGTTCGTTGGTGATGCGCCGACACTTGAGTACTACGACCACACGAATCCGAATGCGGATGTGGAAGTGGTCGGGCCGCTCTTTGATCCCAACAAATACGGGTTTGCCTTGTCGCTGCGCAGCCGGAACACCCGTGCTTTCAATATCGAACTTCTTGCCGCCAAGGAATCCGGCTTTGTGGAAGATTTGCGTGTTGAATACCTCGGGCCACGGGATTAGCTGTTGCCGCGTTCCAGCTTGGCTGAAGCAACAAAGTTGGATTAGGGGCTCCGCGTGCTGTCCGTCATAGGCGTCTCGTAGTCTCGTCCATGGCGCTCCCAATACTCAAGAGCTTCCTGCCAGGATGGAATGTCATCAGTGTGGTAGCCGCATGTCGTTCCAGTTGCGATTGATGGAAACGCCTTGATCGCCTGGCGGTGTGCCCCGCGATAGAGATAGCGTTTCATCGCCGTTTCACTTGTCCAGACGGTCAAGGTGTGGTGGACACCGCGCACGGTCCGTGTATCGGTCAAGATGTTGCCGTCAGCTGCTTTTGCCTGATTGAAACTTGGGATCGCATGCCGCCAGAAGCGGACGGCATGAAACCAGGTCTTCAGCCGCAAACCGGTCACTGACACGTAATAGCGGGCCATCGCAGCTCTCCATCAACTGAAGAGACTACGCGCTCGGCAGCCTGCCAGATCGAAAGGGGTGTCAGGCGGCTTCCGCCCGTTTCATTTTCTGGTGCTCGTCTTCGACAAGGCCGATTTTCCAATAGCCCGAGATGTAGGTTTCTTTTCGCGGCACCTGCCGGGTATTGTTCAGATGATCGCGGATCGACCGGATGACCGAGCTTTCCCCGGCAATGCAGGTTTGCACGACGCCGCCCGGCCACGCCATCGACCTTATGAAGTCGAGCTGTGCGGTGGAAACTACATGCGGATCCTCATGGATCAACCAATGGATTTCGATGTTTCTTGGGACCACAATCTCCCGGATATCGTTTTTGGACGGCACTTCAAAGAGGGCAACGCCTTTCGCGTCCTGTGGCATCTGCTCCAGAACGGCTTCGGCAACTGGCATGGCGGAGAGGTCCGCGGCCACCAGATACCAATCAGCGTAGAATTCCTTGATCTTCTTCTGACTTGGCCCGAAGAAGCCGAGGAATGATCCGGGTTTGGCGGATTGGGCCCAGCGGGTTGCCGGTCCGTTGTCGCCATGGGCGACAAAATCGATGTCGAGCTCCAGACCGTTCGGCCGATAGCCTCGCACGGTATAGGTCCTGACCGGGTGGACCTTCTCTTCAGGTCCATCGGGACCAAAATATGCTTCGAAGTCTTCCCGGCTTTCACCGTCCCTCGGCAGCACCAGCTTGCAATTCGCCCCTTCCTGATGAAGCGGAAATCCTTCCAGTTCGGGTCCGGCAAAGGTCACACGGATCATGTGCGGGCTTAAATACACGGCCGACTTGACGGTTAAAAAGCGGGGTTTGCGTTTCGGCAGGGCGGCCATGAAAAACCTTTAAATGCTGACTTCAATACTCAGCATTTAGCATCGCCCAGGCAGTTTTTAAAGGCGTCATTGTTTCATCACAGGAAACGGCGTGTCAGGTGGCATAAGAAAAAGCCCGCCGAATTGGCGGGCTATTTCTTGAAATTGGCAGCAGAGTTTACCGGATGATCGGTTCTTTCAGATCTTCCGGCTTGGTGTCTTTCACTATGTCCCAGTTCAGGTCTGCGTGATTGATATACTCTTCGGTGTTGCCTTCAAACCGATCTTGCACGGCGATGCTGTTGTTGAGGTAGAGCTTTCCATCAACAATCTTCCAGGCCTCCGGAATGACCGGTACCTTGAAGCCCTTGCTGAGGCCGAAAGCGCAGAAACCGCCGTATTGCGGCGCGTATTTCACCGGATCGGCGGCGAATTTGTCCCGGTTTTCAGCGGACGAAAACTTCCAGGTCACATCATCATATTGGAACGTGTACTCATCAGAACCGGCGACCGGCTTGCCTTGGGTGAAATAGGCAACCGGATCGGTGCCCCCAATGGCGGCGCCGTTCTTCGTAAAGGTGGTGATTTCGTCAGCCGAGACGGCAAAGCCGGTGACGGAAAAAAGAGCTGTGAGGCCAAGAAGCACGGATTTCGAGGTGTAGAGCGGCATCGAGAACTCCGGAAGGTTTTTGAGTTGAGGCACATGTTCGCGCCCGGTGTCTGGAGAATGGCCATGACCGCTGCCAAACACCAATCACCCTTGTTCACAGAGACGAAAGCACGCCGCCAGAATTTGTGAACACCTTGGTTTTTTGCTGTGGCTCACAATCCGGGGAGCTGCGACAGTTCCATAGATGATCGGGGGGCAGTCAGCCCCAAAAGCAGATAGATCGCGTTTTCCAATCCGGTGTCATCCAGCCCGCCGCGTCCGAAATGCAGATCAAACAGGTCCTGCCAGATGAGCCCCAGGATCAGCGTGGTTTTCGCCTGAAGGTCCTGCTCAAACGGTGTTGCGATCAAACATTGGCGGATGTGAAACCGGATCTCATCCTCAAATTCGAAGATTAATGATCGGAATTCCGGGAAAGCCCGCACCTGCAGCAGGGCCTTGCCAAGATCACTGTGCAAGGCGGCCCGGTAACCGGCGATCAAACGGTAGAGGTCCCGCGCGGCGTTCGTGCGCTCGGGTGTGGGGGCAGGGATCTGAAACAGGGCAGTTTGAAGCGTGGCAAGTGCATAATCCTGTTTGCCGGACCAGCGGCGATAAATTGCCTGTTTGCTGGTGCCCGCGGTGTTCGCGAGATTGTCCAAACGAACCGGCTCGTACCCCTGATGTGCCAGAGCCCTCATCATCGCGGATTGCAGCCGGCCGGTCAGGCTGGGCTCGTCTTTCCGCCCCCGGCGTGTTGAACCATCACTCATAATTCGGTCCTCATCAGGACCGTATTTCATGTTTTGATGCGTTCAGCAAGGACATTCATTGGAAAACGAACGTCTGGGGCGGTAATCAAATCCCAAACCAGATTTCCAACGGTCAAAGGAAAAAACATGTCCGTAGATACTGCAACGGTAAAGCGCGTTGCGCGTCTTGCCCGCATCAAGGTGAGCGAAGATGAAGCCACCCGCATGACCGGCGAACTGAATGCCATCCTCGGTTTTGTCGAACAGCTCGACGAAGTGAACATCGACGGTGTTGAGCCGATGACCTCCGTGGTCGAAACAACCATGAAAAAGCGCGCAGATGGCGTAACAGACGGCAACAAGGCTGCCGACATCACCAAGAACGCTCCGGCCTCTGAAGACAGCTTCTTTATGGTGCCGAAAGTCGTCGAATAAGCAGGAGCAACCGGGATGTCGTCCGCGCCAGCCATTTCCATCGCCGTTGAAACGCCGCTCAGTGATGAAATGCGCGTGATGGTCGGCGAGTTGAATGACCTGTTGTTGAGCCTGACGTCTGAAGACGCCTGCCATCATCTGACCGTCGAACAGATGGCCGATGCGCGGACAACTGTTTTCGTTGCGCGTGTCGATGGCAAGTTGGCCGCTTGCGGCTCGCTTTACCGCCACAAGGGCAGTGTTGCAGAAGTCAAGCGGATGTACACACGTCCGGCTTACCAAAGCCTGGGCCTTGGACGCAAATTGCTGGACCGGATTCTAGCGCTCGCAATCGAGGAAGGCTTTTCTGAGGCCGCTCTGGAAACCGGCGTCAATTATGCGGCAGCGAAGCACCTTTATGAGACCAGCGGCTTTGAAGTGTGCAGCCCGATCCTGGACTATCCCGAACATCCTGAATCCCTTTTCTATTCCCGGCGCCTGACGGCAGCCTGAAAGACCTGGACCCATGACAGACCTTACAAAACTCACCATTGCCGAAGCCCGCGAGGGGCTTAAGAACAAGGACTACACGTCCACTGAACTCACTGATGCTTTTCTCGGCAACATCGAACAAGCCAATGGTGCACTCAACGCCTATGTTGCCGTTACCGCCGACAAGGCCCGTGAAATGGCCAAGGCCTCCGACGACACACTCGCAAAGGGTGAAGGCGGCGCGCTGGAAGGCATTCCGCTCGGCATCAAGGACCTGTTTGGCACCGAAGGTGTTCATACCCAGGCTTGTTCCCATATTCTGGACGGGTTCAAACCGGCCTATGAGTCCACTGTGACGTCGAACCTGTGGGCCGATGGCGCGGTCATGCTCGGCAAGCTCAACATGGACGAATTCGCCATGGGCTCGTCGAACGAGACCTCTTATTACGGCGACGTCATCAACCCCTGGCGCAAGACCGGCTCCAACCAGGATCTCGTTCCGGGCGGTTCTTCGGGCGGTTCGGCTTCAGCGGTTGCCGCGCGCATGTGCATGGGCGCTACAGCCACAGATACCGGCGGTTCCATCCGCCAGCCGGCGGCCTTCACAGGCACGGTCGGCATCAAGCCAACCTACGGCCGCTGCTCACGCTGGGGCATCGTTGCCTTTGCTTCTTCACTCGACCAGGCTGGTCCGATCGCCCACACGGTGCGCGACAGTGCAATCCTTTTGAAGTCTATGGCGTCTGTCGACCCGAAAGACACCACGTCCGTCGACATCGAGGTGCCGGACTATGAAGCGGCCATCGGCAAGTCCGTGAAGGGTCTGAAAATCGGCATTCCAGCGGAATACCGGCTGGACGGCATGCCGGGTGAAATCGATGAACTGTGGCAACAGGGCATTGCGTGGCTGAAGGATGCAGGCGCGGAAATCGTCGACATTGCCATGCCGCACACAAAATACGCGCTCCCAGCCTACTACATCGTGGCACCGGCAGAAGCCTCTTCGAACCTTGCCCGTTATGACGGGGTGCGCTACGGCCTGCGCGTTCCGGGCAAAGACATCGTCGAGATGTACGAAAACACCCGCGCCGAAGGGTTTGGTGACGAGGTGAAACGCCGGATTCTGATCGGCACCTATGTGCTGTCCGCCGGTTACTACGATGCCTATTACCTGAAAGCCCAGAAGGTCCGCACGCTGATCAAGCGCGACTTTGATCTGGCTTGGGCCAACGGCGTTGATGCCATCCTGACCCCAGCAACACCTTCTGCGGCCTTTGGTGTGGCGGATCAGGATCTTCACTCCGATCCGGTGAAAATGTACCTGAACGACATCTTCACCGTGACCGTAAACATGGCCGGTCTTCCGGGCATTTCGGTTCCGGCAGGTCTCTCGTCTGAAGGCCTGCCGCTTGGCCTGCAGCTGATCGGCAAACCGTTCGATGAGTCGACGCTCTTCCAAGTCGGTCAAGTCATCGAAGACGCAGCTGGCTCCTTCGAGCCGGAGAAGTGGTGGGGCTAAGCCTCAACAAAACCTGCCGCCCCGGACCTGGCCCGGGGCCATGCCGGAAAGAAGTGCAGGTCCCGGGTCAGGCCCGGGACGGCAGCTAAAAGAAAAATGTGCCATACCGGGCGAACACCTGTGAGACCCGGGATCGGTGAGCCAGAGCAGCGGTATCAGCCCCCCGATCCCGGATAAAGCCAGTTGGCTTTTCCAGGATGAAAGTCGCTGAGGAATGAGCCAGGCCATGCATGACATCGAAACCATCGTGATTGGGGCTGGGGCCGTGGGGCTTGCCTGCGCGCGCGCCTTGGCCCTAACCGGGCGCGAAGTGATGGTTTTGGAGCAGCATGATCTGATCGGCTCGGAAACAAGCGCCCGCAATTCGGAGGTCATTCATGCCGGGATCTACTATCCGCAAGGCAGCCTGAAAGCGCAGCTTTGCGTCCAAGGCAAGAAGCAGCTTTATGCCTTTTGCCAAGAAAACGGGGTTGGGCATGAACAGATCGGCAAGCTGATCGTCGCCACAAATGATCGGCAACTTGAGGAACTGGACACCATCAAGGCCAAGGCTGCCGCAAATGGTGTGACCGATCTCGAGTTCGTCTCAAGGGACGCGCTCCGCCGAAAGGAGCCGGCACTGAATGCCGCCGGTGCTCTCTGGTCTCCCTCCACTGGCATTCTCGACAGCCACGGTTTCATGCTGGCGCTGCAGGGCAGTCTGGAAGCCCATGGCGGCCAGGTGGTTCTCAACACCAAGGTTGATCATATCGAGCCATTGCAAGCAGGCGGTTTCGGAGTTCACGTGTCGACCGAAGACGGCGAGGCCTATGCGATCACGTGCAAGGAGCTGATCCTGTCTGCCGGCCATATGGCCCCGGCGCTGGCTGCCGGGTTAGATGGTACGCATCCGCCCAAGGCGTTTCTCGCCAAGGGCAGTTACTTCAAACTTCAGGGCAGGGCGCCGTTTTCTAAGCTGATTTATCCGGTGCCGGAACCCGGCGGCCTTGGCGTTCATCTGACTCTGGATCTTCAGCACCAGGCGCGGTTCGGCCCGGATGTGGAGTGGGTTGAAGACTTCCACTACCCGGTTGACGCGGCTCGCGGGGATAAATTCTATGCCGCGATCCGAAGTTACTGGCCGGATTTGGCCGATGGTGCGCTCGTGCCGGACTATTCCGGCATCCGCCCCAAAATCGTGGGGCCGGGTGAGCCGGCTGCGGATTTCAGGATTGATGGACCTGCGGCGCACGGCCAAGCCGGTCTTGTGGCGCTCTACGGGATAGAATCGCCGGGCCTTACGTCTGCGCTCGCGATTGCTGATTGTGTGGTAGGCCTTGTTGGAGCCGATTAGGCGGGCAATTAACCCGTCAATTCCAATCCGGTATCTGACGGGCCTCGGATTTCAGGATTTCGTCCACGTTGAGACTACTGATTGGCTGAGACTTGTCGATCGGAACATCTCCGGAGAGCTGCAAGGCAAGATACCGGCCGCAGCAGACCCTCAGGAAAGAGGTGAAATTGCCAAGGTCGTGGCCCGCCGCAATGCTTTCGTTGTGCAGCCGCGTGATCAGTTGCACAACGTTCATGCCGTCGCGCTCGGCCAGTTCCTCAAGAACTTTCCAAAAGAAGTTTTCGAGGCGAACGGATGTCACCATTCCATCGATCCGGAGTGACCGGGCACGGCATTGCCAAAGCTCAGTTGCCGCCTCGACAAACAACTTGCACATGTGTCCCCCCCAGACGAATGCAGACCAAGAAAACCCTGCCCGGGTTCGAAATATTTGACCCGGGCAGGGAACCGGAAACCTGCCAACTTCTTGTTTGGTGGGTAAAGAAAGGAAGACAGGATCGGCAAGGTTCTTGAATTGCCGCCAGGCTTCATCACCGGCAAGAATCGGTGGGAGACCTAACGTCAACAATGAATGCATTGTCCTATCAGGGGATTAGGGGGTGCGGGTAGTAACAGAATACTACACACGTGAGTGCCTCGCTTTAGTGGGTTCGGGTCTTGGGTTGCATGAACGCGCGCCTGAGGCCCTGTGGTCCGGGCCTTTACGCAGTCACGCATTGCCCCAAGCACCGGCATGGCAGCTGCGCTTGGACCTCAATGAACGCGGCGTTCCTCTGCCTCCAGAATGCCATCGGCGTCAAGGCCTGCAATCGGAACGCGTGTGTCTGTGGGCACATCTCCGGCGAGCTGCAGAGCCATGTAGCGGCCGCAGCAGACCCTGAGGAAAGAGGTGAAATTGCCAAGGTCGTGACCGGCATCAATGCTTTCGTGATGCAGCTTGGTAATCAACTGCACAACATTCATACCGTCGCGCGCCGCGATTTCATCAAGAACGTTCCAGAAGAAGGTTTCCAACCGCACGGATGTGACCATGCCGTCGATGCGCAGTGATTTTGTCGTGCTTTGCCAGAGATTTACATCGGCATCGATAAACAGTTTGCACATCGCGGTGTTTCCTCCATCACCTCAAAGTACCCGTTCAGAAGGTCAATTCAAGAGCTCTTCGCCACAGTTTGGTCTGCTCGACCATGATACCGGCCCGGGCGATTCAATTTGGTGCCCGGACCGGTTGTTTACATCGTCAGGCTGCGAGAGAGCCCTGCTGAGCGCTGCTCAACACCTTGTGGAATTGGGCAATCCAAGCCGGATGTGCCGGCCAGGCGGGCGCGGTGACGAGATTGCCGTCGGTGACCGCCGCATCAACAGCAATGTCCGCATAAGTCGCGCCAGCAAGCTCAACTTCCGGGCGGCAGGCCGGATAGGCTGACACTGTCCGGCCCTCGATGACCTTCGCCGCTGTAAGGATCTGGGCGCCATGGCAAATTGCGGCGACCGGCTTGTTCTCGCTCATGAAATGGGACACGGCCTCAAGGACCGCACCGTCCAGCCGCAGATATTCCGGTGCCCGGCCACCCGGGATCACAAGAGCGTCGTAATCGGCCGGATTGATATCGGCGAAGGTTGCATTCAGCGTGAAATTGTGGCCGCGTTTTTCCGTGTAAGTTTGGTCGCCCTCAAAATCATGGATGCAGGTGGCAACGCTTTCGCCAGCCTTTTTGCCCGGGCAAACGGCGTCCACTTCATAGCCCATCGCCAAAAGCGCCTGGAACGGCACCATAGTTTCATAGTCTTCGGTGAAATCACCGGTGATCATCAGGATTTTCTGTGCGCTCATGCTTCGTCCTCCCGTTGAAGAATTGCGGATGGACAAAGGCTAGCCTGCAAAGCGAGGCAGCGGGTACTAGGCGACTACTACAGGCCGGATTTCAGCAGTCCCGGCCTGCTAAAGACTTGTTTTCAATCGCGGTAGTCCGGCTGATTTTTATCGAGCTGGCGCTTCAGATAATCGAAATGAGCGTGTCCCATGCCCTTGTAAGGCTCCCACTCGGCTGCCGTCTTGGCGGCCAGATTGTCCGACATCACCGCCAGCGGCTGACCGGTCGCATAGGCTGTCAGCAAGGTTCCGGCTGCCCGCTCGAAGTAATAGAGATGATCGAAGGCCTCCGCGATCGTTTCGGCAGCAACCGAAACGCCGTGATTGCCCATTATCAGGATCGGTTTGTTGCCGAGCGTCTCGGCAATCCGCCGTCCTTCTTCAGCCTCATCCGCCATGCCGCCAAAGCCGAGATCAACAGCAACCTTGCCGAAGAAGCGGGCCGTGTTGAGATCGATCGGCTTCATCGACGGATCTTGTAGCGTTGCCAGCGCTGTCGCGTTTGGAGGATGGACGTGAAACAGCACTTTCACCGCCGGGTTGAGCCGGTGCACCGTCCCGTGAATGCACCATGCGCTCGGGTCCGGTGCGTCTGGCGTTTCCACGATGCTGTCGTCATTGGCATCCAGAAGCTGGAGATTGCTGGCTGTCACTTCGGAAAAGTGCCGCCATTTCCGGTTCATCAGAAATTTCGTACCGTCTTCCGAGACGGCTGCACTAAAGTGATTGCCGACGCCTTCGTGCCAGCCGAACTCCACCGCCAGCCGGAAGGCCGCTGCCAGGTCTTCCCGCAGTCTTTGTTCCGATTGTTGATCAGCGCTTGGGGTCAGGGGTGTCACCACGCTCATTTGAACCGTCCTTCTCCGGATAGGATCCTGTAGGTTGACCGCAGCTCTCCCCGGTCGGTGTAGCACCCCCGCAAATGACGCTCCCCGCTGGTCGCCGAGTAAGCAACACGCCCGTGAACGATCCGGTGATTGTCAAAGACGATACATTCACCGGCATTCAAACGGAACCGCATCACGTATTTCTCGTCGCGCATCATCCGTCCAAACCGGCAAAAGGCGGGATAGTAGGCGTCCAATGCTTCTTGCGGCAGGTCGAAAATATCTTCGTGGTGCTGGCTGATCGTGACACCGGAAATGTTTCCGTAGTCGTCGAGCTCAATCACATGCTGACGGGCGCGCATGTCGAACGTGTCGTGCTCGCAGTAATAGGGAATATCGGTTTCCACCAGCAGCTTGAAGTCGTCCGGGTAGGCAGCCCGGAAATCCTCGGCAACCGCCAGACCGTCGACAAAAATGCTGTCGCCGCCCTCAACCGAGTTCGCCCGGCAGTGGAGATACTGGATACCCGGCGCGAACTCTTCCGATGGCAGATCCGTGTGCAGCGGCAGGGCCTTGGACGTAAAGGCGAGATTTGTAGGCTTGATATGCGTCTTCACCTCGAACGTATGGCCGAAATAGCTCGGCCGTACATATCCGAGCAGGCCAGCCAGATCAGTCAGCCCTGCATCCGTATTCGGCATGCCGGTGATCAGCGAAACGCCATCAGTCAGCATCGCTCCGGCCCAGGTCTTGCGCGCATCAGCGTCTGATGCGACTGATCCGTATTCAAACCGGGCCATGTTTGCATAATGATCTGCAAACCAGGATTTTCTCGGCAGATTGGCCGGGTCGGGGCGCTGTTGGGCTTTGGCATATTGCACAAGCTGCGCCATCGGGATCGCTGAGCGGTGCTCAGCTCCCTGCCACTGGATTTCTAGGTGATCACCGGCAATGGCCGCAGTTTGCGCTTTCGGTTCTTCTGCAAGCGCGAAGATATCATTGACCCGTTCCCGTGTTTCGGGATCGAAGGAAGCCGGCTCATTGTCCTTCAGCCAATAGTAATTGAAATAAGCGAGGCGTCCGTCCGGCAATGGCACATCCAGTCCCTTTTCGCGCAGAAGCACGCCTTCTTCACCCGTCCCGAGCATTTTTCGTTCCTATAAATTAATCGCGCAATGCGTAGTGGCTTCCACGACTGGAAATGAAAACCCATGTTCTCATCCAGCCAGTTAGAAGAAAATTGCGCTTGCAGAACTGATTTGAAAAGATCATAAAAAACGAACTTGAGTTAAGTTACGGATTAACTTGATAGCGAATGGACCGCTTGCCGCCACCCCGTCTCCTGCGTGTGTTTGAAATCGTCGACCGGATGGGCGGGGTCAAACACGCGGCGCAAGAGCTCAATGTTTCGCTGCCTGCGGTCAGTCAGGCGCTGCGCCATCTAGAGAACCACATCGGGACATCACTGTTCGACAGAAGTACACGCCCTGCGAGCCTAACCGAAGCCGGCCAGATTCTACTGAAGGCGGTTCAGGACAATCGTGAGAGGCTTGTGGAGGCGCTCACCGACATTCAAGCTCTCGAATCGGCGGCAAACACGGTCACCGTTGCTTGCACCATGGGATTTGCCACCTATTGGCTGATGCCGAGGCTTGAGGCCTTTTACCGCGATCATCCAGACATCGTCGTCAATGTCCAAACTATCCCGCATGAAGTGCCTGCCCTCGGACCGGGCACGGACATTGCCATGCGCTACGGAGATGGCAGTTGGACAGATGGCACCGTGCATCTTCTTTTTGAAGAGCGTGTCGAGCCGGTCTGTGCGCCGGGGCTAGCAGCGCGGATCAGTGAGGAAGGCGGGAGCCTTGCGTCCGCCTTCCTGATCCATGTCGAGGTGGCCGACAAGCGCTGGATTTCCTGGCCGCAATATTTTTTCAGGACGAGTCAAAAGGCCAATGGATCTGCGAAGGGATTGAGGTTTTCTAACTATGTCCAGGCAACACAGGCAGCGCTCTCCGGTCACGGTATCATGCTCGGCTGGCGGTCGATCACCGGGGACCAGGTGGCCAAGGGCCTGTTGGTGCCGGTAAGCCTACCAGCGTACCGGCCGCCGGATGCCTATTACGCTGTTCTTTCCGGTAGATCCAAGAATGCGGAAACGGCTGACGTGGTGGTCAATTGGCTGAAACATACCGCACACACGGAGACGCTTTGAAGCCAGCGCACAACAGCCACTATGCGGTCGATTGAAGGTGAATAATACCGCTCCTAACGACTCTATCTGCTGGCGGTTGCGAGTGCTGCTCCGCACCCAACAAACAAGCCGCCGGTGATCCGGCGGACCCAACGCACGCGCCGGGCAGATGTCAGGAACTGGCGCATATGACCTCCAGCGAAGGCGATGGCCGCGTGATTGGCAAAACACAGAGCCGCATAGGTGACCGACAGAATGGTGATCTCGGCGAGATTAATGCCGCCTTTGGACATGAATTGAGGGAACAGTGCGGTGATTACCAGAATTGCCTTGGGGTTTGTGACAGAGACGAAAAACGCCTCAAGGAACAGCTTCATCGGGCTTTTGCGCGGCGTGAGAGCGCCGTCCTGCACTTGAAAGCTGGACCCGTCTCGCAGGATTTTGATGCCAAGGAAGACCAGATAGACCGCACCTATGATTTTCAGAACTGTGAAGGCAACGGCAGAGGCCGCCATCAGCGCGCCAAAACCGAAAGCGACCGCGTAGCCGATCACGATCAGGCCCATCATGTTCCCGGTCGCTGAAGCGAGTGTGGCGTTGCGGCCAAACCGCAGGGTGTTGGAAATTGCCAGCATGACGGCGGGGCCGGGACTGATTGCCGGCAAAAGTGAAACGGCAACGAACATAAGCCACAGTTCAAATGGCATCTGAAATCTCTTTCTTTAATCGGGACAGGGCCCAAACGCGGATGGCTCAGGGTGTCAGGTGACCTGCCTGAACGGCGCGGTCGAGGAGGGACTGGGCATAAGCCCAAAGGGCAGGAAAGGGAGCAAGTTTTGCTTCCTTTTTCTTCCGGATGTCGTCAACGGACATGGGCTCATGAACCGGCGTGTCCTGCTCTGATGCGAAGACAAGCAGCATCGGATGCAGCACATCCATCGCATTGGCAAAACGAGCTTCTTTGGTCTCGTTGGCTTCAAACTCGTGCCACAACGCCTTGAAATCATGCGACTGTTGGCTCGGCAGCAAGGCGAAGATCTTTTCCGCGGCGGCCTGTTCCTGAATGGCGATGGCCTGGTGGTTGTCTTCCGTCACCCAGTGATCGCCAGCGTCAATCTCGACCAGATCATGAACCGCCAATAGCTTCAGGACATGATGAATGTTGGTCCCTGGTTCCGCGTGTTCTGCAAGGGTCAAGGTCTGCAGGATGACGTGCCAGCAATGCTCGGCGGTCGTCTCGCGCCGGCTGCCATCTGAGACCAGATTGAGCCGGATGACATCTTTCAGCTTGTCGGTTTCCAGCAGGAACGCAACTTGCCGCACCAAATCATCCGAAGACATCAAAGCTCGCCCATGGCCGTGCGGAATCGTCTGACGCTCTCCGCAAAGCCGTAGACGAGGGCGTCTGCGGTAAACCCGTGACCGATCGACATCTCGCGGATGAACGGTGCCCGCTGCAACAGAGCCGGGATATTCTCGACTGTCAGATCGTGTCCCGCGTTGACACCAAGACCGGCAGCCTTGGCTGCTTTGGCGGTTGCAGCAATCTTGTCCAGTTCCTTGGCGGCGAGGTCTGGTGTGTCATAACAGGCACCATAAGGACCGGTATAAATCTCAATCCGTTCTGCGCCGATGCGAGCGGCATGATCCGGATCTGCCGGATCTGGATTGCAGAAGAGGGAAACGGTCACCGCCCATTCTTTTGCGGCTGCAATAGCGGTTTCCAGGAGACCAATGTCCTTGGAAAAATCCCAGCCGTGGTCCGAAGTGGTTTGGTCTGGGTCGTCCGGCACGAATAGCACTTGTTCCGGCCGGGCTTCCTCCACAAGCTTCATGAAGTCCGGTGATGGATACCCTTCCAGGCACAACTCCTTGTTTGGGAAGCGCTCTTCGATCAGTTCGGCAAGCTCGAAGACGTCCGTCTTGCGGATATGGCGCTCGTCCGGGCGTGGGTGCACGGTGATGCCCTTTGCGCCAGCTTCCATGGCGATGGCCGCCAGACCGGCAACACTGGGCCAAGGCAGATCACGGCGGTTGCGCAGCATGGCAACAGCGTTGACATTGACGGACAGGCGCGAGACGGCACTCATGAGACGATAACCTGGTTGAGGTGGTTGGCAGATTGAGTCAACTCGTTATGACTTTTGCGAAAGATTGTTCCAAAAGTCATTGAAGTCAAACAAGATATTGTCCCTAGTGACAATGTTTGAGCGAGGAATTATGCCGCAGGCTCACGGGTCTGCAAGTCTGGCTTGTCCTTGAAAAAGCCGATAGAACGAAAAGCCTTACCAATTTTTTTTGCTTCATAGATTCAAAGGTTTCAGATCGTGTCGGCAAACAGTCTTTCCGCACCCATGTCGGCCAATTTGCGCGGCAGTCTGTTCATGATCCTTGCAATGGCATTGTTTGCCGTTGAGGACATGTTCCTGAAAGCCGCATCGGTGGTTCTGCCGGTTGGTGAAATTCTGATACTGTTTGGATTCGGCGGTGCCGTTGTTTTTGGCGGTTTGGCCCTGAAACGCGGTGAGGCATTGGTCCCGCGCGATGTCTTCACACCGGTCATGGGGGTGCGATTCGTCTTTGAGCTGACCGGGCGCCTGTTTTACGTCCTGGCGCTGGCCCTGACCCCCCTGTCATCCACGACGGTGATCCTGCAGGCCACACCGATCTTTGTCGTACTTGGGGCCATGATCTTCTTTGGCGAGCGGGTTGGCTGGCGCCGTTGGGCCGCGATCATCATCGGTCTGATTGGTGTCCTGATCGTGTTACGGCCGGGCGCGGACAGTTTCACGCCGCTGTCGATGCTGGCGTTCATTGGAATGCTGGGGTTTGCAGGCCGGGATCTCGCTAGCCGAGCAGCGCCGAAGTCACTGAGCACAGCGCTTCTCGGGTTTTATGGCTTCATCACGTTGATCATCGCCGGTGTGTGCTATTCAATATGGGCCGGCGAGGGGCTTGTTTGGCCGGACAGGCCGAGCGGTACCTATGTGGCTTTTGCGGTTTTCTCAGGTGTTTTTGCCTACAGCAGTTTGATGCTGGCCATGCGCACCGGAGACGTTTCGATCGTCACGCCCTTCCGCTATTCCCGCCTCTTGTTCGGCGTCGGCCTCGGCGTGGTCTTTTTCGGTGAGCATCTGGATGCTCAGACCTTGCTTGGCTGTGCGGTGATCGTCTTTTCTGGGCTGTTTATTCTGTCACGGGGCAGAGCGGCGCATGCCGGCTGAGCTCTGCACCGAAGCTTCGCTGTCAGAGCTGAATGTTCAATTGTGACATTATGGACGCCTTCATATTCCCCATTTCCGTAGAAATTTGATTGGTCTGAGAATTCAACATATTAAGGTCGATCTCGTAGAATACCGTGCTCGTCGAAAGGTTTTTGAACTCGTTACTGAGTTGCGTCAGGTTTGACTCTAGTGTTCTGGTCTTGAAGACAACATCCTTTAAATCGACGCCCCATTTGATTTTCTCGAACTTACAGAGAGTAAATTTGAAATCCGTCATCAGGAAGTTCAAATCGATGGATGTTGAAACATTTAGGGAGGCACTCGCCCGGTAGCTGAGACCTCCAGCGAAATAGAGGGAAAGATTGCTGCCGCGAAAGATCGTTCTGGCGTTGCCCCACGTGTCGTTCAATGTATCGGATCGGACGACATTGGTTTGCGTTCCATCGACATGGGTTGTCTTGGATCCATGCGCGTGTGTGACAATGTCTTTTGCTTCCAGGAATGCGTTTGAGTTCCCCTCGTTTGCTATGATTTCGACGCCTTTTTCGCCCGAGGTGTTTTTGTCGGACGGGACAAAGTTGTCACTGGTAGCAGCGCCTGAGTGAAGGCTCACCTTCTTGGTGGCAGCGACGGAGAATTGATCGCCGGTTTCAGTGGTGATCGGGCCTGTATCCGCGGTGATGACAATCTCATTCCCGCAATGGATGTCTACCAGATCGGTTGTTTCGACAAAGAACTTCTCATCGGACTTGATCAAAACCCGGCCGTCACAAGCCATTGTAATGCCGCAGCTCTGCGCAGCCCTTGGACCGGCTGCATTCTTGTAGACGCCATCGCCCGCCTCACTCGCAATGTGACGGGATGGGTAATACGCCGCCACTCCGTTATCCGACTGTGCGCTTTCTTCCTCGATGTCCGAATAGGACCCGAGCCGTAGAAATGCTCCCGGCTTGGTCACGCAATCCGTATCATCTTCTTCCTTCTGGTGCGAAGGAACAAAGAAGTACTGATATCGCGTGAGAGACTGTGTGGGGTTTTGCGGGGAGAGGTCGTCCGTCTCAAAGGGCAGTATTGTTGCGGAGTTGGCTGAACCTTCATCGACTTGTGCCTGCGGCCAATCCATTGCCAGGGCCATGACGCTCTCCCGTATCCTGTTTAACGGATCCATTTCCGTGTGACTGGATAGGTGTGCATCGGCGCGTCCAGCTACAAATTAAACATAGTTTAGAAAGCCCGGTGAGAAACTCAAACCAGACCAGCGTCGCTGGGATTTTGGTTGGGTTCGTTGGGTTTTCTCAGCACCGCTGTTTGGGATCATGATGGCGTATAGAGGTCAGCCTCAAGTTTGATGACTTCTGCAAACGCAGCTGCGCCTCGCACCTAAAACCCTGCCCGGAAGGCCCGCCATCCGTTTTCCCACCCGAACGACACTTGGCGATTGGATTTGAAATGCTAGATCTGCGCCGTCGAAGCGATTTTGGCTTCCCAGAAGGCGATCAGCGATTTCACGTTTCCAATACTTGCAGTGACGACCTCCGACTCTGCTTTGGTCGCGGTACTGCCCACGCAAACGGCATCAGACCGCGCCCGTGTTGCGGTGGTTTCCGCTTCTACCGCAACATTTTTTGACTTGAACATGGACGATTTGACTTCGAGAATGGTTTTTGTCATTTCCACTCCGGTAATTCCAACGTCAAACAAACCAATGTTAACGTCGAGTGCTGTTGCAACATTTAGCGACGCTGCGGCTCTGTAAGAAAGGCCAGCACCAAAATACAATTCAAAAAACGTGCCACGGAAAATAGATGTGTTGTGGCCCCAAATATCCTCAAAGTTGTCGGCCCGCATGATGGTCGAGTTGTCTTCGGTGATGTCGGCTGTGCTTGTTCCGTTGACCTGCAGGAAGAGTGAGTTGCCCTCAATATAGACATCGGAGTTTCCATCGTTCGCGATGATCTCGATGCCTTTGTCTCCTGAGTTGTTGACACCTCTGGCGGTGTAGGTATCAGGGTCTCCAACACCTGAGCGCACGCTCACCTTCTTTGTGGCCTTCACTGTAAACTTGTCACCGGACGTGCTGTCTATTGAGCCATTCACTGTGACAAGGGCAATGTTCTCGTCACTCTGGACATGGATTTGATCCGCTGCATGCACGTAGATCTTTTCGCCGGACCGCAGAAGCACGCGCCCGTCGCAGGCCATTAAAATCCCTTGCCGCTTTATGACTTCATTGTTTTCGCCATTCGTCTGTTTGCCTGGTGCATTCTGGTGGGCTTTGGCACTGGTTTCATCGGAGATATGCTGGGTCGGATAAACCTCGGACTGGACAGCGTGCAAAGATCCCTGACTTTTGCCCAGATTTGCATTCTCCGGTTCCTCCAAATCCGAGTATCCACCAAGTCTCAGTACGGCGCCCAAGCCCGTGTCGTCGGTTGTGGTGGCAGCAGAACCGAAGTCTTTTGGCACATAGAAATAGGTGTATGTGTTTTGATAGTGGGAACCGGAGTCCGTTTCTTCCAGCGTTTTGTCGGTGTTGCTGATTACTTCGCGGATTTTCGTGATTTCGTCTGAAGTAAGGGTCACGGGTCATCGTCCTTCCCAGAACATGTCTAAGCGGCCGGCGCTTGTTATAAATTGAGGCCTAGTAAGGATTGTATCTTCCCTTAGGCGGAAAACAATAATTCAGCTGAAAATAATCGAGCATAGCTGGTAAATTGTGCAAATTTTGAATGTATTTTAGCTGTGACTTTCAGGAAATCTTGCCTGTGTTTGAACGCATTTGCGTAAGGTGGGAGATCGTTTCTGATTGTCAACGGCTGTATCTGCCCATCGTCTACACGGCCTAGATCAACAAGTCGGTTTAAACGTCACCACTCTTTTCCAACCATCCAGAGGAAGGATGAGTGCTTGGGGAGTTTTGTCTTGTCAGCAGCGACCCATTGGAGATATGAGATATGTAACGTAATAACATTACAGTTCAACATGACATAATGGAGAGCTCATGTCCGCCATCCGTTTGCCCGTTACGATCCTGTCCGGCTTTTTGGGCGCAGGCAAAACCACGTTGCTCAACCGTATTTTGAACAATCGCGACAATCTGAAAGTGGCTGTCATCGTCAATGACATGTCCGAGGTGAACATCGACGCGGATTTGGTGCGGTCCGGCGGTGCGGAACTCAGCCATACCGATGAAACACTGGTCGAAATGTCCAATGGCTGCATCTGTTGCACGCTTCGTGACGACCTCTTGCAGGAGGTCCGCCGGATCGCCGAGGAGCGCCGGTTCGACTATCTTTTGATTGAATCGACCGGCATTTCGGAGCCATTGCCGGTAGCGGCGACTTTCGACTTCCGCGATGAGGAGGGGGAAAGCCTCTCCGACGTTGCGCGGATCGACACGATGGTCACTGTTGTCGATGCGGTGAACCTTCTGAAGGACTTCTCCAGCCATGAATTCCTGAGTGACCGGGGGGAAACGCTCGGCGAAGAGGACGAGCGGACCCTCGTGCATCTCCTCACCGATCAGATCGAGTTTGCCGATGTCGTGGTGCTCAACAAGGTAAGCGCTGCGAATGCGGGCCAAGTGGATGCGGCACGAAAAATCATCCGCAGCCTCAATGCGGATGCGCGCATCATTGAGACCGACTACTCCGTTGTAGAGCCGTCCGAAATTCTCAACACGGGGCTGTTCGATTTCGAAAAGGCTCATGAGCACCCGATGTGGGCCAAAGAACTTTATGGGTTTGCCGACCATGTTCCGGAAACGGAGGAGTATGGCGTTGCTTCCTATGTCTACCGCGCCCGCCGGCCGTTTGATCCTGCCAAAATTCACGCCCTTTTGAATGGATCTTTGCCGGGTGTTATCCGCGCCAAGGGACATTTCTGGATCGCAAGCTGGCCGGATTATGTGCTGGAATTTTCTTTGGCCGGCGCGCTGTCCAGCATCAGCCCGCTTGGAACCTGGTGGGCGTCTGTTCCGCCAGTGCAATGGCCACAGGACGAGCGCGTTCAGGCGTATGCCCGCTCTCATTGGTCAGAGCCATTCGGTGACCGCAGGCAGGAGATCGTGATCATTGGCGCAGGTATCGACTGGCCCGAATTGCGGGAGCGAATGGACGCTTGCCTGATCCCGCCGGAGGCCGGGGACGACTTGTCGGCTTTTGCATCCCTTGCCGATCCGTTCCCGCCGTTTCAACGCCGGGAGGCTGCCGAATGAGCCTTGCGCTTGAAACTTCAGCCGGTTCAGTTGCAGCCGACGTCTTCATGGGCCGGGATGCGGACATCCTGACCGAAATTGCGTCGCCTGGGGTTGCGGCTGCGATCTGGCAGCGCACACCGGAGCCGGGTTTCCAATCGTGGATTGATGGTCTTGGCAAAGATCAGTTGCCTGACCTTCGAACCGTTGTTCCGGTTCACCTTGCTGAAGCTGCCGTGATCACCGCGTGTGAAACATCAGGTCTCAAGGCGTCACCGGAACGGGATGTTCTGGCGAGCGATATTGGCGCCCTTGCGGTCATGATGGCCAAGATCCTTGCCGTTGATCACGTCCGGCTGCGGTTGGATGTGGCCGATGAGGTGATGTGTCCGAAGTTTCACATCGACCGGGTGCCAGCGCGTTTGTTGTGCACCTATCGCGGATCGGGGACCGAGTATGTTCCCTTGGGCTCTGAAGCGGGTCCCAAGCGCATCCGGCGGGTGAAACGCGGCGCTGCCGCCCTCTTTCGCGGCACGCTCTGGGACACTGACGAGACCACCGGCATCCTGCACCGCTCGCCGGAGGTCACACCGGAAGACGGTCCGCGTTTGTTGCTGGTCATCGACCCCGTTGCTTGAATCCAAAGCCCCGCAAGTTGCGGGGCTTTATCTCTTTGTGTTTTATCCGGGCTCAAGCCAACCCCGATACCGGACAATCGGCCCAATCAACGGTATCGATACTTTGACATCAAAACAGAAGCGGTTGTCTTCCGATGTTTCTTGTGTCTCGCTGATGGGAAGAAGCCACTTTGGGATGGGAATTCCGAACAACCGGCCCTTGGAAACAGGGAACATCAAGGCACCGTTCTTTATTTCCAGCCCAATATCAAAAGCCGCCGCTCCAAAACGCTCCGTAACAATACCGTCGCCCGGATCTTGCGCCAGACTCAGAACGGATCGCATTACACGTCCGCCAAAGTCCCGGCACCAAACTTCCTTGTCGCCGCACGCTGTTATTGTCACGGCGATAGGACGTTGCGCTGCTTCCTTTGGAAAACCTGCAATCCCGCAGATCGCTGGAACCAGCCATGATCCGCCGCGTGTGATTTCAGCTTTGCCGACCCAGTTGCGTTGGTCGGAGGTACGGTGCAATTCTCTGACTCCTTTGGGAAGCGTCCAAAACGATGCGCCAAGTGCCTTTTCAAAAAGAGGCTTCCAAGTCTTGGTTTGAATGCTGGTAACAACACTGAGCTGCGCCGTTGCAGTGTCTATGTCCTTGAGGGTGAACTCGCCAAGGCAGGCCCGGGCACCAGGCGCAACGGACTTAGCTACCAATTTCTTGCACAGGACATTCGCCGCCACCGCAGGAATGTGGGGGCCATCGCCGGCCTCAGCAATCAGGCTCCAAGTTCTTTCCAAGTTGTTGCCGTCTTTGCCCGGTCCTTGCAGGAATACCTGCATTCCGCCACGGTCTGAACCGAACGGCCCAAACCAGCCAGCAATCGTTTGGAAAGTCTTCGAGGCTGGTTCCAGAGTTTTCACAAGTCTCAGGCGCACGAGAAAGGACAGTAAGTATAGCCCAATATGAAGGACGGGAAGTTCAAGCCCCGCGCGGAACAATACGGACTCGGCCCCATACTGTTTCGGAAAGAGGGCCAGATCCGGCGAGCCGATGAAGCTCGACCACCGTTGTTCGAGATCCGCAGTGGAGTTTGATGTGATTTTTCGTTTTTCAAGCCCCGACCATCCGGTGACATAGGTAGATCGTCCGCCTCGGGTGACCATGACCGGTCTTCCGATTTGGCTAAGTATGGCCCGAATGACAGAAAGCCCGCGGGGTGCCCTGTTGCCTGGAAGGATTGTTGTTTCGATTAGTTCAATTTCCCGAAAGTCCTCTTGGAGGGTGTCAACCGCAGCCGACGATAGTGCAGGTACAATTGAAACCCCAGAAAGCGCTACCAATCCGAGTGTTTCAGCCCGATCATTCAGTGTGGTGATACCGTGCGTGAAGCCGGGATCGTCAGAGAGATCCAGATAATGACTGCCAATTTCCAGCACGGCTTCTGCCACTTGGTAAGGGTTTTGTCCGTACAGCTGGAAAGGGCCGGCCGCGTCTATCGTAATAAATGGTCCCAATTTCGCAAGCGCATCCCCAAAAGCGGGATCGGCCCGATCCAGAAAAGCAGGTGAACCACCTCCGATCGAGGTGCAAAACGCTTGAGCTTTTTCAATCGTCCGACCTGCCACAACCACGTCAAATTGGTTGTCACGGAGCAAAGCCTGGCTTAACAGACCACCGAAAACACCATAACCGCCGAGAACGACGATGCGTTTCACAGCGCTTTGATCAGTCAACAAGACGGTTTCTCAAAGCATCGGAGGGAAGCGGACAACTGCGACGGCCCGCTCGGTAGCGGTTTCGGGCAATACGGTCATAAAACCAGTCGGCGAATGGAGGCGGAAGAAGTTTCAGGGCCTTAAACAGTCGCCAAGGCCAACCAAGGGCTGACATTGCTTGACAAAAAGCTGCCATCTTCACAAAAGCCCGGCCTTCTTGAATGACAATACTTGTCTCCATTTGATCCGGATCCAGGCCGTGAATAACATAGAGTTCTCTGCCAAGTTCGGATTGTGCGGATACAAATTTGAATTTTGTTTTGTTATCGCGCAGAGCCACAAAACGGGCAAAGCCAGAACACATTAGACAGGTCGCGTCAAACACGATCAGGTTTGATGGGAGATCGGTGCGTACAGGCAATCTGGGCAGGGTGTTATGCCCGGCGGTGTGGCAATGGTGTTTCATGATTGCCCCGACAACGTTTTGTTGGTCTCAAATTACCACCTGAATGGCCGATTGGAGATCCGCAATTTGTCGCAGCAATGCATGATGAAGAAAGCCCCGCAAATTGCGGGGCTTTCTTCATCTTTGTGAGATGCCTTTGGCGCTCAAACCCGGTTGAGCAGGCGGGCTCGGATCGTGTTCGGCAAGGCCCGGATTTCTTCAAGGATCTTGACCGGATCCTGAACAGGGCTGTCGACATCGAGCACCACATAACCAATGTCCAGATGCGACTGCATGTACTGGGCATGGATGTTGAGGTCGTGCCGCGTGAAAAGGTCGTTCAATGTACGCATTGCGCCGGGCGCATTGTGGTGCACTTGGATGAAGCGGGTCGCCTCCGTGCCCTTCGGCAGCTGAACCTGCGGAAAGGAGACCGCGCCGATCGTAGAGCCAACGTCTGAGTATTCCACCAGGCGCTTGGAGACTTCCTCACCAATCCGGGCCTGAGCCTCTTCCGTTGAGCCGCCAACATGCGGGGTCAGGATCACATTATCGAGACCGCGCAGCGGCGAGATGAACTCATCCTTGTTGGACTTGGGCTCAACCGGGAACACATCCACTGCCGCGCCGGCCAGATGTCCGGTTTTCAACGCCGCTGCAAGCGCGTCAATGTTGACGACCTTGCCGCGGGCATTGTTGATCAGGAAGGCGCCCTTTTTCATCTTGGCGATCTGATCAGCGCCGAACATGTTCCGGGTTCCCGGTGTGTCGGGCACATGAAGAGAAACGACATCGGATTCAGCGAGAAGTGCATCCATGCTGTCGGATGGCATCACGTTGCCATGTTGAAGCTTGTCGATGGTATCGTAGTAGATCACCCGCAGGCCCATAGCTTCTGCAAGATTGGAGAGCTGCGTGCCGATGTTGCCGTAGCCGATGATGCCGAGGGTCTTGCCGCGCACCTCGTGAGAGCCGGCAGCCGTCTTCATCCAGCGCCCTTCGTGGGCCCCGCTCGATTTCGGGAAGACACCGCGCATCAACATGACGATTTCGGCAATGGTCAGCTCTGCCACGGACCGCGTGTTGGAAAACGGTGCGTTGAAGACCGGAATGCCGCGTGTCAGCGTGCCACCGAGATCGACCTGGTTGGTGCCAACAGAAAAGCAGCCGACGGCGACCAGCGACTTTGCCGATTCCAGAACCTCTTCCGTTACTTGCGTGCGGGAGCGGATCCCGAGCATCTGCACGTCCTGCAGCTTCTCGATCAGGGCGTCCTTTTCCAGCGCGCCGGACAGGACTTCCACATTCGTGTAACCGTTTTTTTCCAAAATCGCGTGCGCGGTCGGCGAAATGCCTTCCAGCAGCAGCCAGCGGATCTGGTTCTTCGGCCGGGACAGACCGTGGATCATGGGCCTAGAGCCTCTATTCTTGACAGGTGTATCAGCTGCGGCCGGTGCGCCGCAAAAACGCCGGTGTCGTATACGCGCAGATCCGTGTCGCGTCTAGGTCGCGTTGGCACAAATGGGTCTTCCCTCGTTCCCCCGAGTGGAGAGATGAGGATGATTCAGTCCGAGAGTTTTGAGTGCGGCTTGCCGTAGAAGCATACTTGATCAGTTCTTTTGGTTCGAGTGTTGTGATTCCTGTGAATTTTATATCGCTACAATTTACAATAGTAAGTATGTTTTCTTCGAAAGTTCTGGATTTTTGTTTACTTCCATTCATTCTTGACTAACGGGTGTTTCATAAAACAAATGAGATGCTTCTGAAGGCGAAATCTGGATTGGAATTACTCAAAAAATCGTTTCTTGATCTGACAGCTGATGCTGTTGCTGTCTGCCGATTGGGGCTGGACGGCAGGGCATTGCAAGTCGCCTACACCAATCAAGCGTTTGATGTGTTGTTCGGAGCCCGAAGAGATTGGACTTCCGGGAACACTTTTCCGTTTGCAAGCGTCCATAGACAGATTCTCCATGACCCATCCGGAAAAATCCGAAAAACCGTAAAGCTGTCCAAGGAGGACGGCTCGACGATTTTGGTGAGCGCGTCTGGTTTTGCGTTTCAGGATGAAGCCGCAGGGGAGCTGTACAGCTGTGTCACCTATATGGACATTTCTAGCGAAACGTTTTTGGCCGAAGGAGACGAGCGCCACCCTGAGGCTGGTAGCCCGGATCAGGAAGTGGCGGCGCTCAAGCATGCGCATGAACGGATCCTGGGTGCGCTCAACGCCTATCCGGATCCGATCGTCATATACGATTCCGAACTAAATCTTGTCTTCCGGAATGACAGCTATGCGGCGTCGATGTCTGACACACCCGGCGACTTGGTGGAAGGCATGCATCTCAGGGAGGTGCTGCGCCTTGCAATAAAGCACGGGCGATATCCGGTCGCGATTGGCCGTGAAGATGAATGGATCGATGAAATCCTGTCCCCAGCCACGATGCAGATGCCGGCACAGGATGTGGAGCTTGATGGGGATGTCCATCATCGCCTCATGCGCTCACGAGCGCCTAACGGTGACTATGTTGTTATCCGCTTGAATTCGACGGAGTTTGTTCGCGAAAAGAGGGCTGCTGAAGAGGCGCAAGCCAGACTGCTCGCGGCGTTGAATGCCTATCCGGCGCCTTTTGTGATCTACGATGCGGGCGATTGCCTTGTCGTTTGCAACGATGCGTACCGGGCATCGATGTCGACCAATCCAGCTGAGCTGAAGTTTGGCATGCATCGCACGGAGATCGCCCGAATCGCGATCCGGGCCGGCAAGATCTCCAATGCGATTGGCCGGGAAGAGGAATGGATGTCCGATAGGCACCAGGACCGGGAAATGGACAAACCGGTCCAGGACCTGGAGTTGCCGGGCGATGTGCATCATCGCCTGTTACGTTCAAGGGTTGAAAACGGCGACTTGGTCATTTTGCGGATCGATACGACCGAACTGGTGCGTCACCGCCGCGCGCTTGAAAGGAACTCTGAAGAACTGAAGAAGGCCAACGCCGAAATAACCCACATGGCACTTCATGATGATCTGACTGGGTTGGGAAATCGCAGATATCTTGCAAAAACCCTTGAAGAATTCACTGAACGGCGTCAAGCGACCGGCGGGGAGATTGCGGCACTCCACATTGATCTGGACCGGTTCAAACAGATCAACGATACGATGGGCCATCGGGCTGGTGACGATGTGCTGGTCGAAGCGGCCAATCGAATCCGGCTTGTATTAGAACCTGCGGAGGCAGTTGCCCGGATCGGCGGAGATGAGTTTGTTGTTTTGGTTCCATTGTCAGATAGTTCGGACCGGCCTGCTGACCTGGCCAACACTCTTTTGAAGGATCTGTCGCGTCCCGTACGCACGCACGACAAGGAGTGCCGGGTGGGTGCTTCGATCGGGATCGCCGAGACACCTCTTTCCGAAGTTGAAAATCTCCTGACCAATTCAGACGTGGCGCTCTACAAGGCCAAACATCGTGGCCGTGGGCGTATTGAAGTTTATGATTGCTCGGATCTGGAAGACGTCCGCCGGGCGAAGGCGCTAGCGGATGATATTCTACGCGCGATCGAGAAACGAGAATTTGAGCCTTACTACCAGCCACAAGTGGAAGCAAAATCCGGCCAGATCGTCGGAATTGAGGTTCTTGCCCGATGGCGTCACCCAGAAAAGGGTATTCTTGCACCTAGTGAATTTCTTACGGTTGCCACGGACATCAGTGTCGCCGGAGAAATCGATCAACAGATGTTTGAAAAGGCGATTGAACAATGCCGCAATTTGCCTGTCGCTGCGTCAGGCTCCATTGCGTTGTCGTTTAATGTCAGTGAAGACAGGGTCAATCTGACTGATCTTGAGGATATTCAACGGCAAATTCAGGCCTATCCAGGGCAGATAAGTTTTGAGCTGCTTGAGACGATTTTTTTGGAAGAACAGGATAATGCGTTCTTGCAACGGCTCAACGAGCTCCGCGGCATGGGGATCTCCATCGAAGTCGATGATTTTGGCAGTGGCCGGGCATCTGTGGTCGCGCTGCAGCGGATCAACCCGGACCGGCTCAAGATTGATCGCCGTTTGGCCCCCCTTGTGACAGCCGGTAGCGGCGGATTGCGTCTGCTACGCTCGATCATCGAGATTGCGCAGGCGCTGGAGCTTGGTGTGACCGCAGAGGGAGTCGAGACGAAGGAACAGGCGGACCTCCTGTCGAAGCTCGGGTGCGATCGTCTTCAGGGCTACTATTTTGCCAAACCGATGCCGTTTTCCGACTTGGTTGCCCTCCTTGAGGCTCAGCAAGACGATCCGCATATCATGACAGGCCTTCCGGTCGCGAGATAACGTTCGAGAAACTTGGCGTTTTGAACCAGCCGGACTGACTTGGATCGGACGCAACCAAATAAAAAGGCCCCGGTGCAGACACCGGGGCCATGTTTTTCCCGAAGAACTTCGTTTAGAGGCCCTCTGATCCCCGCTGAACCGCAGCGACACCGGTACGGGAGACTTCGACCAGTCCGAGCGGTTTCATGATCGAGATGAACTGCTCGATCTTGGATGTCCGGCCGGTGATCTCAAAGACGAAATGCTCGGTCGTTGCATCAATGACGGTTGCCTTGAATGCATCTGCCAAACGCAGAGCTTCCAGGCGTTTGTCTCCGTCGCCGACAACTTTGATCAATGCCAGTTCGCGCTCCAGCGGCTTGTCCTGATTGAGCCGGCGAGCCCGAACCGTCAAGTCTGTGACACGGTGGACAGGCACCAGGCGGTCAAGCTGATGGCGGATCTGCTCGATGATCATCGGTGTCCCGGTCGTCACGATCGTGATCCGTGACAAATGCTTCTCGTGCTCTGTTTCCGACACGGTCAGGCTGTCGATGTTGTAGCCGCGCCCGGAAAACAAGCCTATTACACGGGCAAGCACGCCCGGCTCGTTGTCAACGATCAGCGATAGGGTGTGGGTTTCGATTTCATTGCTGACTTCGGCCAGGAAATAGGCGGAAGGTGCATTGACGTTTTGTGCGTTCATCTTCTCAAAAATCCTTGTGACCGGGCCTTAAACGAGGGATTTGCCTTCAGCGGAAATCGCGTTGGCAACGGCCTCGTCATTGGCCTCGTCCGGAAGCAGCATTTCGTTGTGAGCCTTGCCCGAAGGGATCATCGGGAAGCAGTTGGCGAGTGCCGCAACCCGGCAATCAAACAGGACAGGCCTGTCGACCGCGATCATCTCCTCGATGGCACCGTCCAGATCTCCCGGTTTTTCCACCCGGAAACCAACCCCGCCATAGGCCTCGGCCAGCTTGACAAAATCTGGCAGGCTCTCCGTATAGGAATGAGACAAGCGATTGCCATGCAGGAGCTGCTGCCACTGGCGGACCATGCCCATGTACTGGTTGTTCAGGATGAACACTTTGACCGGCAACCGGTATTGAACGGCCGTCGACATTTCCTGGATATTCATCAGGATCGAGGCGTCCCCTGCGATATCGACACACAAGGCGTCGCGGTGTGCGACTTGCGCGCCGATCGCAGCTGGCAGGCCATAGCCCATGGTTCCGAGACCGCCGGAGGTCAGCCACCGGTTCGGCTCTTCAAAGCCATAGAACTGCGCCGCCCACATCTGGTGTTGACCGACTTCCGTTGAGACGAACGTCTTGCGGTGTTTGGTCAGCTCGTACAGCCGTTGAATGGCGTATTGCGGCATGATGACATCGCTGTTTGGCATGTACGCAAGCGAATTGCGCGCACGCCAGGTATCGATCTGCGACCACCAGTCCTTCATGGCTGCCGCATCCGCTTTCATGGACGAAGACCGCCAGATCCGGACAAGATCCTCCAGAACATGGCCGACATCGCCAATGATCGGCAGGTCGGCGTTGATCGTCTTGTTGATCGAGGACGGGTCGATATCGATGTGGATTTTCTTGGAGCCTGGCGAGAATGCGTCGGTCCGGCCGGTAATCCGGTCGTCGAAGCGGGCGCCGATGTTGATCATCAGATCGCAATCATGCATCGCCATGTTGGCTTCGTAGGTTCCATGCATGCCGAGCATGCCCAACCAGTTGTCACCGGAAGCCGGATAGGCACCAAGACCCATCAGGGTTGAGGTGATCGGGAAGCCGGTCAGCGACACCAGCTCGCGCAACAGCTGAGTGGCTTGCGGACCGGAGTTGATGACACCGCCGCCCGTGTAGAGGATCGGCCGCTTGGCCGCTGCCATCATTTCGGCGGCCATCCGGATCGAAGCTGCGTCGCCTTTGACCTGAGGCCGGTAGCTCTTGTGTGCTGCGGCCGGGTTCGGTGTTGGTCCCTGATAGGTGCCGGTTGCGAACTGGACGTCCTTCGGAATGTCGACAACGACCGGGCCCGGACGGCCGGAGGTCGCAACATAAAAGGCCTCATGCAGAATGCGCGGCAGATCGTCAACGTTGCGGACCAGCCAGTTGTGTTTGGTGCAGGGCCGGGTGATGCCGACCGTATCGCACTCCTGAAAGGCATCGTTGCCGATCAAGTGGGTCGGAACCTGGCCGGAGATGCAGACCAGCGGAATGCTGTCCAGCATGGCGTCCGTCAAGGCGGTGACCATGTTGGTTGCGCCGGGGCCGGATGTGACCAGGGCAACGCCGGGTTTGCCGGTAGAGCGCGCGTAGCCTTCCGCAGCATGACCAGCCCCTTGTTCATGGCGCACCAGAATGTGCTCAAGGCCGTCCTGCTGAATGATCTCGTCATAAATGGGAAGCACAGCACCACCCGGGTAGCCGAAGATTGTGTCAACTCCCTGGTCCTTCAGCGCCTGGATAACCATTTCAGCGCCGGTCATTTCCCGTGTCATTCGTCTCACGTCCTTGCATGTTCGCCTGATGGGTCAGGCTATTGGCTCTCAAGTTTGGTTTTGATCCTGTTGCTGCGGCATCAAAGTCCGGATGAAGGAGCGTTTCAGGCGGCGGATACAAAAAAAGGCCCCTGAGGGAGCCTTGGTCGCGCGCCAATATGCCGGTCGGGGTTATCCCGCCAGGGCGCGCTTTTCCACCACTACTAGAATGAGCGACATCATCATGTCGTTCCGGTCCTTTGATGCTGCAGGTCTTTGATAACAAGACCGTTTGGAAGAAAGTGCTGCGTTCCCACGAGTTGGATGTGTTTGCAGCCAACGCACAAACCAGCTCTTCCAGCCTGATTTGATGCGCCGCACCCTAGTAAGGTCGGGGGGAGGGGTCAAGCCAAAAATTCATTTGTTGCGTATAAGTTCGGCAATGTTTTTGAAAATTTCCAACATCCAGTGGTCAGGGCAGCGGACAGTTGGGTCATTGCGCGGCTGAACCGAAGCTGTGGAAACGGCTGAGCGGCATGACAAAAAGTGTCGCAGAGCCATTGCAGCCTGATGGCGGCGGCTATATATCCCCGAAATCGGTGGATGCCCCTGGGCAGCGCCACCGCGTTGGGTGTGTAGCTCAGTTGGTAGAGCAGCTGACTCTTAATCAGCGGGTCTGGGGTTCGAGCCCCCACTCACCCACCAGCAATTTCAGTCGTTTATTGGCATGATGCTTGGGTTTGGTTTTTGCTAGGCAGCAAATAAGCAGCGCTGGCAGTCAGGCCATCAATAGACTTTGCAAGCCGCTATGCATTCTCAGATGTGTTCTGATCATTCTGTCACATGCAAGCGATTGGAGGTCATTTAGCGCAACGTGACGCCCCCGTATCCCCCCCGGTGAAAACAAAAGGTACCTGTTATTGTGGGCGGCCCACTCTATTTGAGGTCACTCACCCCAAAATTCGATCAGCATAGAAATCACGGAATAAACGTACATTCAAAAACGATCGGAGCACCGTATAGCGTTGCAATGCCCCGAAGACTGCAGCTACCGAAAAAGGATTGTCGCTTGGTGTTTGTCTGTGAATGTCCTAATTTCGTGTTATTGTTCAATAATTCTTTTGGCCCTGCTCATGACACGCTACGCAATCATTCTAATAGCACTGTTAGGTTTTACCTCCCTTGCGCAAAGTGAAACGGTTTATGTGAAATATCGTGGGGATATTTTACTCGATACGTTTAGCTGTCAGAGCATCAGTCGGAGTAGCTTCGTGAAGCGCGTCTGCTACCAACCTGAAACGCGGTACATGATTTTGCGTCTCCGATCCACGTACTATCATTATTGCGAAGTTGGTTCGAATGTAGTCACTGCTTTCTTGGGTGCGTCGTCTATGGGCAGGTTCTACAACGTCAACATCCGAGCATCGTCTAACGGCGGTCTGTATGACTGCCGCAACCATCGGGTACCATCATTTTAATCTACGACAAGGCTCGTGTCGCACAACGGGTTTCAGTCAGGTTGTCATGTCGAAACTGCTAGATTTTCTCCGCCATAAGATGTCGATGACTGATGTGTATCAACCTGTCATCATCAAAGAATTACTGCAGCATGACGGTCAACGCACCAAGGCTCAGCTGGCAGCAACCTTGGCAGCACACGATGCATCCGTGCAAAGGTATTATGAAAAGATCGTGATGCGATGGCCAAAGCAAACTCTGACCAAGCATGGTGTTGTTGGATACGACAAGTCGACCGCCACCTTCCAACTTGTACAGCTGCCGGAGCAAGCAGAAGTAATCCGTGAAGCAATCGGTGTCTGCGATAAAAAAATCGTTGAATGGCTCGAAAAGAAAAAGAAGAAGGGCGACGCGGCGACTGTCTCATCATCCGCCAGATACGAAGTCCTGAAGGCCGCGCATGGCAAATGCGAACTGTGTGGTATCTCTAGCGATATTAGCCCTATCGACGTTGATCACATCGTACCGCAGTCGAAAGCTGACAAGAACGGCAAGGTGCGGCTTCACGACGAACTGATGGGCGTCAATGATAAGCGCAATCTGCAAGCCCTATGCTTTGCCTGCAATCGCGCTAAACGCGACACTGACGCCACGGACTTCCGAAGAAGAAACAAGTTAGTTCGTGATCGCATTCCAGAATTGATCCGTGAAGAAGGCCGCACGGCTATTATCAACACTGTGAGCTGCAAGGAGCATACTGATGCGCTCATGGAGAAACTTGTCGAAGAACATGCAGAGCTGATCGCCGCGCGGACTACTAAGGACAAGCTGGAAGAGTTGGTCGACCTGGCGGAAGTTGTTTTTTCATTAGCTAAGCAACATGGCGCTGACGAAGCGACATTTATGCAGCAGGTCCGTGACAAGCGGGCAGAGAGGGGAGGTTTCAACGAGGGCTACGTCTATAAAGGCGATGTAACGACCTAAGTCTATCAAAGACTGATTATTATTTATCATTTGAGGAGGGGCATACTACGCCCACATGTTTAAGCGATCGTACTTTGACAACTCGATCCCCGCATTCATTCTTCAGAGCGAGGACGAGATACTCGGCGCCTTAACAAGTGCCCACCAATTCGAACTCACTGCTCAGCAGCGGAACGCCTGGATAGCGCAGATTGTCAACTTGAAGCAGCAACTTGCCAAATGTCTTTCCGGGCATGTGTACTTTGAGTTCACAATTCCAAGGATGGGCAAGCGCGTTGATGTTGTGTTGCTGATCCAGAATACCGTGTTCGTTATAGAGTATAAGACGGGCGAGCACCTTTCAGATCGGTCGCATGATCGGCACGCTATTGATCAGGTTGTTGATTATGCACTTGACCTAAAAAACTTTCATGAGGGCAGCCACAGTAAGCGGATTGTTCCAATCCTTGTGACCACTGGAGCGCCGGCAGCGGTCGTTAATGTCCAATGGGATGCTGATCAGATCGCTAGACCGTTGCTGTCCAATGGCGACAACATCGAAGAGATAATCAGGCTTGTTGTGGAGGGCGAAAGTATTAGCGATACCGATGCCAGGGATTGGTCTGAGAGCGGCTATAAACCGACGCCCACGATTATTGAAGCTGCACAGGCGCTATATCAAGGCCATGCAGTAGAAGAAATTTCACGTTCGGATGCTGGCGTAAAAAATCTCAGCAATACGACAGAATGCATCTTGGACATCATCACCAATTCTCGAAAGAATGGCAGAAAATCAATTTGCTTTGTGACGGGTGTGCCCGGTGCCGGCAAAACCCTGGCTGGTCTGAATATCTCAACCCGGAAAGTGGAAGGCACGGAAGAGCACGCCGTATTCTTATCCGGAAACGGACCCCTTGTTACGGTAATGCGGGAAGCTCTCGCCAGAGACCGGGTTGCGCGAGCGAAGGCTAATGGCAATCCGATCAACAAGAAGGCGGCTCTTCAGAAAGTGAGCGCCTTTATCCAGAATATCCATCACTTCCGAGATGAGGGATTGCGATCAGACAACCCTCCGGTCGAGCATGTTGTTGTGTTCGATGAAGCCCAGCGCGCCTGGAACCAAGCGCATGCTGAACGTTTCATGGTGCAAAAACGCGGCGCTTTATCGTTTGATATGTCAGAGCCGGAATTTCTGATCAGTTTGATGGATCGACGTGAGGATTGGTGCACGATCGTATGCCTGATTGGCGGTGGTCAGGAAATAAACACCGGTGAAGCTGGTCTCACAGAATGGTTCGACGCGCTAGCAAAAAGGTTTCAGCATTGGGACGTATATCACTCTGGGCACTTGAACCAACGTACATACAGTTGGGGTCAGGACCTAAATGCCAAACTGCGTAACTTGCGCGCCAAAAAAGAAGAAGCATTGCATCTCGCGGTGTCGGTTAGGTCTTACCGAGCTGAAAAGCTATCAGACTTTGTTGAAGCAATCATCGACGGTGATGCGGAACGCGCACGGCATTTATATCTAGCTCTGGAAAAATACCCGCTCGCAATTACACGTGATCTTAGCCGAGCGAAGAATTGGCTCCGAAATCATGCAAGAGGCACCGAACGCATCGGACTTGTCGCATCTTCCGGCGCCATAAGACTGAAGCCAGAAGGGCTCCAAGTTAAAAGCGAAATCGACCCAGCTAACTGGTTTCTGAATAACAGGGACGACATTCGGTCCTCGTTCTACCTCGAAGACGTCGCCACTGAATTTGACATACAGGGCCTCGAGCTTGATTGGACGTGCATGTGCTGGGATGCAGATTACAGGCGTGAGGCAGATGAATGGCGCCACTACTCCTTCAAGGGCACTAAGTGGCAGCACGTTAAGGATGCCTTCCGCAAGGTATATTTGGCGAATGCCTACAGAGTGCTACTCACTCGTGCGCGACAGGGAATGGTCATCTTGATCCCAAGAGGCGACGAAGCTGATCATACGCGGTATCCGCATTTTTATGAGGAAATTTTCGAATTTCTACTGCGCTGCGGCATTACCGAAATAACGCCCTGATCCGCAAACATTTCAGTGTCAAATTTCCCTTTTTTCGAAACACATGCATTTTCTTTAAATTGGTTTCCGACTGCGCATAAGAAATCATTAATGAATTTGCGATTGCACGGAAACCAAGCTTTCGCGGCGCCCGGAACGAATGATCAAAAGAGTGCGGAAAGGGACTGTAGAATTTTGTATAGTGCGAAGAGCTAAGTGGACGTTCTTGCACAAGGAAACCACAGTTGGCTTCGGCCCTAAGCTGCTTACCCGTAGCCCGCCCGAAACAAAGGCAGGCTTTTGACAATACCACGTGTACCTTAAATCAAGTCTCTTAGAGCCTGAGATGAAAAAATCTGAGTGCAGAACTCGAGCAGAAGTGGTTCGGCGAAATCCTGGACAAAACCAGTTTCTGCATCTGTTAGGATGAATTCTCCTATTCTGCTGTGGGCAATTGAGCATCGAACCCGATAGATCCAATACGCAGAAATCGTTGAGATGAATGTGCAATAGTCTTCTCGGGCCATTAGCGCTTGATCGTTTTTTAGATCAGCCTCTGAATAGCGACCTGCACTTAAGCTTCCAGTTACACTAGCCCACCTCGGTGGGTTCTGGGAGGGCGCGATGGGATTGCCATTCTTGGAATGATCATCGAAAATCTTCTTAGCTATGTCTTCATATCCAGAAATGGATGTGAGTTTTTCAGCGAGGGCTTCGTGATCGCAAATAAACTCACGTGATATGGATATCAGTCTGTCCACCTCCTTTGTTGCATGTGCATTCAGAATTGTGGATAGGCCGCGGATATCATCTGTTAGCTGTTTAATTCTCAGAACGGTTATTGTGTCAAAGAGCAGCTCAATACAGTGGTATAGGCGCAAAAAACGCTCAAAAGGATTGCGAGCATATGTGTAACGAGCAAAAGCTTCGGAATGGTGTTGCGATGGTACGGAAATCCGAGAGTTTGCGACAATACTAGAAAATGGTAGGCGTGCGCTACGTGGGGCCGCGAAATGGCTAAAACCGCCCCAAATGTCCGCGGTTGATCTAAGGTCGCGGTCGTATTCCGCTGGAGGAATGTCAGATGTAACAAGGAAATCTGTAGAGAAAACGTGACCTAGTTCACCGAATTCTTCTCGTGTAACATCATCCAAATAGGCTAAAAATTCAGCTGACGATAGTGTATAAAAGTCATCGAGTTTCTTTCCTTTGATCAAAAGAAGCTGTCCGAGGTCTCGACCATCTTCATGAGTGATATCGACGCTGTCTCTGTTGCGTTCGGTTTTTGAAGAAGTCTTATTTACGCGAAAAATACCTGAATTTGAAATTTCGAGGAAGTTAACGTGGTCAACTATTTCCGCAGGAACAAAGTCTTCCTGGGTTTCGAAGATACGTTCGAACTCACCCGAAGTGAGCACGTCTTCTATCTCTTCAGCACGCATTAGTCGGCAGCCAGGTTCCAGGCTTCGACCAAGGTTATATCTCCTTCAGCCCTAAAGTACTCTTTCAACCCATTTGCTAAAAGTCTTCTGGTGTAGGTTCCTACATTGATTTTTCGAGCACTCTTTCCCATACGAATTGCATCAAGTTCTTCGAGTTGTAGAGGGTCAGAGCCAGGCGCTGATTGAGATATGTCTTCGACTAGCTTGTTCAGCGCCGACTTTGTTCTGCGCTGCTTTTTTGCGTTGATGCTCTCGCTTGCGCTTCCACCCCCGCTTGGGGCGTACTGAGCTATCGACGCGAAAAATGAGATGCAGGTGTTTTCGCTGGTTAACCAATGCGGAGAACGAAGGTTTGATTTTTCGTCGTCTTCTTGGTTATTGCCATCTGCACTTGAATAAACTCGAAATACCTCTTCATCGAGTTTTGCGTATATCTTAAAGTAATCAATAAAATCAGAAAACTGTTCTCGAATGCTGGTTTCACCCATGTCTAGTGCGTTATCGACTTGAAGCTTTTGAGAAATCAGGTTGTCCTTATTCAGCTCAGTCGCGCCAGAAACAAATGCCTGGTACCCAGAAACAACCACTTGAAGAGGGTAGATCCGAGGCTTTCGGCGCCTTTTTTGATCCCTTTCTGTGACGAGGGTGATACTTCCTATTTCGTTTTCAATAGCCTTATGGAGGGAAGCGAAAAGAAGCTCTATCTGATGCCTTGCGGACATGGGCTTTTGTCCGGCATTCAGCACGATTATGCGGTAAACAAGCTTTTCAAGGTCGCTTTCGATCCAAATCTCGAGAAGTAGTTTCTGACCTTCCTTGAAATAATAGTCTTCTTTTTTTAGATCGTCCAAAATGTAGGTCCGCTGCAAACCATCCAAGATGTTGCAACGCCCAGGCATTGAGAGATACTTGGTCAGTCCCGCCTCATCTCCGATAGCCTTTTTTGCATCATCGACAAATTCTGGCTTTAGAGCGAGTGTTATGGTCGGGAGCGATGCGCCTAAACGAATATCGTCCTTTAGTCTTCCATAAGCTTTGTGCGCTTCACGCTTTCTCTGGATAACAAAGGAACCATAGTCGTTGCCAACTATTCGCAAATACTCATCAGGCGTGACTTGCGCGTAAATGATTTGTGTATCTGATCTGAGATCTTTGGCTTCACCGATAATTTTCATCTTATGTGCTGCGTCCTATTTCGCAGGCCGGTTGCTGATGGGCTGCGTGTTTTTCGGCGAGGCCGGTATGACTTCACGGAAAAGCTATCCGTATTTCTAGCTGAAATACAAGTGGTTGCCGAGAGTTGTATTTACACGCCTTGACCGTGTCCAGCCAGATAGAGAAAACACGTTCCATCGATGCGTCGCAACGTGATCGCTATGTGCCGCGTCGCCGGCTTTAAAGGCCGCAGCGCGACGTGCGCTACTGCGATTATTGGTAGCGCGGGAGTTTCCAGCACGAATTACAGCCAGTAGACATACATTCGCGATAAATTGAGACCAAAGCCAATCTCTGCAATGGGCGGAAAGATCCAATTTTTTGAATGTCCGAATGATCATTGACTGGGAATTGTTCAGTAGTTGTCTGAGAGTTACCACCTCTGTCAAAAACCGCATGACCTAGTCACATCCAAACGCTGTGCATGTTCCCGAAAAGTGATTTCCATAACTGTCCGTACCAGAATAGCTTCTGAAGCCGTTGCCAAAGTTATGCTGTTGCATATTCCAGCTCCGCCCATTAGTTCTTCCGTCAGTGTATGTTGAATTTCCAAACGTTTGTGAATTCTGGGACCAGGTCGATCCAGTACGACTATTCCTACCTTGCATCATGGTCGTGTTTCCGAAACGCTGGACAGTGTAGGAGTTTCCAGAACTGTCATAACAAGTAGAAAAAGAACTTGTTCCGATGCAGTCAGCGTATGCATTGGACCCGAGGGTCATAAATACTAAGGCTATCACTGTGTGTTTCATATTTTCTCCAAATTTCAAAAGTGTTCGAGATACTTAAACTGAATTCACGTGTTTCAGAGTTACTTTAATTATTCGGCTAGCTGTAAGCCCAGAACGCCACATGCTCATACTGAAAGCCGTTGGCTTGAAGTCCGACAATTTCAGCCTCGGATGTTGAAAGTGCATGCGATCCAGTTTCTGGATCATACAATCGGTGTACTGCGACCCGGCCAGCTCCACCTTCATCAAAGGCTTTAAAAACCGCGCCTTCATAACGGAAGTTAGCTAGGAAGCCGCTGTTATCTGGATTGTTGATAATGTAATCCCGTTCAGCTTCGCTATCAGTGAAAAAGTGACCGCCGGTGCTTTGGTTTAAGAACCTAAAGATGGCCTCAGCGTCCTGTTCTGTATTGTCCCATACATCTACCACGTTGAATGGACGTCCTTGATAGGTGAAGTACGGAAGGTTGGTTTGCACACTTAGTGCTTCATCGACATTCGCGGTGTAGAAAAATGCGTCTGTACCTGTGTTGTAAAACCGGACCAGGTCTGTGCCTTGAGTGCCTGAAAAGTCAGGTAGAAACTCTGTAAACTCAGCTCCTGTTATTTCTGCTTCGCGCTGTGTGATGCTGGTTACGTAATTTATCACGTCTGCTGCTGTTGCGCTGATACCCAATACTGTCGAGCCGTAAACATCAGTGCTGTAGTTTCCCAAGAAGTTAGGCGCCGATTGAATAACGTTGTTCACCTGATCGTAGGTGAAAATGCCCTCGAAAAACTCAAAGTATTCGATCCGCTTTTCTGGATTAAACCAGTCCGCTACAGCGACAACATGTTGCGTTCTGTAATTTGCCACAAGCAGGTGCTGGTTATCTAGATATGCAACATACAGATCTGGATCTGAGAGGGTGGTGCCGATGGCGCGAACTATATCAGTACCGCCAGTGTCATGAATAAGAACGTATGCTCCATCAAAGACATTGTAGGTGTCATTACCAAGTCCACCTGACAACAGGCTGGCGTAGTTGTAATCGTATGTCCAAAACGTGTCGTTGCCAGAAAGTCCATAATATTCGCGATAACTAGAGACAAAAAATGTATCGTCTACTAACTCACCTGAAATCTCGGGGTAACGCGGTACCGCCATCAAAAACTCCATTCCGACTATTAACACTATGCAGCAAAAATCGGGTTGCCTTCAGTCCGAAGCACCTTTTCGGGTAGTAATATATAACCTGGGATTTACGTGTCACGATTTAAATTAAATCGTAGGTGGTGTTGATGAGGCAACCTCCATTGTTCCTAGTTTGCGGTTTTGGGGTATGCAATCTAGCTTGCGCGCAAACAGATGCTGTTGAAAAAGTAGCAGTAATGAACTGTGCAAGGCGTTTTTGAAATTCGTGCGGTCAATGTAGTTACGAAGGTGTTTTGACCTCAGTTATGATGGGTCAGCATTGCTTACCTATAAAGTGAGTACACCTATATAACACTTTTAGTCCGTCGCTGGCGAAGGCAGCGGGTATGAACGCGGAGCGCGTAGCGCGTAGCGTGAGCCTGCGAACCCGGAACGCTCATCAGTCCTTCCGAACAAGGATGTAAACAATCGCGAGCTAGCCCTTAGATCCATTACTCGTCGGCAAACAAAGTCATTTTTGAATGTCGCCAAATTTCCCAAGAAGCGTTTGGATTTGATGCTCGTTAAATGATATCCGCTGGATGATTGCAATTTTAGAACGTATTGAGAGTGTCATTGGAACAGACAGCAACGATTACCTACGAAGATATTCGGCCCCATCTAGTTTACGATTTGTCTAACTTTCGGTCAGACGGCTACCTTCAGATGACCGTTGCGCACGCCCTAGACGACGCTGTGACAAGCGCTGGTAAGGGGGGAGTTGCCGATGCTGTCAACGCCGCGTTCACAAACGAGTTGGGCGCTGACATCGGTTTGGTCTTTGAAAATGCGTTTACGAGCTTCCTGTCCGGGTTTGACGTGCCCCCTGGTGGTGGCGAGACCTTTGGGGGTGGACAGGTCCGAACTGTCCTTGAAAATGCAATAAATAGCATCTCTGACGCGCAGTATCAGGTGCTCGTGGCCGCCAGTGGTGGCGAACTTGGCATTTCAGCCATGAGCGGCATGATCAATACGTCTTCAAACCAACTTATATATGCACTTAGGGATCTGGCTGGTCCTGAGGGGGCTGTCTACCGTTTCTTCAATTCGGAAAGCGGGTCGCACTTCTACACAACTTCGGTGGAAGAGCGTGACGACATAGCCGCAAACTTGCCCCACATGGCGCTTGAGGGTCCAAGCTTCATTACCGACGCCTACTCAAGCACAGGTACTGCCTTGCACCGTTTCTACAACACTTTGACGGACGCGCACTTCTTTACAACGTCGGCAGATGAGAAAGCCTATGTTGAGGATAGCTTTCCGCAGTTTGTTTATGAAGGCGTTGCAACCTACGTGTACGCTGATCCGACCGGCACAAGCGACCAAGGCGTATTCCGGCTCTACAACGAAGACACTGGCACACATTTGTTTACGGCATCGGAGGCCGAGGCAGCCAACGTGCAAAACGTCCTCGGCTGGAAGCTAGAAAGCGTCAACGCTTTTTACGTTGAGCTGGCATAACAACAAAAGCAGACTGGGCGTTTCGATTTTTCTTACCAAGTCCGGCTCATTTTCCGAAATTAGGCGCAATGCTGCTAAAGGTTTGGTTGTTTGAGCGCGTTGACCATGTGTAGTGCCAGAATGGGCTAGACCGGCCACACTGATCGCTTAGATCTTCACGTGTTGTCCGTGTTTCGGCTGTCAATGATTTCGAAATTGTTGGGGTGGTTCTTATGAATGTGTTGTACTTGTCTATAGGCTCTTCTGTGGTCATCTTTGCCGCACCAAATCATGTCCGCTGATAATTCTATCCAGCCTCGACCCCAGTTTATTATGATGTTGTGTTCCTTTAGCAGTTTGATAGCGCGTTCAACGGTTGACGTGCTCATATTAAGAGCAGACGCAATTTCAGACTGAGTTACACGCGCCCGGCACCCCACTACCGTCAGTCGGCCGATGATCTGTGTGTCCGTCCGTTCTATCTCTCGAAATTCTGACATGCGAAAATGAGACGCTATGAACAGAAGTATGTCATTACCGTGATGTTTTGCTAGTGCGGCTGCGTGTTGCTGGAGAATGCGATTATAGTCATCGTACATACGATAATGTGGGACAAACGGTTCGTCTGCCGGGTAAACGGAAACCCTCACTGGTTGCCCAGAGACTGCTGAAGCCGCCAGCCCGCGGGCCACTTCGGTATTGGGTAGTCGAATTTCTGGAACTAGGTCGGCGCGCTGTGGTCTAGGCATTTTGCTTACCAAACAAGACAAAGGGAAGCGCTTCCGGAAAGGTACGAAACCCCGCATTTATGACGGGTTTCGTACCTTTTTCAGAACCAAAACCCTCATATGTGAGGGGTTGATCCGATGATTTTCTATATATTTCAGATACTTAAATCTCTATATATACAATACGGATCATGGATTTGGTGATTTGGGACTATATGGTGCTTGATATCTGGCAGGTCTCAAGCCAGCGCCTGAGGTCACCAGCGCGGTAGGCGACTAATTTACTGCCCATCTTGATGAAGCGCGGTCCTTGGCCTTCGTGAGCCCATCTAGCTAGGGTCTGGGGGGCGATGCCCAGATAGGCCTGAACATCTGCTCGGCGGATCAGTGTGTCGTCGTCAGAGGGCAGGGGGAGTAGGGCTGGATCGTGTGTATTCATGAGGAACTCTCCGGCAGTGGTTGACATCTTAAAGCTGCCAAATCTCACCAGATAATTCGTCTATTGATTTCGATGCGTATTTTTCTGTTTATTGAGGTTCAACAAGTTTTTTAGCCACTTAACACGTTGTGCCTTTGTCCCGCTGAATATCAGTTCAGAGGCAATCCGAAACTCACCGCAGATGATCGCGTAGCAAATTTTTTGATAGGACAGTTTTTCGTTGGGGTCGATATTAGGGAAATGTTCGAGACGGTGTCTGTAGTTATGAAACTTGCTTTCTAGTGAAGCAAAAACTGGATCATCGGTCGAGCATTGCATTTCTTCCCAATAAGGAAGTTGGCCTGTTTTTAGAAACGCGTCTTTTGCATTGTAGAAAAGTGCAGATCGCCAGCTTTCGTTCTTTCGCCGGTTGGATATTGTTGTCTCGAATACCTCGATTACCACCGGTGCTCGATTACTGCCAGATACCCCTTGCGCATCTTCAAGAGTGAAGTCATCCGAACGATATCGTCCTAGTTTTTCCTCCAAGCGATCGATCAGATAGGCCTCGACCTCTTCAATTGTAGCCGTTTCGGGATCAGGTTTAGATGTGTCACTCATCGGAGATCTCTCTCAGTCTCTTCGCCCAATCGTCCAGCGCCCGTTTTCGGTCGTCCAAAAACTCATGTCGCTGGTATACCGCAGCAACACCGCTGATAGCGCCGGTCTTGTGATTGAGGATTGCATCAGCAACATGATGCCAAACGCCCATTGCTGCCATCTGCGTTACGACTGTGCGGCGAATGTCATGAATGCGCCAGTCAGTAACGCCGGATAATTCATCAAGCTGCTTCTTTGCTTTTGAGAACCCACTGATGCTCGTTTTACCGTTTGTTGTAAAAACCAGATCGCTCTCGGTTCCATTAGCGTTTGCGAATTTGGGAATTGATTGCAACACGTCCAACGAAGCTTGCGACAAATGAACGACATGTGCTTTGCCGTTCTTCGCTCGCTCTGCTGGAATTGTCCATGTTGCGCTATCGAGGTTGATCTCACTCCATCGCATGCCAGAAACTTCGCCGCGTCGTTGCGCTGTAAGAAAAAGCAATTTCACATAATACCCAAACGGAAAGCCCATCTTATCTGTGGCATTCAAGATTGCTGCGAGCTCGGCGGTATCTAGTGCGCGATCGCGGGAAACCTCTTTTTTAGGAGCGGCGACGTTTGCAGCAGGGCTGGTTTCGATTACCCCACGACCAACACACCAGTTTAGAAACTTGCGAACTGCAGCCAGTGTTCTGTTTGCTGTTGTATGCGCACCTCGACCTGACACTCTATCAACGATGCTGATGATGTCGTGCTTGGTCACGTCGTGGATGGACTTGTTGCCAATAACAGGGATCACGTCGTGATCAAGCAGCCGCGTTGTCTCACGTGCGGATCGGTTTTGTGAGACGTGCTTTTCGATAAACTGACTGACCAGGTCTTTGGTTAAATCGTTCAATTGCTTGGCGCGTTCGGCTTTCTGCTGAGCACCAAGGTCGATGCCCTGAGCACTGTTGTGGATCACATCAAGGGCTGCGTCGCGTGCCTGTTGGACTGTAAAGTCTCCGTACTTGCCAATCGTGTATTTCTTGGCTGCGCCTTTGTGGCCCTTAGGTCGATGTTGAACGATGAACACCTTGCGGCCTTTAGGTGTCACTTTCACCCCGAACCCCTTGAGTACGGTGTCCCAGTGCACGACGTCCCGAGGGCCAGGAATTATCCCTTCCACAACTGATTTGGTGAGTTTTCTTGGTTCGGCCATTGCTGCGCCTCGTTTGCTGCCTAGATGAGATATAGGCAGCAAAATAGAGGAATGCAATGCATCGCACAGGAATGGTGTGGACTGGAGTTTCTAGCTATCTATCTGTAAATGCGTACTTATAGGAAGCTAGTGAGCCTCGGTGGAACTAAGTAGCACCAGTCTCTTAATCAGCGGGTCTGGGGTTCGAGCCCCCACTCACCCACCAAAATTCCCATGACGACCAAACCAAACTGGGCCGGTTTAAACGCTGCTCACATCAGCTGGTGGTGATCTCCACAGTCTTTTGCTTCAATGCATCCCAGTCTGTGAATTCGCGCGTGTCTGAAAGATCTTCATCAAAATGAGCCGCCAGATCCCCTTCCAGCAAGGCCGATTTTTGAAACCAGTCGTAAATCCCCGGTTTGATTGCTCCGGCGGTCAGGAGCGTATGCGTCGGTTGCCACTCCGTTGTTTCCAGAAACGTGTCCACATATCCTTGGGCTTCGCTCTGGGTGTCTGGAAATGCTGCTGCAAGGCTCACGGACACCAGGAGACTCGGCAATTTGTTTAACCGTTCGCGATTAGCGTAAACGAATAGCTGAAGATCTGGTTGGTGCTTGCCAGAGTGTACAGACCCTGCGACGATAACGTGGTCATAGTCTGTGATTGTGAGCCCGTCAGAAACATCGCCGACGTTGTGGAACCGAACCTGGTGACCGGAATTGGTCAGTAATCCGGCCATGAATTTGGCAATCTTGTTCGTTTGCCCTTCGGTGCTTGCATAGACAATCAGAAACTTCACGGCTGCCCCCATTGCTTTCACTCGATGATCGAGGCTAGCACGGCGGGGTTTTGCCGTTCGTCCGCATTTTCACGTGCTTTTTAGTGCCCGGTTGCGGCAAATCGCCTTACTTAAAAGTGACAGCTCCTGCATGCTGGATCAGGATTGTTGCGGGGGGATAAAAAATCAGCCGGTGTTAGCTAAAATGCGGTCGTTAGGCTTGTATGGTCGTGTTTGAGTGAATAGCTGCCAGGCGAAGGAGCTGCTCATGCATAAGTTTTCCCTGCTCGATCTGTCGCCCATTCCGGAGGGCAAAACGGCAGCCGATGCGCTAAACAACTCGGTAGTGCTTGCCCAATTGGCTGAGAACAATGGTTTTCACCGGTTTTGGCTTGCAGAGCACCATAATATGCCCGGGATCGCCAGTGCGGCGACCGCTGTTGTGATCGGACATGTCGCTGGGGCGACCTGCACCATCCGGGTTGGTGCCGGTGGGATCATGCTGCCCAATCATGCTCCGCTTGTCGTCGCAGAACAGTTCGGCACGCTGGCAACGCTTTATCCGGGCCGGATAGATCTGGGCTTGGGAAGGGCGCCTGGAACAGATATGGCAACGGCGCGCGCTTTGCGGCGGCATATGGCTCCGGACGACACCTTTCCCCAAGACGTTCAAGAGTTGCTCGCCTATTTCGCAGACGAGGCAGAAAGCGGACGTGTCCGCGCAATTCCGGGTGCGGGCACACATGTTCCGGTCTGGATCCTTGGCTCTAGCCTTTATGGGGCTCAGCTGGCAGCGCACTATGGTTTGCCTTATGCGTTTGCTTCGCACTTCGCGCCAGACATGCTGGAAGAGGCGCTTACCATCTACCGGGCGCAGTTCCAGCCGTCGCGATATCTGGATCAGCCTTATGCCGTGATGGCCGCTGGTGTCTGTGCGGCGGCGAGCGATGAAGAGGCACAGTACCTGCGGTCCTCGCAATATCTTGCGTTTGCGCGCCTTAGGACCGGGTGGCCAGGCAAATTACCGTATCCGGTAGAGGATTTGTCTCCAGAAATTCCGGCGCCGGTTCTTGCGCAGGTGAAACATGCGCTCTCCTGTTCTGCCACGGGGTCTCCGGATACAGTCCATGTTCAGATTCAGAATCTGCTGGATCGTTATAAGCCAGATGAATTGATGGTCACCGGCATGATTCATGATCACAAGGCGCGTCTCCGGTCTTTTGAAATCGCAGGTGCTGCCTTGCGGGATTTACAAGTTAAACCGCAGGCCGCTTAGGTGCAGGATGTAAGAGGCTCATGGTTTTGTGCCCCGCCGCAGCTAGTTTTCTAGGTTCAGGGCTGTGCTTTTCACGCGGTCAGAAGCCTCATGTATCTGAAGGACCCGGATCAGGCTGAAAACCCTTTCAAATCCGGATGAGGACTTGAATTTAAGCACAAGGCGCTGCTGAGTGATATTCGGGACCTTCGGTCCGAGGAGCGGTCCTGTTCTTTGAATGTCAAAGGACGGTTCCCCCGCAATTGCCATATGATAGGCATCCGTTGCCGCCGCCACGTATTTTTCCGGCAGCACATCAACAACCGGACGATTGTTCGAAATCGCAGCCGGAAACATCCTGCGGAACGTGCTGTCGCGCCCGGCAAAGGTCAACTCAGGCACTTTGCCTGCATCGGCTTCGGGCAAGGTGAGAATAAACTTTGAGGAGAGTTTCGTCAGGCGGTCATCGTTTTGAATGACGCCTTTGTTTTCGTGCCAGAGATTGAAAAGAAATTTTTCCTCATCGCCGGCCAGGCCACTTTCGACGGCTTCGATTGGCATTGGCTTAATGAAATAAGGTTCATTGCCGCACAACAGCAACTGATCTCTTGGAGGCAAAAGCCTGTTCTGCTCAGCAGCAACGGCAATTATATCATCATGGGCTGCTTTTGCCAGCAAGGCCTGTTGTTCTTCCGACAGGTGGCTTGTGCGGTTGTGTGAGAAAAGCAACTGACAATAAAAGTCCAGAAGATAAAGGCAATCACATTTGGCCGCGATGTGGAACAATTGCAAAAACGAGGGTTTGTTCGGGGTAGGCCGGTCTGGATACATTGCCTGTTTCTCTCATTCGTAATCTGCGTTTCTGCTGATTACGCTGCTGTTCCTACAATGTCCTGTGTCATCGCTTAAATCGCTAAACGCTATTTAAGGTTGTATTCGCGGTTGTGCTGCGATGTTCGTATGCTAAACTGCATAATGAAACTCACATATCTTAATACAATGAAAACATGATGTTGTTGGCGATATTATGATTTGAGGCAAGCCTTTTCCGAGAAAATCTCAAAAAACAGGTCACAAGAAAAAATTCCTAGCGTCCTTGGGTTGTGTGAACAAAACGGGTTCAAAGTGCGAAACGGAGACGCCGTATGACAGGCCAGAACGCACAGGTGTTGAGGTGGAATGGTCCAGCGCAAAGCCTTTGGATGAGCTGGATTGACGATGGGCAGGTGCTGCGCCGCAGAGCTCTTCGCCTGACCCGCGGTGATCGGGAGGCGGCTGAGGATTTGTTGTCGGCGACTTTGATTAAGGCGGTTAGCCACGTTGAGCGGCACCATACGGCTATTCGTGAACCGCGGGCTTTCCTGCTGTTTGCGATGAAGAACGAATATATCAGCCGTTTGCGTAAGGAGACGTCGGAACGCCAGGTTCGTGATTTCGGAGCTGACATCTATCAGGATCACAAAGCTGATCTTGCAGACAGGCAGCCGGATCAGGAGAACACATTGCGGCATCAGGATGCATTGCGGGCTGTTCTGGCGGCAGTTGATGCCTTGACACCAGAATTCAAACGCATTTTCCGGCTGAGGTTCTGCGAAGAGTGCACCTACAAGGAAATTGCCGTGACCATGGCCATTTCGGAACCGCTTGCCCGCAAGCGTGTCCAGCACCTTCGTCAGCATTTGCGCGAGGCCGTTGGGGAAGACAATGCGCCTGGCAAACAAACCCGCCCAGTGTCACAGGCGATGCAATGAAGCGTCCACTCTCCTGACGGCTCGTACCGGATACACAGGCCGATTGGATCGCGATCAACACGGAACTGGATGAAGAGATGGCTGACCTCGTCAATGCACAAATCACGGATGCGGTGACACAAACCAACGTCAAAGTTGTTGCCGAGGCCCCGGCCCAGGCCATAGCCAGCCTTTATCAGGTGGCAAGCCACGCGTCCGGTTTGTCTATTCAAAACGCGGTCCACAGTCAGCAGGCCATGAACCAGATCACCACCGCGGTGGTTTCCAAGGCGTGCCAGCTGATCATGGATATCGGCGAAACCGGCTAACGGCCTAAGAAGCGTCAATCAGGGAGTAACCAGTGATGTTTGACGCGCTCAAGTCATTGATGGGTAGAGACAAGCCGGCTTCGAAACCGGCGGACCCGGCAACAGAGGCCAATGCCGCCGTTCCGGGATTATCACGCGATGCAAACGGTCACTTGAAACCTGCGGCGCAGAAGGACACACAGGCCATGACAGCTTCTAAGAATGGCAACGGCGATAAGTCTGAAAACGGCGCGCCAGGCGGAGCCGGTCCCGCCAAAGGCGGTGACAGTGGGGGGCAGAACAATCCGCAACCTGCTCCGGCTGCATCCACAGCGCCAGTCACCAGTGCGCTCAATCAGCAAGTAGTTCAGGCTGCCGAGTTTTCCAACTACGAAAATGCCGAATATGCGCCGACCATGGTGTCGACAGCGCCGGAGTTGATGGTTGGCCAGACAACCGGCCTCGCGGTTCAAGACGCTGCAAACTACATGAATGCTATCATGCAGATCGCGGTGGCGGCACAGGCCGTTGCGATCAAGAAAGCGGCTGAGAATCCACCGCTTGCCGGCGAGGAAATCCCGCTCTTGACCGACATCCAGCAAATGGTGACCCAAGCGGTGAGTGTTTATGGAAGCGTAAGTACCGCAGCAGGAACCTCGTCCAAAACGGTGATCTCTGATTTTAAAACGGGGTCATAATCTTGCGGGCTGAACCAATAGGAGGCAGCCAATGTTTGCACATCATCCGGAGCGCCGGGGGCCGTCAATACCGGCCATCGCGAAGGAAACTAATCTCTGGCTTTTGAAAACGCCCCGATCCCTTGCGGGTGATGACGACGAAAACCGGGGCCATGACGAAACAGGTCGCGATAAAAGCGTTCCGGGAGACGATAGCGAGCGAGGGAAGCTTCGAAAGGTTCGGAAGGAAAAAACGATTTCAGAGGCGTTTGAAGACCTGAGCGCGGATGAAAAGGAGACGGTCAACCGCCTGTTGGACCGCATGACCGGGAGAAAGAAATGACCGTACATCTCATAACTGCCTACCGCGAGATTGATGATCTTCTGCTTGAGTGCCTTGTGAACTGGGCCGAAGTTGCGGAACAGGTTCGCGGCAGCTTTACGGAACCGGAAGTCCATATCGAGTTTGCTCAACGGTCAACCTATCTGGTGGAGGCCCGCGCATCCGTGGAAGCAGCTCTACGGGCGCTGGACGGGGTAAACGATCAAATCGCATCTGAGGCAGTTGTCAGCATTCAGGTAAGCGATACGGAAAAAGCAAGATCGCAGGATCATGGCCAGTGCGGCTGTGTGGATCCAGGGTTCCCGGTCTGCGCCGATCACAGCCTTCCGGCGGATGTGTCCAGTTCCCGGCCGGACCGTCCTCAGCGCCCTCAAGAGCATTGCCGAGGTCAAATTCGCGATTGGAACCGGGATATCCTTGCATGCCGGCATCAAAAAATTAGGGGGGCTGGAAACGCCGATCGGTCCAATCCAGCGTCAGGACGCTCGAGTGCACAGCGGATTGCGTCAATCCGCGAGCAGATGGTTTCCAGATTGCAGGACCGTGAGCCACCACCACCCGAATGGGAACAACAAACGTCAGAGCCGAGCGATGAGATAAAGGAGCCGGAAAATGGTCCGCAAACCAAGTCCAGCCGCCCCCGCAGACGCGGGTGACCCAACGGCTTCTGCCCAAGGCGCCAAAGGCGCGCCGGCGACTGCGGCAGCCGATACACCCCCCCCCCAGAAAGCTGGGCCTTCCGACAGAACCAGCGGTCAAGCAGCTGCCGCTGTACAAACTGCATCAAGCGCACCTTCTGGTGAGGCAGGTAGCGCTGGTCAACAAAACGCCGCTCCCGGACCAGCTCCAGGTACAGGCACTGGCTCTGGCTCTGGCTCTGGCTCTGGCTCTGGCCGAGGAAGCAGCGGAGGCTCAGACCTCCTCAAGGAAATTCTTGAGGGTTTCCTGAAAACCTCGACTTTGCAGTCCGACTACCAATCCCTCTACCGGTCTTTACCGACAGTTGTCGGGATCGCAGCCGAGATTTTGAAGAAAAAGGAAGCCGGGGATGCCGCGCTGGATGAAGGGATGCAAGCGGTTGAACGCGTCCTGACTGATGCGCGGGACAAGGCAGAGCAACTTTCCAATACCATGTCCGCGCAACAGGCTGACCTTGAAAAACTTCTGAATGACAAGGCCTCCCTCACTGAGCTTTTGAAAGCCAGTCAGCAGAAGAAGGGGGAGGCGTTCCAGGGCATGCCGCAATTTGGGCCAGGCACAGCGGCACTGGCTGATCCAAAGGTTGCTTACCAGCTCAACACATTGATGGGGAATATCAACTCGATGGTCGCCAGAGAGGTTGAGCGCCAAATCGCGGGGCTTCGGTCTCAAGCGAATGCGGCCCCGCAACACAACAGACCAAAATCATAATCTGGATTTCAAAAGCATTATATGAGCCCGCCCGCCATCGTCGGCGGGCTTTTTGTTTGACGGGATGTTTCTCAGTCGGAATTGACGTTTTTCCATTTTTATCAATCAGATAAGCCAGGTTTACTTTCACACAGAAGATTTGCGGGCGTCTAACCAAGTGCCGATAGCCGAATATGAACCGGCTCAGCTCAAGGAGTAGCAAATATGGCAGATCCCGTAACAGTGAACCCGATGGTCACGGACGCCGTGACCCAATCCAACGTCAAGGTGGTTGGTGAAGCCCCGGCCATGGCCATCAGCACTTTGTACCAGTCGATGGCACACTCAACCGGCATTTTGTTTGAAAATGCGGTGGCCGCACAACAGCAGCAAAACATTCTTGCGCAGGCTGCAGCGAACCAGGGTGTCATGCAGATCTACAGCATGGACACCATGGCTGGTGCGGGCGCGACCGAGAAGGTTGGCCAGACCGGTGTTGCCGACAATCTCACCGGTCTTATGACGGTCCTTCAGGCTTTCAGCGGCGGCCGGTAAGCCGAAGCCCGCACTATAAGCCATTGGCTCTGTTCCAATTTCTGGAACGGAGCCATTACGTATGCGTGAAGCAATAAAGAATTAACAACTATAGGTTGATACTTCCTGCGACCTCATCCCGGTCGCCCTGATGATTATTGGGTGTATCCAAAAGCGTGGATCCAACGGGACAAGGCGTACAGGGCAGGTGAAGCCCCACCAAACCGGATCATCCGGCAAGTGAAGGAAGATATCATGCCAAGCAAATCTCAAGCGCAGCCGGAGCAACCGGCTGATATGCCTTTAAATACCCTTGAATCTGACATGGAGACCCTGTCCAAGATCGGCGAGGCGGCAAATCTCAATGATCTCGTTCTCGGGCTGTCTCCCGCTGTTGCGGTGGCCAGCCTGTATGTTTCCAACGCGAACTCGCTTAGCATTTTGTATGAAAATGCGGTGGCGACGCAGCAACAGCAGACCCAACTGGCCCAAAGCGCATTGAAAGCCGGGATCGCGCAGCTGCACAAGGTCACCGAAAGCAGCAGCGCTGCAACCGCGGCCGCTGAAAACCCGGATCAGGATCTGCTGGATCTTTTGAAGGCCGTCAAGAACGCGGTTCAATAACTGCCAACTGTGGCTTCGACGGGTGTTTCTGAAGGGGTCCGAGAAACTGCGGACTTTTCAGGCAGGGGGCTGTCGCTGTATAGAGGGCGCCAGACGGGCCTGGCCCGATGGCGCCTTTCAAACAAAAAGACAAAGCCCCATGAACGACTTTCTTGTCTCAGCCCTCTATTATTTCACGCCGCTCGATGATTTCGAGGAGATGCGGGACCCGCTCAAAACGTTCTGCGTCTCTCAAGATGTGCGCGGCAGTCTTCTGCTCGCGTCCGAAGGCATCAACGGCACCATTTGCGGTCCTGAAGCCGGTGTACGCGCTGTCCTTGAATATTTACGCTCCGATCCGCGTCTCGCTGAGCTCACGCACAAAGAGTCCTGGACACACCGCCATGTTTTTAAACGTATGAAAGTGCGTTTGAAGCAGGAAATCGTCCGGCTTGCGGTCGACAACATTGACCCGAATGAAGTCGTGGGCGAGTACGTCAAGCCCGAAGACTGGAATGCGCTGATTTCAGAGCCGGGGGTGATCGTAATCGATACGCGGAACGACTACGAGTATGCATTCGGAACGTTCGAAGGGGCGGTAAATCCGGAAACCCAGTCTTTCCGGGAATTTCCGGAGTGGGTGCACGATCAGGAAAATCTGAAAACCAAGCCAAAGGTTGCCATGTTCTGCACCGGTGGGATCCGCTGCGAGAAAGCAACGGCCTGGATGCTCAAAAACGGCTTTAAGGACGTCTACCACCTGGAAGGCGGCATTTTGAACTATCTGGAGAAAGTTCCGGAAGACAAAAGTCTCTGGAACGGCGAGTGCTTTGTGTTCGACGACCGTGTTTCGGTCGACCACAAACTGGAGCCACGGTGGGGTGAATGGGTGCCGGACGAGGCACGGCATATCATCAACGAAGACACCGATTATGAGAAAGGACCTGTGCAACAGGATCTTTCGAAGACCGGCTGAAGAAAAGTTAATGGCCGTTAACTTTTTGCTTTTCCCTTAGGTGAAGCTTCCCTACTGTCATGGGGCAGGCGCCAATTTGCGCCAGACTGGGGGAATGTTATGCGTCGCACCTTCTGGAGCGCGGTTACCGCGCTCATGTTTTGCCCATTTGCGCTGAATACCGCAGCCGCGGGCGGTTATGCATCGTCTTGCTATGAACAGGCCGTGGTGCCCGCCGTCTACAAGACGGTCAATCAGCGTGTTCTGGTTCAGGCCGCCAGCAGTTATGTGGTTCAGCAACCGGCAAAATATGCGTATCAAACCCGCCAGGTGCTTGTTCAGCCGGAGCGCGTTACGTACCGCACCAGTCCTGCCGTTTACCAGACACAGCATCACAAGGTGCAAGTGAAGCCTGCGTCTAGCGGCTGGGAGTACCGCACGATCAAAGGTCGCCGGATCTTGTGCAAGGTGCACTATCCAGCTGTGTATCAGACAGCATCGCAGCGCGTTCTGGTCAAGCCGGCTTCAAAAGTCGCGGTACGACATCCTGCCGTCTACAGCCACGTGAAGGAAAAGGTGCTGATACAACCGGCAAGCTCACACCGTGTCCAAAAACCAGCCATCTATCAGACGGTGAGCCGGAATGTTCTGGTGCAACCAGCGCGCACGGTATGGCAACCGATCAGGGCAAAAGGCTGCCGCTAGACTACATAGAAGAATATCTGTTCCAGGCGGTCGAAATTGGTATGTCCAAAATGTCTTAACTCTTTTCCCGCCATTCCGGAAAGAGGTGGTTAAGCATGGATCATTGCAATTTGCCATGCATAAGCGGCGTCTCAGGGAAGCCTTAAGTAGAATTCAGAGAATTGCTTTCTCTCTAACAGGATTTTCCCTAGGGTGAAGTGGTCTTTTCAGTCACTTCGAGACAGGGGAACAGTATGGGGTATCCGAACAGCGTCAAAGTGATGGTCTTGGCAGCATCCGTTCTGGGGGCGGGGCCGGCGTTTGGCAGCAACATGACAACGGCCTGCTACGAAAAAGTTCACCAGCCTGCGGTCTATAAAAATATCAAACGGACAATCATGACCCATCGGGCCCACACACGTTGGGAATACCAAACCATCAACGGACGGCAGGTCCTTTGCAAAGTGCACAGGCCCGCAGTCTATCAGACCGTTCTCCAGAACACGCTAATACAACCAGCTCGGACGGTTTTGAAACGCGTGAGCGCGCGCGACTGCACCCGAAACGCCCGGATCTACAGCAACTTTTGATGCTGCTTCGAGGGCACTAGCTCGGGTCTTTAATTCCGGATCTATTGAGCGGTTTTGAAGCGATAGGTCTTCAAGCCGGTCTGACCGTGGCCTTCGATGAGGAACAATCCGCCGGACAGTGTATCCGGTTCGACGGAGGTCGGATCGGACGGCTGCTTGATGCTGGTGACGATCAGATGATCAAGGTTTGGCCCGCAAAAGCATGGCATGGTCGGCCGTTGTACGGGCATCTTGATCGCCTCTAGCAATTCGCCGTTCGGCGCGAAACAATTGACCACGCCGGACGAAACCCCGCCACTCCAGTAATTGCCGTTGGCATCGACCGTTGCGCCATCCGGCCGCCCTGTGGCGTTGGTTTGCTGCGCGAACAGCATTTTCGCACCCAATGAGCCGGTCGCCGCATCAAAGGCATAGCACTCGATCCATCCCGGTGACGTGTCGGAGTGGTACATGTAGTCGCCGTCCGGCGTCCAGGCGAGGCCGTTCGAGCACTGCAGTTCGTCCCGGATTTCCGCAACCTCACCACTGCTGTCGACCCGATAAAGACCGGCGATCGGTTCCCGTGGGGAGCTTGTGTCCATCGTGCCCACCCAAAAGGCGCCGTCCGGGCCAACCTTTCCGTCGTTCAATCGGGTCTGAGGTTTGTCGGCTTCGACTTCGGCCAGAACCTCCTGTGTTCCGGTTTGAGGATCGAACAGAACCACCTTATCCCAGACACTGGTAATCAGCCGCCCATCATCGCACAGGCCGAAGGACCCGACTTCGTTGTCGAATTGCCATGTGGTGATGGCGCGTGTGTCCCAATCCATCGATTGAACGCTGCGCCCTTGAATATCGGCCCAAAGCAGTCTGTTGGTGCGCTCGTCCCAGGTTGGGCATTCAGCAAGTTGGTAAGTCGTATCAAGAAAACGGGTAATCGTGTGGGACACCAGACGGGGTTCCTGTAAAGCCTCTAAGAAGGGCCGCGACTATAGCGGGCGAGAACCGGAACGTCGATAGCCTCACATACGCGACCTATCGGTCTGCTGCGTCCGCTGTTTCGGACAAGGGCAAGGCGGTGCGTTTGACGATCGGGCGGATGGCAAAGGACGATTTCATCCGCAATACGCCCGGTAGTTGCGACAGGTGATCCCTGTGAATGCGCTCAAAATCAATCGGGTCAGCTGCGGTCAGGCGCAGGATGTAGTCAGCATCGCCTGCCATCAAGAAACACTCCATGATTTCTTCGGACCGGGCGACGGCCCTTTCAAAACTCTCCAGTGTTTCCTTCGATTGACCGGTCAGTGAGATTTCGACAAAGACATCCATCCGCCTGCCGAGTTTTCGCTGGTCGAGCAGAGCGACATAGCTGTCGATGACCCCTGCCTCTTCAAGCGCTCGCATGCGCCGCAGGCAGGCAGAGGGCGACAAGCCGATTTTCTCGGCAAGGTCCGCATTTGCGATCCGTCCATCGCGTTGCAGGACATTGAGTATCTTGCGGTCAAGTCTGTCGAGGATCATGATTTTGCGCTGCACATAATTCGATTGGTTCATTTATTGATACCATAAAATTCGAGACTGAATAAAATTCACGCAATAAAATTGCACAGACACCATTTCAACAGGCCTTGAACGCAAGCACCTGCGTCTTTCTCAGTGGTATTATCAAAAACAATAAACAAGCCGCACCAGAGGAGACGGAACCATGCGGATTGGCGTACCTAAGGAAATCAAAAACAACGAATTCCGGGTCGGTCTGACACCGGACAGCGTTCATGAGATCACAGCTCATGGCCATGAGGTTTTTGTAGAAACGAACGCTGGTGCAGGGATCGGCGCCAGCGATGCCAACTATGAAGTCAGTGGCGCCAAAATCCTCGCAACCGCTCAGGAAATTTTCGACGCTGCCGAAATGATCATCAAGGTGAAAGAGCCGCAGGCTGTTGAGCGCGCCATGTTGCGCCCGCACCATATCCTCTTTACCTATCTGCATCTCGCGCCCGATGAAGCTCAGACGGCTGATCTGGTGAAGTCCGGGGCAACCTGCATTGCCTATGAAACTGTTGTGGATTCGCAAGGCGGTCTGCCGCTACTCGTCCCGATGTCTCAGGTTGCCGGCCGCTTGTCTGTCACTGCCGGTGCGAAATGCCTGGAGAAGATCAACGGCGGTTCCGGTGTTCTCGTTGGCGGTGTTCCGGGAGTTGAACCTGCCAAGGTCGTAGTCATTGGCGGCGGCGTTGTCGGTTCGCATGCCATCACCATGGCGCTGGGCCTTGGGGCCGATGTGACGGTTCTGGACCGCAATACGCAGGTTCTGTCCAACCTGTCGCAGACCTTCGGTTCTGCGCTCAAAACCGTCTACTCAACCAAAGCTGCGCTTGAGAAACAGGTTCTTGCGGCTGACATCGTCGTTGGCGCCGTTCTGGTCGCCGGTGCTGCTGCGCCGAAGCTGGTAACTGCTGAGATGATCAGCAAGATGAAGCCAGGCTCTGTCGTTGTCGATGTTGCGATCGACCAAGGCGGCTGCTTTGAAACATCCAAGGCGACCACGCATTCAGAGCCGACCTACATCGTTGATGAGGTTGTTCACTACTGCGTTGCCAACATGCCGGGCGCTGTCCCGCGGACTTCGACTTATGCGCTGAACAATGCGACGCTGCCGTTCGCCTTGGCGCTCGCAGACAAGGGCGCAAAGAAGGCGTTGCTTGACGATGCAAACTTCCTTCCGGGCTTGAACGTTCATCAGGGCAAAGTCACCTGCGAAGCTGTGGCGACCGCACTTGGATACGACTATGTCGATCCAGAAAGCGCTTTGAATTCGATGGCTGCAAGCCGAGCCGCTTAAGCTGGTTTAAGGCGATCAAAAGAAAAGGCCGGCCCGTTTGGGCTGGCCTTTTTATTTTGGGTCTTGGGTTTGGCGTTCAGGGGCAGGGAACCGTATAGGGCGTGCCTTCCGTGTCGCGCGCAATGCAGTTGCGTGGAGATGTAACCACGCCAATCAGGCCGCCGCCAATTGCACCCAAAGCTGCGCCAGCAAGTGCTGCGCCGCCGGTTGATCCCGCAGCAGCGCCAATTGTCGCTCCTGTAGCTGCGCCGAGACCTGCGCCAATCAGCATCCGATCTCGCTGGCTTTCCGTGTTGACGCATCCAGCAAGCAATAGGGTCAGCGATAGCAAGGCAATGGCGGGCTTCATCCCGGGCGCTCCTTCGGTCAACAGGTCCGCCTAGGGTGAAAGGGCGATGGTTAACCAATTCTTAACGAGGCCGGTTATCCAACGCCCAGTGCTACGATGTTATGGGCAAACAACCCGGTACGGGTTGCCGTACTGGTCGTAGGCAACGCAGTTTTTTGGCGCTGTCGCCGCACCGACAACGGCACCACCAGCGCCGCCAATTGCAGCACCTGCTAGCGCTGCACCCGCACCGCCGCCTGTCGCCGCGCCGATTACTGCACCGGTTGCCGCACCAAGACCGCCACCGACGAGGGCGCGATCCGTCTGGCTGCTGGACTGGCAGCCGACAAGAAGGGCAGCGGTTGCTGCGACCAAGAAGAGTTTTTTCATCGTCTATTTCTCATTTTTTCAGTGCACTGCATGTTCGTGGCCGGACATGCTCAAGGGTTACGGGCAAGCTACCCGGTATGGATTGCCGTAACGGTCATACGCTACGCAATTTTTCGGTGTTGTTGCGCCGCCAACAATCGCGCCGCCTGCGCCGCCGATTGCTGCGCCAACAAGTGCGCCGCCGACATCGCCCGTGGCTGCTGCGCCAATTGCGGCGCCGGTCGCTGCGCCAAGACCACCGCCGACGAGCGCGCGATCGCGCGAACTGTCAGATTGGCACCCGGCCAAGGCAAGGGTGATGCCTGCGAGCAATACAAGCTTTTTCATAACTGAGATCTCCTCATTATAAGGACGCCTGCCGGCACCTCTCTTTTCGCTCCACAATGGCGAATCACGGAGCGTAAATCAATGAACACAGCGTAAGTTGGTTTTGCCAAACCGGCAATCGCCACATAAGTCGTGGTTGAAGTCATGCCCTTTGGAATTCGCAAAGCAACACGGTCGACCGTTGATGCACAAAGACCTGTGCCGTGAGGCGAAAGTATGGCCTTGTGAGCCCTCTCGCACTGAACTCAACGATGCTTTAGGCGTTTGCGCTCGCCGACTGCAGGGCAGTCAGAAGCCCTCTAGTCGAGGCGTCTTTTGTTGCAGGTTCAGCTTCGCCTTTGACCATCGGCAACAAAGCCGTTGCCAACTCCTTGCCCAATTCTACGCCCCACTGATCGAAGGAGTTTATGCCCCAGATTACGCCCTCGACAAATACACGGTGCTCATAAAGGGCAATCAACCGGCCGAGTGCAAACGGCGTCAGTTCGTCATAGGCGAGTGTCAGTGACGGCCGGTCGCCCGGAAAAACCTTGTGCGGCGCCAGGAGGGCGACTTCATCTTCGTCAAAGCCTGCAGTTGAGAGTTGAGAAGCGGCTTCATCAAGTGTCCGGCCAAGCATCAATGCCTCGGACTGGGCCAGGCAATTGGATATCAAAAGTTCGTGCTGATGCGTCAAGTCGTCTTCATGACCCCGAGCTGCAATCAGGAACTCGCAAGGAATGACGGTCGTGCCCTGATGAAGAAGTTGATAGAAGGCGTGCTGACCGTTGGTGCCGGGTTCCCCCCACACGAGCGGGCCGGTGTTGCTGTCGACCAATGTGCCGTTCAATTTGACCCGCTTGCCGTTGGACTCCATGTCAAGCTGCTGCAGATAGGCAGGAAGCCGGGCGAGGCGCTGATCGTATGGCAGAACAGCGCGCGCGCCATAGCCCAAAACGTTGCGGTGCCAAATCCCGATCAGGGCCATCAAAACAGGAAGGTTCTCTTCCATCGGCGCATCCTGGAAATGCACATCCATCGCATATGCGCCTTCCAGAAACTCGTTGAAGGCGTCCGGCCCGATTGCAATCATCAACGGCAGACCAATGGCCGACCAGATAGAATACCGGCCGCCCACCCAATCCCAGAAGCCAAAAATGCGCGTTGCGTCGATTCCGAATGCCCCAACCTTGTCTAGAGCCGTTGAAACGGCAGCGAAATGCGCGCCGACAGCTTCTTCCCCCAGAGCATCTGCGATCCATTTGCGCGCCGTCTGCGCGTTGGTCATCGTTTCAACTGTGGTGAAGGTCTTGGAGGCTACGATGATCAGGGTCGAGGCCGGATCCAGTTTTTCCAGCGTGTCGGCAATGTGCGCACCGTCCACATTGGAAACGTAATGGAGTTCTGGCCCATCATGATAAGGTGCGAGCGCCAAAGTGGTCATTGCAGGACCAAGATCCGAGCCGCCAATGCCAATGTTGACGACATCGGTGAAAGCGGTTCCGGCGGAAGATGTTAGTTCCCCGGATCTTACAGCCTCCGAGAAATCAGCCATTGCATCAAGGACCGCGCGAATGTCTGGCATCACATCCTCGCCATCGACCAGAACCGGGTCTGTAGACTGGTTGCGAAGGGCCGTGTGAAGGACAGCGCGGTGTTCGGTGGTGTTAATCTTGCCGGCTGAAAACATCGCTGTGCGTTTCGCATCGACTTCCGCTTCGCGCGCGACCTGCAGCAACAGCTCCAGGATCTTGGCATCCAGTTTGATCTTTGAATAATCGAGCAGAAGATCGTCACAACGGGCGGAAAACTTCGCAAACCGGTCAGGGTCTTCCTGAAACATGTTTCGAAGCGATGTGCCGGACAGGGTTTCCGCTTGCTGAGCGAGCATGGTGAAGGTCGCTTCGACCGTCATGCGGGTCTCCTTAAATCGATTTAAGCCCTGTGTTTCTGGGCAATCTGAATGTCGCTGCATCAGATAGCACAGCTGGCATGATCCTGAAAGATACGATTACCGGAAGTGGGTGCCGGCCAGCAGCTGGCCGGCCAGCAAAGGTCAGTTGATCGGCGCGAGCAGTTCTTCAGCGGTCACCAATTGGCGGACACCGTGAGAGTGATCCTCTTGGAAGATGTTTCCGGCGTCCGCCCAGGCGTTCAGGGAATTGATATCGACTTTGGCGCATTGTGGCCGGACACTCCAAGTTACCTGGAACGGCGAGCATTTTGCTTGGCTGTAGCTGGGTCCAGTCGTTGAACCAATAAAGGTGACAGGAGACCCTGTTCCAGTGGGCAGCGCTTTTGGCTGATGAAGGCCGTCGACAATATTGTCTTGGTAGGCGAAGTCCATGAAATTCAGAGCGTTTGAATCATTGACGACCAGAAATGTTTGGGCCTCGACACGCAATTGCGGATTTACACAAGAGTCACTTAGACAGGAGCCCAGACCTTTTCCCGGTGACACGTTGCAAGATGAAAAGACCCAGTGAACTTCAATTGTGTCGCCTGGCTTAACACCATGGAAGGCATCGGATTCTGGTGCAGCAAGCTCGGCTTCGGTCAACGTGTCAGTTTCGTTGCAGCGAAATCCGCCATGGTCGCTGTCGTCGACAAAAACTGAAAAACCCGGTCCTTTGTGCTCAGCATTCGTATGGGTATGCAAATTACACAGGTTAAGTGTTGCTGCTTCAGGCGCAAAAGCGACCGTGGTGGTATTTGAGCCGGCCGTGTTTGAGATATCGCGCGGTGTTTGCGGGCCATATCCCTGACAAAGGTTCTCTGCATTCGCCGCGACTGGAACTGTTAGGAGAGCCAGGGCTGCGATCGAAGCCTTAAAATAAGCTGTCATACTCGTCTCCATCTGTTTTGGATGAAAATACGCCGGTTCATCGGACGGAGTGAGGTCTTCGGAAACCGGGATGGCTAGAGGATCGGATGTACTTTCATTCCGGGCCGAACTCTGGTGAGGGGAACTGCTGCAAGTCCAAACGGGTCGGCGGCCACAAGCCGCAGGGTAAGTGCCATTTGCCTCTGAGATCAAGCACCTAAAATTGAAGATGTTAAGCCATTTGAAATGATAATAACCCTAAGTAAAAAGGGTAGTTGGAGGCGGTAATGAATGCACTTGCGCACTTGCAGGATAAACCCGAGGCCGAAGAAGAGGTTCTCGTTGTAGATTTTGACAATCTGTCAGTGATCAGTGGTGTTGTTTCTAATGTCGGGGAATGGGGATGCCGCCTGACTTCTCCCGATATTCAGGAGCTGAGCAAGAATATCGGTATTCGACCGAAAGACTCCGACAAGCTCGTCAAATGTCAGATCACGTCCCGCAAGGACTCTGATGCGGCCGTCCTGTTTGTGAAATCGACTGAAAGTTTCTCCGATAAACGTCGGGAGAAACGGAACAACGTCAGCATTCCGGTGAAGATTTCCGACTTTGAGGGGATCACCGAGATTTCCGGCACGATCGTGGACGCCGGTAACAACGGTTGCCGCGTTATGGCGAAAAGCCTGCCGGCTTTGCCGGAAGAGGTGCTGTTGACCATGAAAAAATTCGGCAAGCCTGTCGTTGCCGAATTTGCCTGGCGGAATGATACGTCCGGTGGACTGCGCCTTCTTTGGGACCGCAAAGTCGATGGAAGCGAGGATGAAGCGCCGGAATCAGAGGCCGCCTCAGCCTAATAAACATTCGCGCGATAGCTGAGCATCGTATTCCGACGGCTACTTGCCGAGTTGGGATGCCGCCCGCGCCCGTTCCTCAATCCCACCCCAGTCTTCTGAAGCGATTGCCTTTGCATCCGCAATCCACGAACCACCCACGCACAAAACATTTGGCAGTTTCAGATAGTCAGGCGCTTTTTCGAGGCTGACCCCACCGGTTGGGCAGAATTTTGCGGTAGCCAAGGGCGAGGAAAGAGACTTCAGGTAAGGCGAACCGCCTGCTTGTTCCGCTGGAAAGAACTTCAGCCGTTCATAACCGCGTTCAAGAAGCTTCATAACCTCCGAAGCAGTTGCCGCTCCCGGCAACAGCGGCACGCCGTGTTCATCAGCCGCGTCCAGGAGCGTATCCGTTGCACCGGGCGAAACAACAAACCGCGCGCCAGCGGAAACAACGGCGTCATACTGCTGAGGCGTCAGGACAGTTCCAGCCCCTACGATCGCGCCTTCCACGTTCTCATTGACAGCAGCAATTGCTTCCAGGGCATGCGGTGTACGGAGCGTGATTTCGATAGCCGGCAATCCGCCGCGAACCAGAGCCTCCGCCATCGGGACAGCTTTTTTCGGGTCTTCGACCACCAGTACCGGTATCACCGGTGCCGCTGTCATGACCGCTTCGATTTTTGAAATGTCTTGTCCCATTATCTTTCCTTACACGTCAAAAACATGCGCGCCGGCATCTGCCGTGCCGACATTGGCCCTGAAGGCGGCAAACAGATCGCGGCCGACACCGAACTGATGATGGCTGAGGTCCTCTTGTGCAACCGGTCGCGCATCGAACTCGGCCTCATCAACGAGAACCGTCAGTTCTCCTGTAACCGCATTGATGCGGATGAGGTCACCGTCCTGGATCTTTGCGATCGGGCCGCCATTGGCAGCTTCCGGTGTCACGTGAATGGCCGCTGGAACCTTGCCCGATGCACCGGACATGCGGCCATCCGTAATGAGCGCAACCTTATGACCACGATCCTGAAGGATGCCCAGGGATGGGGTCAGCTTGTGAAGCTCCGGCATGCCGCAGGCTTTCGGGCCCTGGAACCGGACAACAGCAGCAATGTCCCCGTTGAGTTCCTTGTTGGAAAACGCCGTTAGGAAGGCTTCCTGCGAGTGAAAGACACGGGCAGGGGCCTCAATGATATGGCGCTCCTTGGCAACTGCGGAGATTTTGATCACCGCTTTGCCGATGTTTCCGGTCAGCATTTTTAGACCGCCCGTCGGCTGGAATGCTTTGGCGGCGGGCGCAAGAACTGTCTCATCGCCGGAGATTTGCGGAGCAAGGTCCCGGATGACATTGCCGTCCGCGTCGAGTTTTGCCTCGACCGTATAACCGGAAAGATCACTGCCGTAGACAGTTTTTACATCCTGATGGAGGTATCCGTCACCCAAGAGTTCGCGGATGAGGAACGCAAGACCACCGGCTGCCTGGAAGTGGTTCACATCGGCTTTTCCATTTGGATAAACACGCGCAAGCAGTGGGACCACATCCGAAAGGTCGGAGATATCGTCCCACGTCAGCCGGATCCCGGCCGCTGCGGCCATCGCCACCAAGTGCATGGTGTGGTTGGTTGAGCCGCCGGTGGCGTGCAGGCCGACAACGCCGTTGACGATGGCTTTTTCATCGATGATTTCACCTGCAGGGGTGAACTCATTGCCAAGGGCCGAGATCGCCAGCGCGCGTTTGGCCGCTTCCTTGGTCAACGCTTCGCGAAGTGGCGTGCCCGGATTGACAAAAGATGCGCCCGGCATGTGCAGGCCCATGATCTCCATCAGCATCTGGTTGGAGTTCGCGGTGCCGTAAAACGTGCAGGTGCCGGGAGAATGGTAGGCCTTGGACTCCGATTCCAAAAGCGCGTCTCGGCCAACCTTGCCTTCCGCATAGAGCTGGCGGACCTTCGCTTTCTCGTCGTTCGAGATCCCTGTGGTCATTGGCCCTGCCGGAATGAAGACAGCCGGCAGATGGCCGAAAGACAGAGCTGCAATCGTGAGGCCAGGAACGATCTTGTCGCAGATGCCTAGGAACACGGCTGCATCAAACATCTGATGCGAAAGCCCGACAGCAGCTGCCATGGCAATGACATCGCGCGAAAACAGGGAAAGTTCCATCCCGTCCTGGCCCTGTGTAACCCCGTCACACATAGCCGGTACGCCGCCCGCGACCTGCGCCACCGCTCCGACGTCCCGAGCAGCCTGACGGATCAGGTCCGGATAGGTCTCATAAGGCTGATGGGCGGACAGCATGTCGTTATAGGCAGTGATGATGCCCAGGTTCGGCACAACATCACCAGACAAGGCAGCTTTGTCGGACAGTCCACATGCGGCAAATCCATGTGCGAGGTTGCCGCAAGACAATCGCGAACGCTGCGGGCCCTGGTCTGCGGCCTTGCCGATCCGATCAAGATAAACACTGCGGCTGTCGTGGCTGCGTTTTACGATCCGTTCGGTGACCTCGCCGACACGATCCTTGATGGCCATGGCTTGTCTCCCTCATCTTCCGACGCTGTTGAAGCCGGTTTCTCTCTCAACTAATTAGATAGAGCGTAATGACTGTTTGTGTCATTTAATCGATTTAATTCTCAGAAACATGCGACTTTAACGCACTCTTCCGGCGTTTAAACCAGTTCGTCTTCCGCCCAGGTGCGGCCGTCACGTTCAACCAAGGCGATGGAGGCTGATGGCCCCCATGTTCCGGCCGTGTACCCCTTTGGCGTTTCCTTGGAGGCCGCCCAGGCTGCCTGAATTGGATCAATCCAGGCCCAGGCTGCATCGACTTCGTCGCGGCGCATGAAAAGGGTCTGGTTGCCGCGGATGACGTCCATGATCAGCCGTTCATAGGCGTCCGGGTTCCGGACCTTGAAGGCTTCGGCAAAGCTCATGTCCAGTGGCACCTGGCGCAGGCGCATGCCGCCTGGGCCTGGGTCCTTAATCATCACCTTCATCTGAACGCCTTCATCTGGCTGAAGGCGGATGATGAGGCGGTTTGCCGTGATCGCGCCGGCTTCCTCATCGAAGATCGAGTGGGGAATTGGCCGGAACTGAACGACGATCTCGGAAACCCGTTGGGCAAGGCGCTTGCCGGTGCGCAGGTAGAACGGCACGCCGGCCCATCGCCAGTTGGCGATTTCGGCTTTCAGCGCAACGAAGGTTTCAGTTCCGCTTTGATCATTGCCAAGCTCTTCCAGATAGCCCGGGACAGCGCCACCGGCCGATGCTCCGGCGCGGTACTGGCCGCGGACGGTCAGTTTGTCGGTATTGTGCTCGCCAATCGGGGCGAGGGCTTTCAGAACTTTCAGTTTTTCATCGCGCACACTGTCGGCGTTCATGGACTCCGGCGGTTCCATGGCCACCAGACACAGAAGCTGCAGAATATGGTTCTGTACCATGTCCCGGAGTGCGCCAGCCGTATCGTAGTAACCGGCCCGGCCGCCGGTCCCAAGTGACTCGGCGACCGTGATCTGAACGTGGTCGATGTGAGCGGCATTCCAAAGGGGTTCGAACAGGGCGTTGGCAAACCGCAGAGCCATGAGGTTCTGCACGGTTTCCTTGCCGAGATAATGGTCGATCCGGAAAATCTGGTCTTCGTTGAACACGGCACCGACAGTTGCGTTCAACGCCTTGGCCGATGCGCCGTCTTTGCCAATCGGCTTTTCCATAACCACGCGGGAATGGGTGTTCACAACGCTGATCTTGCCGAGATTTTCGCATATGGTGCCAAAAAGGTCCGGGCCGACAGCAAGGTAGAACGCGCGGATGACATCTTCGCGTTCTTCCAGAACGGTCTTGAGGTCTTCGAAGCCTTCACCGGTCCCGATGTCGATTTTCACGTACCGGATGCGTTTCAGGAATTTTTCCAGATGCGCGTCGTCGAGATCGGAGACATGCTCCTTCAAGGCTTTCCGGGCGTAGTCGCGATAATCATCGTCCGAATAGTCACGGCGCGCGCTGGCAATGATCCGCGCGTCATCGGGCATTTGTCCGTCCGCATCCCGGTGGTAAAGGGCCGGCAACAGCTTGCGATGCGCAAGGTCTCCGGAGGCGCCAAATACAACCAGATCGAATTCGGCTACTTCAATGACGCGGACCGCCATGTTCTCATCCCTTCCAAGCCAGCGAATTTCGCCGTTCTAGTCTAAGCATCGTAACATTCGGATGTCTTTTAAATCGATTTAATTCTCTTGTCAGCCCCTCAAACCAAAGAGCAGCCCTCTTTTTCAAGATCTGCCCTGGTTGGGAGGTCTGCCCCGCGCCGCGAGCAGGTGATTGCTGCGGCTTGCGTGCAAAATGTCAGCAATCGCGTAAGTTGCGCTGGATCGAGCGCTGTGAGGCCCGCGCGGTTGTCTGCTCCCAGTGTTTTCAGTCCGGACAATAGTGCTGCCTGGAAGGTGTCTCCGGCGCCGACAGTGTCGACTACGTCGACTGCAATACCGGGCACACTTGCTTCGGAGTGGGCCGTGTAGGCGGAGGCACCGTCTTTCCCGCGTGTGACAATCACCAGCTTGGAGCCTTCAGCGAGCCAATCACGGGCGATAGCCTCGACAGGTTCGCCCGGGGCGATCAATGCGAGGTCTTCATCGCTGACCTTGATGACATCTGTGTAGGGAACGATTGCGGATGTGTTGCGCCGCCACTTGTCCATATCGGCGACCACTGTTGGCCGGATATTGGGATCAAAGGAGATCAGACAGCGTGCATGCTCTCTTGCGATCAACGTTTTTAGCGCCGAGGCCACGGGCTCCGTGAGCGCCGTATAAGACCCGATGTGAATGAACGACGGGGAAGTCCCGAAAACCGGGAGATCCGCTTCGGTGAGCATGCGGTCAGCCGCATTGGCGCCATAGAACGTATAGGCGGGTTGCCCGTCAGGATCCTGTTGAACCAGGCTCAAGGTCGTCAGATAGTCGCTGCGTACAACAAAGCGATCGGAAACCCCTTCGTCTCTCAGTTTTCCAACCAGCTTTTCGCCAAGAACGTCTTTTGATATTCCACCGAAAAACGCTGCGTCTTCGCCGAGACGGGCGAGCCCCATTGCGACGTTGAAGGGCGATCCGCCGATCCGCCCGTCGAAACCGACGCTTGTGCCCGAGGTGTCTGCCCCGAAGAGATCAAACAAGGCTTCACCGCAAATCAAATACATTGTTGGTCCTATTCTTTTCGTAGGCGGATGCTCACGCCGCCATGTCTTCTGGCGGATCCATGGCACCCGTCATGATCGCGACGGCGTCCGACATGGAAAAGTCGTCCGGCTTGATCACACAGGCGCGCCGGCCAAGCCGGTGGATGTGAATACGGTCTGCGACTTCGAAAACGTGCGGCATGTTGTGGCTGATCAGAACGATTGGCAGGCCACGCGCTTTCACGTCCGTGATCAATTCCAGTACCCGGCGGCTTTCCTTGACACCAAGCGCGGCCGTAGGTTCGTCCATGATGACAACTTTTGAGCCAAAGGCGGCCGCACGTGCAACGGCGACCCCTTGGCGTTGACCGCCGGATAAGGTCTCGACGGCCTGGTTGATGTTCTGGATGGTCAGCAGTCCAAGCTCGCTTAGTTTGTCCCGTGCAATTTGCTCCATCTTCTTGTGGTCGAGCTGGCGCAGCCATTTGCCCCGGAAACCCGGTTTGCGCAGTTCCCGGCCCATGAACATGTTGTCGGTGATGGACAAAGCCGGGGACATGGCCAAGGTCTGGTAGACGGTTTCTATCCCGGCAGCGCGCGCATCAATGGGCGAATGGAATTGGACCGGCTTGCCATCCAGCCGGATTTCTCCCTCGTCCGGCTGAACTGCGCCGCTGAGCGCCTTGATCAAGGTGGACTTGCCAGCGCCATTGTCACCGATCACGGCCAGAATTTCGCCCGGATATAGTTCGAAGTCGGCGTGATCCATGGCTATGACGCGACCGTAACGCTTGACCAGATTGCTTGCTTGAAGAAGAGGTTCCATTAGACAGATACCTTTCTGATCCATTGGTCCACTGCGACTGCAGCAATGATTAAGAGGCCGATCAAGAGATAGGTCCATTGAGCATCTGCCCCGAGCAGCCGCAGCCCAAGTGTGAAGACGCCGACGATCAAGGCACCGAACAGGGTTCCAAGGATCGATCCCCGCCCGCCGAACAGCGAGATCCCTCCGATCACCACGGCAGTGATGGACTCAATATTGGCAAGCTGACCGGTTGTCGGTGAGACGGAACCAATCCGCCCGATCATCGCCCAGCCGGCAAAGGCGCAGATCAGTCCTGAGAGCATGTAGACTGAAATCTGAACGCGTTTAACCTTTACCCCTGACAACTGCGCCGCTTCGGGGTCATCACCAATCGCATAGACATGACGGCCCCAGGCGGTTTGGCGCAGAACGTACGCCAACACCAGAACAAGCAGAACCATGAAGATCACGCCGTAGGTGAAAATTGCTCCGCCAATCGCAACCTTGTTGCCGAAAAACTGGAGCAGGGGGGCCTGCTCTGAGATGTCCTGGGATCGAATGGTTTCATTCGCGGAATAGAGGAAATTGGTCGCCAGAACGATCTGCCACATGCCGAGCGTCACGATGAAAGGCGGCAATTTGACGACGGCGACCAGAAAGCCATTGATGTAGCCGCAGATCGTTCCGCAGATAAGGCCTGCTGCAATAGCGACCTCAACGGGCAGTCCATAACGGAACGTGAATTGGCCCATGACCACGGACGACAGAACCATGATCGCGCCGACCGACAGGTCGATACCGGCAGTGAGGATCACGATGCTCTGAGCCGCTGCCACAATACCGACGATCTGAACCTGTTGAAGGATCAGCGTCATGGCGAAAGGGGAGAAGAATTTTGAGCCCAATAAAAGCCCGAATATCAGAACGGACAAGAGCAGCACGATGAGCGGCACCAGGGACGGCGTCTGATGCAGCGTGTGCTGGATCTTTTGCCCAATACTCTGGTGGTGATCGTCGAACTCTGCGACGGATTGCGGGCCCTGTGATGCTGCAGCTTCGAATTCTGCAGGGCCGCGGTCCGTCTTGGTCTCTGAGGTCATGCCCGTTTCCCTCTATGCGCCGGTTTTAAAAGGGGCAAGGCCAGCTTGCCCCTTTTGCTTCAGTCTTATCCTTGCAGGATTAGCCCCAGCAAAGGTTGGTGCCTTCGGTGGTATCTATGGACTCGACGCCATCTACAGGCTTGTCTGTGACGAGCGCTACACCGGTGTCAAAGAACTCCTTGCCCGGGGTCGGCTCCGGCTTGTTGCCGTTGTCTGCCCATTCCTTGATGGCTTCGATTCCAAGAGACGCCATGAGAAGCGGATATTGCTGGGAGGTCGCGCCAATGACGCCGTCCTTGACGTTTTGGACGCCTGGGCAACCGCCGTCGACAGAGACGATCAGAACGTCGTTTTCCCGGCCAATCGACTTGAGAGCCTCATAGGCGCCGGCTGCAGCTGGCTCGTTGATCGTGTAAACAACGTTGATCATTGGGTCCTTGGCAAGCAGGTTCTCCATGGCGCGGCGGCCACCTTCCTCGTTGCCTGCCGTCACATCATTGCCGACGATCCGCGGATCAGTCTCATCGCCCCACTTGTTCGGGTCGCCAAGATCGATGCCAAAGCCCTGCAGGAAGCCTTGGTCGCGCAAGACGCCGACGGTCGGCTGGCTAATGCCGAGGTCGAGCATTGCGATTTTGGCATTTGCGGCCTCATCACCAAGCGAACCGGCTGCCCATTTGCCGATCAGTTCCCCGGCCAGGAAGTTGTCAGTTGCAAATGTGGCATCGGCTGCGTCGATCGGGCTGAGCGGTGTGTCGAGTGCGATAACCAGAAGCCCATTGTCGCGCGCTTGTTTGACTGCCGGTACGATTGAAGATGTGTCGGATGCCGTCAGCAGAATGCCCTTGGCGCCATCTGCGATACAGGTTTCAATCGCTGCGACCTGTGTCTCATGGTCGCCATCGACCTTGCCAGCGAAAGACTTCAGTTCAATGCCAAGTTCTTCGGCTTTTGCCGTCGCGCCTTCTTTCATCTTGACGAAAAACGGGTTGGTGTCCGTTTTGGTGATCAGGCAGGCGGACAGGTCAGCCGCCATGGCCGGTGTCGCTGCCATTGCGGCAAGAACGGAACCAGTCGCGAGTAGTTTGCGGATCATTGTATATTTCCTCCCTGGCCTGTTTCTAAAGACGGTTGGGTGTGGCCAGATGTGACCCCAACCGTGCTGCCCGCGCCGGAAAACCGGCACGGTCTTCGCTCCGGCCAGATCCGGCAGGTCCAAGCGACCTGCCTCCGGTAAGGATCGCTGTCCGGGGCGAGAAGTTGAAAAATTGTGGCAGGCTGGCCGCGCCGACGGCACCGGCATCCTGTCCGAAGCTGCCGGTTGCCATCTGAGGCGAGGTCCTGCTCTCCGGTGCTGCATCTGCAACAGCTGACGCCATCGCTTCTGCAAAGCTGGTGTTGAAATCATTCCCAAGGTCGCTGTCCAAAACGACCAGAGGCATGTCCAGGATCGCGAAGGCTGAGCGGAGCGCTACGGCGAGTGCGCTGACACAGTCTTCTGTCCATTCGCGCGCCTTGTCGTCCGCTTCCTCGATGGCCTGCCGCAGATCGGTGCGGCTCAGTTCAGAAAAGTTGTCCGGTGACATATGCCGGGCGAGGGCAACCAGGCTAGCTCTTGCCAGGAGCAAGTCCCATTCCTGACGTGGGGCGTTGGCGGTGGGCAATTTGCTCGGCGGGACCGGGATCATCGCAACGTCACCAGAATTGCCGGAAACACCGCGAACGACATCACCGTTCATCACCAAACCGCCGCCAATTGCGGGTCCCAGGAACAGATAGAGAAAGTTGTCGTTCTGACGCCCAACACCATAAAAAAGCTCAGCGACAGCTGCCGCCGTGCCGTCGTTTTCACTGAAGACCGGAAGACCGGTTTCTTCTTCAAGGGCGCTCGCGAGATCGTATTTTTCCCAGTCCTTGAAATGTGCCTCCGGCAAGCCGAGTTCATGGAGCCATGCGCCGAGATTAAAGGGTTGAGCGAGCCCGATGCCGGTGATGCGGTCTTGTTCTCCTTCGCTCAGATTTTCCCGCAACTGTTCCAGGTCATCAGTCAGGATCGTAAGCGCTTTCGCGGGCTCCGGCAGGATCATCTCATGCGTCCGTCGGTTGATGATCTGACCGGAAAAATCCATCAGTACCGTTTCCAGGCTGGTTCGGTCCAAACGAACGCCAAAGGAAAATGCGCCCCGCGGTGCGAGTTTCAGGATTGTTGCGGGCTGACCGCGGCTGCCATCATGGCGTTTGCCAGCTTCCACGATCAGGCCCTCTTCGATGAGGGTCTGGATGATCGCGCCAATGGCCGCGTTCGTCAGTTGCACAGCCCGGGCGAGTTCGGCCTTCGAGGCTTCTCCCGCGCGCCGCAATATCTGTAAGACGATCCGCTCGTTATAGCGTCTCAGCTGGACAGAATTCGAGCCGCGGCCGCTTTTCCGGATTTCATCCATTGGCCTCCTCCCTCGGTCATTCCGGGTCCGCTTTCACTGCGAGACCATAATTATTTATTTTGGAAAAATTATTCTCGTCATTCGGGAAACTGTCAATTCGATTTCCGTGCTGCGCCGCAGCGTTTCGTTGCTGTCCTGCGGTAGGTGATTGAGTTTTCGATAATTATTAAATTTGATTTAGTTAATCAAAAATACTGTTGAAGATCAAATTCGGAATAATGCGCTCGATTTGGATAGAGGTTGGGGCTCGATTACCCTCCAACAGGGGATGAGAAACTGCAGGCAGAAATCTGCCACGTGGAAAATACCGATGGGGGCTTTCTGATCCGGGCCGCTGAACGCTAAGGTCCGCTTCTAGAACAAGAACAGGAGATCCGAACCATGCCGCACCGCCACGACGAGAGCTTTTTGGACAAGGCCATAGCCGCGGGTGCGGGGGAGATTGCAGCGGATCTGGTCATAAAGAACGTCCAGATGTTCAGCGTCGTCGATGGGTCCACTGTGACGACGGATATTGCCATTGTCGGCGATCGCATCGTTGGGACGCATGACACCTATAGGGCGGAAAACACCATCGATGGAACTGGCCTCACAGCGGTGCCCGGGTTCATCGACACGCATCTCCATGTCGAGTCTTCGCTGGTAACTCCCTTTGAATTCGATCGTTGTGTCCTGCCACACGGGGTCACAACAGCTATCTGCGATCCGCATGAGATTGCCAACGTACTGGGTGTGGAGGGCATTCGCTACTTTTTGGACAGTTCGTTGCAGACCGTCATGGATTTGAAGGTAAACCTGTCGTCCTGCGTTCCGGCGACCGCGTTCGAGACAGCCGGCGCCTGTCTGGAGATAGAGGATCTTCTGCCGTTTAAAGATCACTCCAGCGTCATTGGTCTTGCGGAGTTCATGAATTTTCCAGGTGTTCTGGCGCGTGATCCGAAGGTGCTTGCCAAGCTCGCAGCTTTCCAGGATGGACATATTGACGGTCATGCGCCTTTGCTTGGTGGCAAACCGCTCAATGGCTATCTGGCAGCTGGCATCCGAACAGATCATGAGGCAACGTCAGCTGAAGAAGCGCTGGAAAAGCTCTCCAAGGGCATGGCTGTGCTGATGCGTGAGGGGTCGGTTTGCAAGGACCTCGATGCGTTGGCGCCCATTCTGACGTCCGATACCTCTGCTTTTGTTGCGCTCTGCACCGATGATCGCAATCCGCTGGATATTGCCGAGGAGGGGCATCTGGACAGCATGATCCGGCGGTTGATTGCCAAGGGGATCCGGCCGCTCGACGTCTATCGCGCTGCAAGCTGGTCCGCGGCGAATGCCTTTGGCCTGAAAGACAGAGGCGTATTGGCTCCCGGAAAACGCGCCGACATCGCACTTTTGAGCGATTTCGAAGACTGCCGTGTTGAAACCGCGATCTGTGGCGGTGTTGTCGCCGATGATGCCGCCTTCGCGACCCGCAGCATTGTCGCGCCTGTCGGGCTTGATAGTGTCAAGGCGGATGAGGTCAGTGCGGCATCGTTCAACATTCCAGCCCGCAACAGCGAAGCCGATGTGATTGGTGTCATCCCCGGCAAAATCATTACGGAACATCTGAAACGCACTCTACCGGCAAATGGCGGAAAGACCCTTGTGGATTTTGAACAAGACGTTCTGAAGGTCGCAGTTGTTGAACGGCACAAAGGCACCGGCAATATTGGCCTTGGGTTCGTCCACGGCTTCGGAATGACACAAGGAGCTATTGCTTCATCGGTTGGCCATGACAGTCACAACATCTGTGTTGTCGGCGCCGATGAAGCGGCGATGGCCTACGCAGTCAACAGGGTGATTGCAATGAAGGGCGGGTTTGCGGTTGCCGGCCAGGACGGCGTGAAAGCCGAGCTGGCTCTGCCGCTAGCTGGTCTCATGAGCCTGGAGCCGTTCGAAACGGTGCGTCATGATTTGGAAGACCTTCGACATGCCGCAAAGTCGCTTGGATGCACACTGGCAGAACCGTTTCTTCAAGTGGCGTTTCTGCCGCTGCCGGTTATTCCGCATCTCAAGATCACTGATTTCGGTATGTTCGATGTCAACAAATTTGAACTGGTTGATCAGGGGTCGTAGTGGTTTCGCTCGTCAGTAGTGGCGCATGGTTTTCCGGAACCTGATCCAAGACACAAAGGCTTCGACCAGCAGCCAAAAGGTAATCATCGCGGCGATCAGGGAGCCCATCATGATCTTGGCGTCTAAGGCAAAGTCGGCAAGATGAACGCGCGGGTGAGCGATCCGCGGATTGAGCGGCAAGTAGATGATGTCGATTGCTTTGCCTGCCTGGCCGACTGTGCTGCCGGGCGGCCGTTTGAAAGAGACGTATTCAAACGCTCCGCTTCCCGGCTGAAATTCAATCAGCAAGCTGTCTCCCGTCACCCAAGTCTGGCGATTTTTCAAATAGTTGCGCGGGCTCTTTCGGGCGAGGTCCCGCATCTCATTCGGATCGGTCGAGGGCTTGCTGATCTGCACAACGGTCCCGGTCGCAGTTTCACCGAATTTGCTGAGTAGCCAGTATTTGAGGGCGCTGTCGAAGTGGAGACCTATCGAGAAGATCACCGCAACGGCAACGAAAAACAAAATGACAATGTTCAAAGCGCGGCTATCATCCGCCGCCTCTTTGGGATTAAACATGACCTTTCAATTTCTGCATTCAGGCAAAAGGCTGCCCCGATTAAAGCATTGGGCGTTTTGGTGAAAACGCCCAATGATGCTCGACCACTGTAAGACCGATCAGCTTTAGGTGTGAAATCGATCCCGATTTAACGCCCGCTGATCTAGCAGCTTAGTTCGAGTTTTTGCAAAGTCCAAAATGAATTCGACACCGCCCAGGAACCCGGCATGCTTTTAACTTTCGCGGTCTCCGGTTACCGCTCTTTACGGGATCTCATTTTGCCGCTCGACCGGATCACCTTGATCACGGGTGCCAACGGCAGCGGCAAATCCAGCCTATACCGCTCGATCCGGCTCTTGGCTGAAGTGGCGCAGGGACGGGCGATTGCATCGCTCGCCTCTGAGGGGGGCTTGAATTCAACCCTTTGGGCTGGCCCGGAAACCGTGTCGCGCGCCATGAAGCGCGGTGAGGTGCCGGTGCAAGGCACGGTTCGAAAGGGCACTGTTGCGCTGAAACTGGGGTTTGCGGACGAAGATTACGGCTACGCGATCGACCTTGGACTGCCTGCTGATGCCGGCCGCTCTTATTTCTCAATGGATCCTGAGATCAAGTGCGAAGCCCTTTGGGCGGGAGAGGCGTTGTCACGGTCGAACGAGATTGCCGGGCGCAACGGGCCGTCGGTCCGGGTCTTGAACCAACAAGGGCAACGACTGCCGGTGGTCCAAAACCTGGCGCGGTTTGACAGCATGATGACCCATGCCGCCGATCCAAAAGACGGCCTGGAGCTCCTGGTGCTCAGGGAACGGATGCGCGCATGGCGGTTCTATGATCATCTGCGCACCGACCGGGAGGCACCGGCCAGGTTTCCGAAAATCGGGACCCGCACGCCAGCACTTTCTGCCGACGGCGCAGATCTTGCTGCCGCCCTTCAAACCATTCTGGAGATTGGCGATGAAGTCGTTTTAGCTGATGCAATTGACGATGCCTTTCCCGGAGCCGAGATCGAAATCACCGTCAACGAGGGCTATTTTGAGTTGCTAATGCGCCAAAAAGGGCTTCTGAGATCTCTTCGAGCGGCTGAGCTTTCTGACGGCACGTTGCGGTATCTGCTTTTGACGGCTGCGCTCTTGTCTCCGCGCCCGGCGCCATTGATCGTTTTGAACGAGCCGGAAACCAGCTTGCATCCCTCACTCTTGGAACCGCTCGCGCGCTTGATTTCGAAAGCGGCGGAAAAAACCCAGGTGCTGGTTGTCTCGCATGCGGAACCTTTGGTGAATGCTCTTGCCGGAGAGCGGGGGTGCCTGCACCATCATCTCCACAAGGAGCTAGGAGAGACGCAAGTAGCCGATGCGGAACCGCCCCGCTGGCGCTGGCCAAGCCGGTAAATGTCGCCCACGTTTCGAAACGGTTGTCGGCTCAATAAACAACCTAAGATTTTATAATTTGTCGAATTCTGGTATTTTTGTACCCAAAAGTGCAAAAAGTTGATGAGGTGTCGTTACGTCGCTGGTTGACGTCAACGGAAGCTTGGGTCATGTCAGTAGCGAACACCGGCGTCGGCATCGCGCTATGCATTGCCGATCAGGGAGGAGGATTCAGCTGTAGGGGGGCTGAATCGATCAACCGGCTCGCATGAAAAAGGAGCCGGAGAAAACACGTTGGAGAACGTCATGACGAGTGCGGAGGAGTGGAACGCGGCATTTAAGGTCCGTCCAATTCACGAATACCTCGACAATTCAGCGGAACGCTTTGGAGACCGGCCGGCGGCCGACTTCATGGGCAAGGTCTGGACCTATCGCGAGATGGGCGATCTGGTCGACCGCACCGCAGCCGGATTGCAAGCCATGGGCGTAGGTCTAGGCGTGAATGTCGGGTTGTGCCTGCCCAATACCCCATTTTACACGATCTTCTACTTCGCAATCCTGAAGATCGGCGGCACTGTTGCCAACTTCAATCCGCTTTATGTCGAACGCGAAATCGCTTTCCAGGCCCGTGATGCGGATGTGCGCATTATGGTGACCATGGATCTGAAGGTGATCTACGACAAAGTCGAGAACGTCCGGAAAGAACGTGTTCTCGACAAGATCATCGTCTGTCCGATGACGGTCTGTCTGCCGACCATCAAGAAGACGCTGTTCAGCTTGTTCAAGCGCAAGGAACTTGCCGCGATCCCGCAGGACGAGGCGCATGTCCGCTTTGAAGACCTGCAGACCAAAGGCAGCAAACCGAAGCCGGTTGAGATCGATCCGGAAGAAACAATCGCCGTTCTGCAATACACCGGTGGGACAACCGGTGTGCCGAAAGGTGCAATGCTGACGCACAAGAACCTGTGCGCCAATATCGAACAGATGCGCGATATCTTCGAAAAGGCCCAACCGGGCGAGGAAAAGATGCTCTGCGTGCTGCCGTTCTTCCATGTGTTTGCGATGACGGTGGGGCAAAATCTCTCTGTCATTCTCGGGGCAGAAATGGTGTTGCAGCCGCGCTTTGAGTTGAAGATGCTTTTGGAATCGATCGTTCGGAAGAAAGTCACCCTGTTCCCAGGGGTGCCAACCATCTACACAGCGATCAACAACTCGCACGAGACCAAGAAATACGACCTTTCCAGCATCAACTTGTGCATCTCCGGCGGTGCGCCGCTACCTGTTGAAGTTAAAGAAAACTTCGAAAAACTGACTGGCTGTATTCTGGTAGAAGGTTATGGCCTCACAGAGTCGTCTCCGGTTGCCGCGGTCAATCCGCTGGACGAGAACCGCCGCGCGGGATCCATCGGACGTCCGGTCCCGGGTACGAAGGTGCGGTTTGTCGATATTGAGGATCGCAGGACCGAAGTTGCGCAAGGCGAGAAGGGTGAACTCCTGATCCACGGCCAGCAGGTGATGAAGGGTTACTGGAAGCGCGACGACGCCACGGCAGAAACCATCACGGAAGATGGGTACCTGCACACCGGGGACGTCGGCTACCAGGATGAAGACGGCTTCATTTATCTTGTCGACCGGATCAAGGATCTGATCCTGTGTTCCGGCTACAATGTCTATCCGCGTGTCATTGAGGAAGCGATCTATCAGAACGACGCGGTCGACGAGACCATCGTGATCGCGATCCCCGATGAATACCGTGGCCAGTCGCCGAAAGCGTTCGTCAAGCTCAAGGACGGTCATTCCCTGACCGCCGGTGACCTGAAGGCCTTCCTGAAGGATCACCTGTCGGCCATTGAATTGCCGCGGGAAATCGAGTTCCGCGACGAGTTGCCAAAAACCATGGTTGGCAAACTGTCGAAAAAGGAACTCGTGGAAGAAGAGGCCGCCAAACGCGCCGCTGCCGCCGCTTAAGCCCTTCGGTTATCGGAAATCAAACCTGTAACGCGCCCAATTCGGGCGCGTTTTTAGTTTGAATACCCGCGTCCGTCCGAAGCGCGAGCAAGCTGGCGGCCCCGGATTGCTTCGCGGCGAACGGTGTAGATCGAGGCCGCGATGACCACGCTGGCGCCGATCAGCGTTTCAACCCCGGGCCACTGGCTGAAGATCAAGGCCCCGAACAAGGTGGCATAGAGCAGACGGGTGTAGTCGAGCGATGCGATGGCCGTGGCTTCACCGGCCTGAAAAGCCTTGATGTTGGCCATCTGCCCGGCCCAGGAAAAGAAACCAACGGCTGCCAGTAAAGCCCATTGTTCAAGTGTCGGCGCTTGCCAGGTCATCCATGCAGGTATGATCATGATGAGGCCAACGCCCATCGCCTGATAGGTGAGGATCGTATTTGGCGGGTCTGTCCGGGTCAGGATGCGGATGACGATCATCACCATACCGGCACAAGCCGCACTGCCAAGCGCCATCAGGGCAAAGGGGTCCACGAGCCCCTCGCCGCTTGGCCGAAGCATCAAAAGCACACCCAAAAAGCCAACGATGGTCGCGCCCCAGCGGTGTTTGCCGACTTGCTCACCCAGGAACCAGATGGCGAAGATGGTGATGAAAAACGTCTTGGAAAAGCTGATCGCCGTCGCATCTGCAAGCGGCATTTCAATGATGGCGGTGAAGCCCAGCAGCATGGCGGAGGTCGCAAAAACAATCCGGGTCAGCTGGAGCCCCGGCCGTTTTGTGGCGAGCGAACCAGGCAGTCCAGGCAGGACCTTGGGCGCAACGATCAGCAGCATCAACGCCTGGCGGACAACAAGGATCTGAAACACGGAAAGATCCTGACCAAGAAACTTGATCAGCGTCACCATGATGGAAAACAGGAAGGCGGCCAGCAGAATCCACAAGGCACCGATCGTGTTCGGCGGCAGCTGACTGGTTCGATCTGCAAAAAACTTGATGAAGCGATTTGATGATGGCGGCAAGTCTTCAACCGGTTCCGCAGTTGGTTTCTTTGGTGTCGCGTCCATTTAAGTTCCTGAAACCGCCTTGGAAAACGGCTTGCCGCTTGGGCAGATTGGCCGGGGAAAAAGGAAGGCGGTCAAAAAGAGAGTGTGCGAACAAACCTACTGGAATTCGGGCAGAAGGGAAGAGCTTCGCTGCCAGGGCTTGCAAAAAAGTGCACTGGTCAGTTTAATTGCGCCGGACTATATTGTGGTCAACCTGCCGCCGGCGCGTCCCAGGCGCTGTAGACAATCGGCAAAGACTTAAGTCAACTGAAGGTCTCTTCCATGAACCAAATGGCTACTCCGAAATTCGGTGTTGGCGCGCCGTTGCGCCGCAAAGAAGATTTGCCGCTCATCACGGGAGAGGGGATCTATACCGGCGATTACCAGCCGGAAGGATGCCTGCATTCTTTTGTGCTGCGCTCGGCGATGGCCCACGCAAAGATCTCCATCGCAAATGCAGATGAGGTTCGGGCGATTGATGGCGTCCGTATGGTGCTGACTGGTGCGGATGTCGCCGGAAAGTCCATGCCGACACGGGCCATCTTGAAGCAGATCGACGGCAGCAATTTCAATCTGCCGACCCAGCCGCTGCTGTGCTCCGATACGGTTCGCTATGTCGGCGACGCGATTGCCTTTGTTGTAGCTGACACGTTGCAAGGCGCGCGCGACGCTGCTGAGATGCTCGAGGTCGACTACGACCCTCTGGATGTCGTGGTCGAGATGGAGGAGGCGCTTGCACCGGATGCGGTGAAGGTTTGGCCGGAGTTCGGCACCAATGTTGCCTTCACTTTCGGGCACGGCGATGCTGATAAAACTGATGCGGCTTTTGCCAACGCGGCCAATACAGTCTCAATTGATCTCGTCAATAACCGGATCGTTGCCAACTACATGGAACTGCGCGGCTGTGTGGCTGAATTTGACAGTGCCAGTGACCGTTTCAAGCTTACCCTCGGTACTCAGGGCGGGCACGGGATGCGGGACGTCCTTTGCCAGATTCTCGGCCTTGAAGCGGACTATGTTCAGGTTGTAACGCCGGAAGTCGGCGGTGGTTTTGGCACCAAAATCTTCTGTTACCGTGAATACCCGCTCGCCATGCTGGCTGCGCAGGCGCTGGGCGTGCCAGTGCGCTGGGCCGGTGAACGGATGGATCATTTTGTCACCGACGCCCATGGCCGGGACAATCTCTCCCATGCCGAGTTGGCTCTGGATGCAGACAACAAAATCCTTGGAATGAAGGTGCATGTGAAGGCGGCAATGGGCGCCTATCTGCACCAGTTCGGCCCGTTTATTCCCTGGGTCGGCACCACCATGACATCCGGCCTTTATGACATTCCAGCCGTGTTTGCGAAGGTGGAAGGCGTCTACAGTCACACGGTCCCGACCGACGCGTTCCGGGGCGCCGGGCGTCCGGAAGCTGCCTACTTGATTGAACGGCTGATCGACAAAGCGGGTGAGGAAACTGGCCTTGGTCCGATTGAGTTCCGCAAGCTCAACTTCATCAAGAAGGAACAACTGCCCTACACCACCCAAACCGGCCGGATGTACGACACCGGAGATTATCAGGGGCACCTGGAAAAGGCCTTGGAGACTGCTGATTGGGCCGGTTTCAAGGCGCGCCAGCAGGCAAGTCAGGCTGCCGGCAAGTATCGCGGCTTCGGCATTTGCTCTTACATTGAGGCCTGTGCTTTTCCAGGTGGGGAAGAGGCGACCGTTGAGATCGGGGCGAGCGGCAATCTGACACTTCTGATAGGAACCCAGACCAACGGTCAGGGCCATGCGACAGCCTACAGCCAGGTCGTTGCGGAGCAGTTCGGCGTCAACATTGAGGATATCGAGGTCATTCAAGGCGACACGGACCGGGTGCGCAAAGGCGGCGGGACCGGCGGGTCTCGCTCCATCCCGCTCGGTCTGCCATCGGTCAAGGAAGCCAGCGTTGCATTGGTCAAGAAGGTCAAGGAACTGGCGGCCGACAAGCTGGAAGCGGGCATTGACGATCTTGAACTCGACAGCGGCATGGTCCGCGTTGTCGGTACCGACCAGCAAGTGACCCTCGCAGAAATCGCTGCCGGGGCCGGTGAGCCTTTGCAAGCGCGCGAAGAGGTCAAGCAAACAGAGGCGACCTATCCGAACGGCACCCACATCTGCGAGCTGGAAGTTGATCCGGACACCGGCGATGTCGACATCCAGAACTACGTGATTGTCGATGATTTTGGCGTCACCGTGAATCCGCTGCTCTTGGCCGGTCAGGTGCACGGCGGGGCGGCGTCTGCCATCAGTCAGGCCTTGTGCGAGCACACGGTTTTTGACGAGGATGGTCAGCTTCTGACGGCCTCACTCCTCGATTACAGACTCCTGCGGGCGGCGGATGTGCCGAATTTCGACTTCCAGACCCGCAATGTGCCGTCGACGACCAATGCGATGGGGATCAAGGGTGCCGGAGAAGCCGGCACGATCGGCGGCTGCGCGGCTGTCATGAATGCGATCCAGAACGCTCTGAAAGACGGCGCGGGTGTCACCGAACTCCTTGATATGCCCGCAACCCCGCACCGGGTTTGGGATGCAATCCAGGCTGCGAAATAGACACGACTTTATAATTTAAAATGGAATTGCGCCGGATTATTTTCGGCGCTTTTTTTATTATCTGTAATGTTTTGGGGTTGCTCCATTCTCAGGTTTCCGGTCGGTGCTACGCAATTTTAAGATGTCCGCGATATTGGGGAGTTGTAATTCATTTCTAACTCTAGGTTAGATGATCATGAATATTCTTTCTCGTGTGCGTCAGACACTGCAATTTCATCTGAGCGTTGTATTTCTGATCCTTGTTCTAACCGTCGGATCTGTGATCGGCTGGTTAACCTATTCCAGAATGAACGATGTGATAACCGAGGCGTCGCGAAATCTATTCAGTCTAACAAGTACCGAAGCGGTTACTGGACTCGAGCGTCTTTATGCTCCAGCGGAACTGGCGGTGGAGATTATCGCGCTTCACGACATCACGCGCACAGAAACGCTTTCCGAACGCCTTCCGCATATGGCTTTTCTTGCCGGGTTTCTTGATCAGTCTGCCGCGCTCTCCTCTGTTTATATCGGTTACGATGACGGGGACTTCATCATGCTCGTGCCAACCAGCAGTGATGAGGTGCGGGGGCGTTACAGTGCGCCGCCGGAGGCTTTTTTTGTCGTCCAATCGATCGAACGCTCCCCCAATGGCGGGGTGCGGAGCCGTTATATCTTCCTTGATATCGCGATGAATATTCTCGGCGAACGGGAGCAGGCGAGCTTTGCAGGTTACGATCCGCGGTCCCGGCCCTGGTTCGAGCAAGCCAAGGCATCTGCTGACCAGATCAAGACGCGGCCCTATATTTTTTTCACCTCACAAGAGCTCGGGCAAACCATCGCCCTTCGGGCTTTGGGCAGCGGCGCCACGGTTGGCGCTGATATTTCATTGGACACGCTGGCAGCATCCTTGCGGAAAGAGCGGATCACCGAACATACCGAGCTTGCACTTTTTGGGAGTGATCTCGGCATGATCGCACATCCAGACAAGAGGAAGGTCGTGGAAGTTTTGCCACCATCGGCGACCGGAGGGGCGCCTGGTCTTGGCCGCCTCTCGATAGATCATCTGGATGGAACGGTCTTACCGCAGGTGGCCAGAGCAGCCGTTGAGGCGGGGCTGACCGGTGTCGATGACAAAACACTAAATGACCGCCTTGCCTTCGATGGCGAGCCGTGGCGGGTGCAAGTGTCCCCGCTTAAAGTTCGCGGATCGACTCCATATTATCTGGCCATTGCGGTTCCCGAGGCAGAACTTCTTGTCCAGGCACGTCAACTCCTTCAGCAGGGCGGGATTGCAATCGGGATCATTCTGCTTGTCTCCATTCCAATTACGATGCTGGTGGCCCGGCTGGTCTCCAGGCCGGTACAGGCGCTCTCTTTGGAAGCGGAGAAGATACAGCAATTCGATTTTTCTGATCCTGTCGACGTTCAAAGCTTCATCATCGAGATTGAGGACCTTTCCAGGTCAATGGGCGACATGAAATCGACCATTCGGCAGTTTCTGGAAATCAACCGGTCTATTTCTGAAGAAACCGATTTTGAGCGGCTGTTGCAGACCCTGCTGGAGGGAATGGGAAACATTGTCGGATCAGAGCAGGGGGCAGTCTACCTGATCAGTGCGGACGACACTGCCCTTGAACCGGTTGCGGCCATGGGGGTGCCAGTCGACACATTACGCCGCCATCCCTTGAATAATCTCCCACATGTCCTGCGCGAGGCCATTGATCGGGATGACATTCGAGCGACCATTATTGACGGCGAAGCGCTGGCTGTTTGTGGCGGTGATCCAGGTGCAGGGAAGAATCCGGAGCGCAATGCCATGGTTGTTCCGCTGTTTAACCGTAACAACGCGATGATCGGCATCATGACCCTGGTGCAGGAAGCAAAAGCCAATACCTCGTTGATCCGTTTTGTCGACGCGTTGTCTCGGTCAGCTGCCATCGCGCTCGAAACCCGCCAGTTGATCGCGTCGCAAAAGGCTCTGTTTGAGGCCTTTATCCGCATGATCGCCGACGCGATTGATGCCAAAAGTCCCTATACTGGGGGGCACTGCGCGCGTGTGCCCGAACTCACTAAAATGCTGGCTGAGGCCGCCAATGCCGCAGACCACGGGCCTTTCGCTGATTTGAAGCTGACAGATGACGACCGGGAAGCCATCCATGTGGCCGCGTGGTTGCATGATTGTGGCAAGGTAACCACACCGGAGTATGTGGTCGACAAGGCGACAAAACTGGAGACGCTGTATGATCGCATTCATGAAATCCGGATGCGTTTTGAGGTTCTGAAACGCGATGCGGAAATCACCTATTGGAAAGGTGTTGCCAACGGTGATGACCTGAAAGACTTGGTTGAACAGCGCGACGAGCAGCTGGCAGCGCTTGATGTGGACTTTGCCTTTGTGGCCGAATGCAATGAGGGCGGCGAGTTTATGTCACCCGACCGGCTTGACCGGCTCCAGGAAATCGCGAAGCGGACCTGGACCCGAACGCTCTCAGACAGGGTCGGGATCAGCCACGAGGAACTGTATCGCAAGCAGCAAACTCCTGAGCCGGACTTGCCGGTCCGCGAGCCGCTGCTTGCAGATCGGCCAGAGCACGTTCTTAAGCGCCGGCCAGAGGATCTCTTCGCCGCAGACAATCCCTGGGGCTTCAAGCTGGACCAACCGGAGCACCTTTATGATCGTGGGGAGCTCTACAATCTCTCAATTGCGCGTGGCACCTTGACCGCTGAGGAACGCTACAAGATCAACGATCATATCGTGCAGACAATCATCATGCTGTCGCGGCTGCCGTTCCCATCTTACCTGCGCCAGGTGCCTGAACTTGCAGGGGGGCACCATGAAAAGATGGATGGAACGGGCTACCCGAAACGCTTAAAGGGCAGCGAGATGAGTTCATTCGCACGGATGATGGCGATAGCCGATATCTTCGAAGCTCTAACCGCCGCCGACCGGCCCTACAAGAAGGGCAAGACCGTGTCGGTAGCGCTCAAGATCATGGGCTTCATGGTCAAGGACGGGCACATCGATGCCGAACTTTACGACCTGTTTCTAACTTCGCGCGTCTGGGCCGACTACGCATCCAGGTTCATGAAGCCGGATCAGATCGACGAGGTTGATGTTGCAGCTCTAAGGCCGGACAAAGCTGAAAGTCGGGCTGTTGGATGACAAGAGATATTGGTCGCGCGGATCATTTGTCCGCACGACCCTTAAAAGCAATCAGTTGCTGTAGATCATGTCGGCAGGAATGTCCGCGCTGGCGTTTTCTTGGAACCAGCGGGCTGCACCCGGGTGCCATTTCATCACCGTGTTGCGGTCCCAGAACTCCGGCAGTGTCGAGCGGGCGGCCTTGTGAGTTTGGACCATACGACCGTTATCGGACATAACGGCTTTTACTACGCCATGGACGAATGTCTCGGGAAGGTCACAGTTTGCAATCGCAAAGTTCCACATGGAAACGGAGCGTGCCGGGCTTTCCAGAGTGGTGTAGGTGTCGTCTGCAATGTCAAAATCTGCCACCGGGAATGCTTCGGTGATTTTGGCCTGCTCTTCTTCCGTGAATTCTATGATATTGATGTCGGTCTGTACCTCAAGCTGGCTCACCGCTGGAACTGGAACGCCGGCTGCAAATGCGATCACATCGAGCAGACCATCCTGCAATTGAATGCCAAGGTCGGACCAGCCCCCGTTGCGCCTTTCAAACTTCACGCCCAGCTCTTCCATCATGCGTGGGAAATAGGTGTCAGACGTCGAGCCTGCCGGTCCAAAGCCAATTCGTGCACCTTCAGGAATGTCGGCAACAGACGTAATACCGGATGAGCTCTATGCCGTAATGGAGAAAGGCGTCTGATACATCGGGAACATGGCGCAGGCTTTGTCCATCTTCAGGCCCGGCGCAATCGGGTTGGAGCCGGCAATGGATTCTGCAGCGGGTCCCATCGTTGTCATGCCAAACGGCAGATCGCCGGAATGCACGAGCGCCATGTTCTGCATCGGGCCGCCCGTGACTTCTGCGCCGCCGGAAACGCCGAGTTCCTCGCCAGCGATGTTTGCCCAGCCAGTTCCGTATCCAAAGTAAGTTCCGCCTTGTGAGCCGGTTCCAACTGTAAAGCTCTCCGGCCAGCCGGTTTTGTCCACGCTGTGGTTGTCGGCAGCAGCAGGGAGTGCGGTCATGGCGGCGATCACAACGGCGCCGGTAATCAGATTGAATTTCATGTGTTCCTCCGGGTCTTGGGCAAGGCCTGTTGTCTCGCCCCGCAGCCTCCTTCGCGGGGTAGAGACATGGCTCTCACCGAAAGAGCAGCCTAATCAGATCGCTTCAGTCGACACAGTTCGCAGAGATTATATAAATTTTATGAATAATAACTGTCACGCAGAGAGGGCCAGCTGCTCCGTCTGTTGGTGCAATATCTCAAGAAATGCATCCCGGGCCGTATCTCTCGTGTCTCTGACCAAGGCAACGGAAAGCGCAAGCCTGGTTCTGGCCGATCCGGACGGCAAATCCAGGGAGACAAATTTCACGCCGCCGACTGCGAGCCGGGAAATCCAACGCGGGACAATGGCTATGCCGACCCCTGTGCTGACCAGATTGACGATGGTTTGTTTTTCTTCGGCAATTTGCGCAACGCGTGCGCTTAAACCAGCTTCCAGAAACAGCTTTATTGTCAGATCGTGACTGTGGGGCCGCGATCCCTTGTCCGGAACGATGAGGGGTTCGTCCGCCATGTCCTCAACCGAGATTTTTTTCTTTGCAGCCAGCGGATGGCTGCTTGGAACCGCGACGACAGCTGTCTCATGGAACAGGGACTTCAACATCAGCCGCTGATCAACGATTTCAGGTGGGCGGACGATTGCAACATCGAGACGCCCGGTCAGCAAACGCGGCAAGAGCCGTATTGTTTTTTGCTCCAGGAGCTGGATATCAACACCGGGATACGCCTCCCGGAAATGAGGGATTATCTGCGGGATCAGACCAACCGCGGCGCTATCAATGGCTCCAATGCGCAGGACCGATGTCTTGTCGCGTTGGCTTTCGCGAAATGACGCCTCCAATTTGTCGACTCTCTCCACGATGTCTCGTGCGGCGGCCAAGAATTCACTGCCAGATTGCGTCAGGACAACGCTGCGGGTTGTCCGGGTAAGCAAACGGCTGCCAAGACTGTCCTCCAGCATTTTGATGTGCCGCCCCAAAGAAGCTGGAAGAATGTTCAGTTTTTGAGCAGCTCTGCCGAAATGCAGCGTATCTGCTACAGCGATGAAGCACCTGAGTTGACGAAGTTCCATATCGCATCTCGATTATATTAATTTTTTATATGATTAAATTGCTATTGCTGCAACCACATGGAGTTGCGAACTATGGGAAGAGAACGGCGGTCTTTGAGCGTGGGCACTCAGCCCTTTTCACGAAAATAGGAATTTGAAATGCGCACTTACCAGATTGCAGCCATCCCGGCAGACGGCATCGGGCCTGAAGTGATCGAAGCGGGTGCTGAAGTGTTGGCCGCGCTTGGTCAGCGGGCAGGTGATGTGGATTTCAAACTGACCTTCTTCGACTGGGGATCTGAGCGGTACAAGAAGCATGGCGAGATGATGCCGTCTGATGGCCTCGAACAGCTTAAAGCTTTTGATGCGATCTATTTCGGGGCCGTCGGCGCACCGGATGTCCCGGATCATATTACCCTTTGGGGGCTCCGCTTGCCGATCTGTCAGGGGTTTGACCAATACGCCAATGTCCGGCCGACGAAGATTATTCCCGGCGTAACGTCCCCGCTGCGCGGCGTTGGTGTCGGAGACCTGGACTGGGTGATCGTGCGCGAAAACTCGGAGGGCGAGTATTCGGGAAATGGCGGGCGGGCGCACCGCGGACTGCCGGAAGAAGTTGGCACGGAAGTCGCCATCTTCACCCGTGTCGGGGTCACGCGGATCATGCGGTATGCCTTTCAGCTTGCACAATCCCGTCCGCGTAAACTGCTGACCGTGGTGACCAAATCCAACGCGCAGCGGCATGGCATGGTCATGTGGGATGAGATCGCCGCCGAAGTCGCGATAGAGTTTCCGGATGTGACGTGGGACAAGATGCTGGTCGATGCGATGACCGTGCGCATGGTCAAGAACCCAAAAAGCCTCGACACCATCGTTGCGACCAATCTCCATGCGGACATTTTATCCGACCTGGCAGGTGCCTTGGCTGGAAGCCTGGGCGTCGCTCCCACAGCCAATATTGATCCTGAGCGCCGCTTCCCGTCGATGTTCGAACCCATTCATGGATCGGCCTTCGATATCACGGGCAAGGGGATTGCAAACCCGGTCGCAACCTTCTGGACCGCGTCGCAGATGCTGGACCATCTGGGGGAGGCAACGTCTAGCCAGCGTCTGATGACAGCGGTTGAGCGCGTCTGCGACGCAGGCATTGTGACGCCCGACGTTGGGGGCAAAGCCACCACCCGGGAAGTCACCGAGGCTGTTATCCGGGCGATCCACGGATCAAACGAGTAATCTGGCAGACAAGCCTTTTCGGTCTCCGTCTGCCAGTTGCCCTATGACCTCCGGCCACTGTTACTCCGCCGGCATTTCCTGTGGGACGCTGCCGTTGCGCTCGTATTCCCAAATGTGGCCTTCAAAGGCTCTGAGGCGTTTGTAGACGGAGATCAGCTCGACGATCGTGGTCCAGGCGTTGACTAGATACTGGAACGAGTTTTCGACCTGGGAGAACGCGCGCACGATCTGCTGCATCACGCCCAAGGTGATGGCTCCGGTTACGATTGTCGGTCCGAGCGCAATGTAGGGCACAAGAACTGTTGCCTGTAGGTAAGACCATTTGGCGATGTCAAAATATAGGTAGTGGAAGAACAGCCGGAAATAGTTCTTGCGGACATGGCCAAAGAGTTCATCGACCGACGGTGGATCGGCGCGCTCTTCATCGTCTTCGCCGTACACGAGTTCTTTCCGATAGGCCGCTTCGACCTTCTGGTTGTTGAACTCCAAACCCGGCAGCTTCACTCCGACAACAGCCAACAACACCGTGCCGGACGCTGCGGAGATAATCGCGACATAGACAAGGGAATGAGCAACCGGGCCAATCCAGGGCAATTCGGTCACGTTGGCCGAGAGCTCCCAAAGGATCGGCAGAAACGCGATGAGTGTCATGACGGAGCGCAGGAATGAGACGCCGAGGCTCTCCATGATTCGCGCAAAGCGCATGGTATCTTCCTGAACGCGTTGGGAGGCACCCTCAATGTGACGAACCACATGCCAATGGGCCATATAGTAGTCGTTCATGGCTGTACGCCAACGGAACACAAAGTGCTTGGTGATGAAGTCCAGTATCACCGCAACGACCACGAAAATCGCGGCGATGTACAGGAACGTCATCAATTCGCGCATGTATTCGCTAAAGGTGACCGAACCCGGCTCGCTCAAGGCTCTTTGAATAAGATCGTAGAAACTGCCGAACCATTCGTTGATCTCGACGTTCAGGTTCACCTGGTACTGGGTGGCGCCGAGGATGACCACCGAGATGATCCAGGCCCAGAAGAACCATTTACGGTTCAGAAAAAACGATCGGAACATAGGGCGGCGCCTTTCGAATCGGGTATTTTTTATAAGTATAGGAGCACGTAACGGCAGGGGCAGGTATGTGCCGGGTTTTCAGTTGCTTTTGAAGAGGAAACGTTGCTCATACACGCCGATTTTATCGGCAAGCCCTGTTTAATCTGCCAAGGCCACGCGCGAGATTGCAAAAATTGAGGCCGGGGTAGATACTGGTCTCTCACTTCTGAAGCGATTTGCACAAATCTTGTCCTGGGTGCTCGGCAGACTAATTGGGATCTGTTTGCGGCGCTTTTGCCTTCACAGTTCTGTTATTCTTTTTCAACTGGTCCGTGGCGTGGAATGCGCTGGGTCTATGCCAGTGTCTGGATCCGATTTATGGCGTCAAAAAAATCCGCAACCCAGCTGTCCCGCGCCCCAGCGCCAACGGGAATGACACGGCAGGCTCCGCTCATCGGAATTGGGCTCAAACTGGCCTCGACCATTGTGTTCTTTGCCATGGTGACGGTGCTCAAGATCGCCGCGGAACGTGTGCCAATCGGCGAGCTCGTATTCGCGCGGAATTTTTTCGGTGTCTTTCCAGTTCTGATGATGGTGGGGGTGCGCGGGGAGCTTGGCCTTGCGTTCCAGACGCAGAACCCCAAGGGGCATCTTCTACGCGCATGCATCGGTTTGACGGCCATGGTGTGCATGTTCACCGCCTATGATCTGCTGCCGCTGCCCGATGCAACGGCCATCAACTTTGCAACCCCCCTGATCGTTGTTGTTCTGGCCTTTTTTATGCTGGGCGAAACTGTCCGGATCTATCGGTGGAGTGCGGTTGCAGTTGGTTTTGCCGGCATCCTCGTTGTTTTGTCACCGCATCTGGGGGAGGGGGATTTCGACAACTCCGCCACCTTTGGAGCCGTCGTCGGATTTATGGGCGCTGCTTTTGCGGCCCTTGCCATGATCACGGTCCGGAGGCTGTGCGTCACCGAGCGCACCTCGACCATTGTCACCTGGTTTTCCCTGTCCGCGACCGTGATCTCGCTTCTGACCATTCCAGCCGGTTGGATCTGGCCGGACCAAGCCTGGATCATCCCGGATATGGAGACAGCGGCTCTACTGGTGATGATTGGCCTGTTCGGCGGTGTGGGGCAGATCCTTTTGACCCAGAGCTATCGCTATGCGGATGCGTCGACCATCGCGCCGTTTGATTATGTGAACATGCTCTGGGCGATCCTGGTTGGCTGGGTCGTCTTTGCCGAGGTCCCGGTCCTTGAGGTGATTGTGGGAGCGGTGATCGTCATGGCCGCCGGGATCTTTGTGATCTACCGGGAGCACCGGCTTGGCCTCGACCGGACCAAGGACCGCCGGGCATCGACACCGTCCAAGTCTTGAAGAGATACCGCGCTGTTCCAGGTTTCTTTATCAGAACGCCTTGAACGTTATGATCGACTTGGTGTCCTGGATGCCGTCGATCGGGTGCACCTTCTCATTGACGAAGTGTCCAATGTCAGTGCCGTCTTCGATATAGAACTTCACGAGAAGATCATAGTCACCGCTGGTAGAGTAGACTTCCGACGCGATCTCGGCATCCGCGATTGCATTGGCAACCTGATAGGTCTTGCCGAGCTGACATTTGATCATCACGAAAAACGGGGTCATGGGGGCTCCTGCGGGCAAAAACGAACTGTGCCCCGACATCGCCTATCTCAAACAAACAGTCAATCGGCTGTTGGCGCTTGAACCACCGCAACTGCCAAGTGGGGCTTGAAAACCCCCGTCTGCCTTAGTAGACAGAACTTGTCTCATGGGGGTGCCCGGCGATTGTGGATCGGGCTGAGAGGCAAATGGCCAACTCCTAGAACCTGATCCGGCTTGTACCGGCGGAGGGATTTGAGATCATGACTGATCTTTCACGTAAAATGCGAAGAATGATGGCGCTGGGGCTTTGTTCTCTGAACCTGAGAAAGGGCCTGGCATGAGCTTGTCGATTGCCGCGAGCACGCAGGACCTGTCGCCGGAGACGGTCTTTTCCTTGCTGGAGCGGGTGCGGTCAAAAAGACCGCGCGTCCATGCCATCACCAACACGGTCGCGCAGGGTTTTACGGCCAATGTCCTGTTGGCGCTGGGCGCAGTGCCTTCCATGACGATCGCACCGGAAGAAGTTCAGAGCTTTGCAGCGTCTGCCGATGCGCTTCTGATCAACCTCGGAACACTGGACAACAGCCGGCGTTTGACGATCCCGATCGCGATTGATGCGGCCAAGGAGGCAGGCCGGCCTGTCGCCATTGATCCGGTCTTCGCGGATCGGTCACCGCAGCGCTGCGCATACGCCAAAGAACTCTTGCAAACGCGGCCGTCTCTTGTCCGGGCGAATGAAACAGAGATGGCCGCGCTCTTTGACACGCGGGCCGATGTCGATGCTTTGATCTCGGAGGGAACGGTGTTTGCCGTAACCGGAGAAGAAGATCAGATCGAGGGTCGGGGCGACGACTACCGGCTGCGCAACGGTCATCCTCTTTTGGCCCGAGTGACGGCCACCGGCTGTGCGGGGGGCGCGGTCCTGGCAGCGTTTGCGAGCGTCGAGCCAGATACAGCGCTTGCCGCGGCATCAGGCCTGTCCGTCTTCAACATAGCGGGCGAAATCGCCGCTTCCCGGAGCGGGGGACCTGGCAGTCTGGTCGCAGAGCTGCTCGACACGCTTTACAGCCTGACGGCCCGCGATATCGAAAGCCGTCTTCAAATGGGCTGACACCCATTCCAATAGTATTGTGCGGAGGGCACCATGACCGCAATCGCGGTGACAATAGCAGGTTCTGATTCTGGCGGTGGGGCTGGCATTCAGGCGGATCTGAAGTCTTTTTCGGCAAATGGTGTCTACGGGGCGAGCGTCTTGACTGCGCTCACGGCACAAAACACCCTCGGGGTGACGGCGATCCATGATGTGCCTGTCGAGTTTGTACGCGCGCAGATCGATGCGGTCTATTCGGACCTCGCCGTGACGGCCACAAAGATCGGTATGCTCTCGCAGGTTCCGATCATTGAGGAGGTCGCTGACGGTTTGAAGCGCCACCAGACCGGGCCGGTAGTTCTGGACCCTGTGATGGTGGCCGCGTCCGGCGATCCGCTCCTGGCTGAAAGTGCGGTCGCAACACTGATATCCAAGCTGGTGCCCTTGGCCGACATCATCACGCCGAACCTTCATGAAGCAGCCCGCATGCTGGAGGGCGAAGTCGCCCGCAACGAAAATGACATGCAGAGCCAAGCCAAACAGCTGATCGACCTCGGGGCGAAGGCTGTCTTGTTGAAGGGTGGACACGGCGATAGTGCGGAAAGCGCTGACCTTCTAACAACAAGAAACGGCGAAAGTCTTTGGCTGCGCGAAGACCGCATTGCGACGGACAACACCCACGGCACCGGATGCACGTTGTCTTCTGCAATTGCTGCTGGACTGGCCAAGGGCAACGCGCTGGGCGACGCTGTGTCCAGTGCCAAAGCCTATATCCAAGAAACGATCCGGCATGCCGACGAACTCAAGATTGGACAGGGCCATGGACCGGTCCATCACTTCCACGCGTTTTGGGAGGGCGCACAATGAGTGATGCATTGAAACACAAAAAGAGCGTCAGCCGCCGGGATTTGCTTGCAGGCGGTGCCGTTGGAAGCGCGTCGGTCCTATCTGCCCCAGCGGTGATGGCACAAGGTGCGGTCACCGAATGGAAGCTGGTGACATCCTGGCCGAAAAATCTGCCTGGCCCGGGTGTCACGGCGCAGCGGATCGCTGATCAGGTCGCGTTGCTCTCAGGTGGTGCGTTCAAGATCCGTTTGTTTGCTGCTGGCGAACTTGTGCCGGCGCTCGGCGTGTTTGATGCCGTCTCAAATGGCACTGCGGAAATGGCGCACACAGCCTCGTTCTTCTGGCAAGGCAAGATCCCAGCCTCCGTCTATTTCACCGCGGTCCCCTTCGGTCTGCTCCCGCATGAACACATCAGCTGGATCGAGCAAGGCGGCGGGCAGGCGCTTTGGGATGAGCTTTACGCGCCTTTCGGCATCAAACCGGTGATGGCGGGTAACACCGGCGTGCAGATGGGCGGCTGGTACAAGAAACCGCTCCAGAGCCTCGATGATCTGCGAGGCCTCAAGATCCGGATGCCGGGGTTGGGGGGAGAAGTGATGCGCAGGCTTGGAGCCGCTCCGGTTGGTTTGCCACCGGGCGAGCTGTTTCAGGCGCTCCAAACGGGCGTCCTGGATGCGACTGAATTCCTGGGGCCCTGGTCGGACCGGGCCATGGGGTTCCAGAAGGCCGCGAGATACTATTATTCACCCGGTTTCCATGAACCGAACGGGACAGGCGAGGCGCTGTTCAATCAGGCGGCTTATGATGCTTTGCCCACGGAATTCCAGGCAATCTTAATAGAAGCGTGCCGCGCTGAGAATGGACGAGCGCTTGCGGAAAGCGATTGGGAAAATGCCGGAAGCCTGAAGTTGCTCCAGCAAAAAGATGGCGTTGAGGTCCTTCCCTATCCGGAAGACATTCTTGAAGCCTTGCGCGTAACGACTGGAGAAGTGCTTCTGGACACCTCCCGTCAGGATCCGATGAGTAACCGCATTTATCAAAGCCATCAGGCCGCTTTGAAGCGTCTTTCGCCCTGGAGCGATATTGCCATGCGGCGGTTTCTGAGCGCGCGTGATGGATTTGTCTGACCTGCAACTATGGCGAGTGTCAGCGTAGATGCGGCTCGACCTGTGTTGATTGCAGTTTCGGCTCGTGAAGTTCGAAACTCCATATGTATCGTGTCTGAAATGCGGGTATCTGAACCAAAGACATATCCGCATTTTTGACATTTGAGTTGCTTTTTTACTTCATTCAGTTGGCCACATCATGGGCGCCAGCTGACATCCGTATGGCGTTTTTTGATCTACCGAAGACGCGATTCACTCACGAGATATCACTCCGGGTTCACGCAAAACTCCCGTATTCCCTAAGGTTATCTGTGACAAGATAGCAACGGAAGAAAAAGAAACACCTCTCCGTGTGACGTGCTGGTAATGTGCCTAAAATGTGTGCATTTGTATGGTTGGCCTCGGTGGCCCTCCAAAAGCAGGGTCTCATGATATGTTTATCCGGCTACGAGCACTTGGTGTGTGCACCGGACCTTCGTGAAAACCCTTATATTGCACCGCAGCAGGCGTGTGCGCTGCAATTATAGATCGCATTTCATGGTTGAAAGGCAGCCGTTTCTTTTAGACCCTGCAGTCAGTGTCAAATTCCTCCCGGGGGGGAGGAGGATTGGGAGAAACGTAAAAATGCGGGCAACCAAGAAAATCGTACTTATGACGTCGACGGCCATTGCAGCCTCGATCGTCGCAAGTGCAGCCTCTGCGGGCGGCTTCGCTCTGCGCGAGCAGAGCGCCTACTACCAAGGGACTTCATTTGCCGGTAACGGTACATCCAGTTCGTCGATATCGTCCATGTTCTGGAACCCGGCAACCATCACGTCGATGGACGGCAAGATCAACTTTGAGGCTCACAACGCCTTCATCATTCCGAAGGCGGATATCACGGGCTCAAACACCGTCCCGAACTCATTGACCTCGCCAACTGGTCTGATCACGACGTCCTTCGACACAGGTGACATTGGTCATGACGCCTGGATCCCAGCATCCTATGCGTCTTATAATCTCAGTGACCAGGTTTATCTCGGCGTTGCAATCAACGGTGCGTTCGGTCTGTCGACAAAGCCAAATGACAGTAACTGGACAGGCGCGGGCTACAACCGGTCGTCCAAGATCTTTTCGATCAACCTCAACCCGGTTGTCGGTTACAAGATCAATGAGATGTTTTCGGTCGCGATCGGCCCGCAGATTCAATATGCGGATGTTCGCCTGACCAACGCCTCTTTCTCCCCGACCATCCCGGGTGCAACCCTGTTTCCAGGTCAGCAGCTCGATGGTGACGGTGTTGGTGTTGGTTTGACCGCCGGTGTCACGATCAAGCCGACGGCGACGACAGAAATCGGTATTGGTTACCGTTCTGCGATCTTCACAGACATCGACGGCACCATCGCCGCTCCGAACCCGGCCAACCCGTTCACGACGGCCGTAACGGATGTGAAAACGGTTCTGGCGACACCGGATATGATCACGCTCTCGGCTAAGCAGAGCATCACCGATGATATCCGCGTCCTGGGTACGTTCGAATGGACAAACTGGAGCCGTTTGAAAGAACCGCAAATCACGGCCGATGCCACTGGCGCAACCGTGACCACGCTGCCGTTCAACTACAATGACGGCTATTACCTCGCGGTCGGCGGTGAGTACGACTTTAATGACAAACTCACTCTGCGCGCCGGTGCGGCTTACGAGTGGTCTCCGATCGACGATAAAATTCGCTCCGCACGTCTTCCGGACAACGACCGTATCTGGCTGAGTGCGGGTGCCTCCTACGTCTTTAACGAGCACTTCTCGTTTGACCTTGGATACACACACATCTTTGGCACAGATACCGACCTGAACCTCGTTCCGGGTCATCAGGACTACAGCGCTTCAAAGGGCTCCCTGACAGGATCCGTCGACTCCTCCGTCGACATTCTGACAGCTTCGGTCCGTATCAAGTTCTGATCAGCTGCCAGGCTGGTTCTGGAAATTAGGCCGGCCCGCGATCGCGGGCCGGCGTTTTTTGTTAGAAAGCTGCCGGATAAAGTCCGCCATCCATCAGAATGTTCTGCCCGGTGACATAGCCGGCGTGCCGGGAACAAAGAAAGGCACAGGTCTGTCCGAACTCCTCGGTCGTTCCAAAACGGCGTGCTGGGATTTCTGCAGCCTGGCTTGCACGAATAGCGTCGACTGTCTGTCCGGATTGTTGTGCCGAGCGTTCAAACCCACCCTTCAGCCGGTCAGTATCCATTTTGCCCGGCAGCAGATTGTTGACCGTGACACCGTGCGGAGCCAACTGGCGGCACACGCCTGCCAGGAATGCTGTGAGACCGGCACGGGCGCCGCTGGAAAGGTCCAGGCCTTCGATCGGCATCTTTACGGACAAGGACGTGATGTTGACAATCCTGCCAAAGCCCCGGTTTTTCATTCCGGGTGTGACCGCCTGGATCAGTTCGATCGGGGTCACGAAGTTCTGGATGGCACCTTCCAGCAAGGCAGAGCGGTTGAGTTCTGAATAATCCTTGCGAGGCGGGCCGCCATTGTTGTTGACCAGTATGTCAGGCTCTGGGCAGGCCGTGAGAAGCGCCGCTTGTCCTTCCGGTGTGGAAACGTCGGCAGCGACAACACTGACTTTCACCTGAAAAGTGTCCGTCAGATACGCACGTGTTGCTTCCAGAGCGTCTTTGTCGCGTCCGTTGATCACCAGATCACATCCGGCCTCTGCAAGCGCCTCTGCGCACCCTCTGCCAAGCCCGCGGCTTGATGCGCACACGATCGCCGACTTGCCGCGCAATCCCAAATCCATGATTGATCTCCCAAATTAAGAGGATGTGGTTCGCCGGACCTTATGGAAGGAACGCTGCCGCCGCCATCCCTTTCCTGTCGGCCCCTTTGAACCACGGGGTCTGGACGAGGTTCCGCTGATGGCGGTTGGTGGCGCGGCTAAGCGATTTTTTTTCTACTGAACTGCTGAAAACGCGACGTCATCACACCCCAAATACCATCTGTCATAATAGTGAAACTTGAATCGCGTCTATAGCGTTCCATTGGAGCTAGGAGACGTGCAATGTCCACTTCAGAGACATCGCGGCATTACAGGGCCTTGTTTATTTCAGATGTCCACTTGGGCACGCGCGGCTGCCAGGCAGATCTTCTGCTTGACTTCCTGAAGGACAATGACGCCGAGACAATTTACCTTGTCGGCGATATCGCGGATGGTTGGCGATTGAAGCGATCGTGGTATTGGCCACAGCTTCACAACGATGTGGTTCAGAAGATCCTCCGCAAGGGCCGCAAGGGATCGCGTATCGTTTATATCCCTGGCAATCACGATGAGTTCCTCCGAAGCTTTTTGGGTACCCATTTCGGTGGCGTCGAGGTGACCGATAGTATTGTGCACGAGACTGCTGACAATAGGCGGTATCTGGTGATCCATGGTGATCAGTTCGATGTCGTCATTCGGCATGCCAAGTGGCTCGCGTTCTTTGGCGACAAAGCCTACGTCACTGCGCTTGGTGTCAATACGGTATTGAATGCTGTGCGCCGCCGGCTTGGCCTCACGTACTGGTCTTTGTCGGCCTGGGCGAAACTGAAGGTCAAGAATGCTGTCAGCTTCATCGGACGGTTCGAGGAAGCGCTTTCCGACGAGGCACGCCGGCAGGGTGTGGATGGCGTCATCTGCGGTCACATCCACCATGCGGCCAGCCGGGACGTCAACGGCATCCACTACATTAACACGGGTGATTGGGTCGAGAGCTGCACAGCGGTTGCCGAACATCATGATGGAACCTTTGAGGTGATCAGATGGGTAGAACAGGCCCAAACCGGAGCCCAGACCGAGAAGCCGCAGGAAGCTCCGGTCGCCGCATGAGTTCCATTCTTGTTGTCACGGATGCCTGGCATCCGCAGATCAATGGCGTCGTTCGCTCGCTTGAACGCACAGCTGATGAACTCCGCGCCATGGGCGTTCGCATGGAGTTCCTGACCCCGCAGGCTTTCAAGACACTTCCGTGCCCGACATATCCTGAAATCCGTCTGTCTTTGACCCACAAGGGCAGCGTGCGGCGGATGATGGATGAATTCGACTGCGAACACCTGCACATTGCGACCGAAGGCCCACTTGGCTTGCTTGCGGCCGGGATCGCCAAAAAGCGCGGACAGCCGTTCACCACCAGTTATCACACACGGTTTCCGGAGTATGTTTCTGCCCGGATGCCGGTGCCGCTTTCCTGGTCTTATGCATGGATGCGCCGCTTCCACAACGCCGGTAACGGCTGCATGGTGGCAACGACTTCGCTGGAGAACGACCTGAGAGATCGCGGCTTCCGGAACTTGATGCGCTGGTCGCGCGGGGTCGACGAAAACCTCTTCAGGCCATATGAGGGCTCTGTCCTACCGCAGGATTTGCCTGGGCCGGTCTTCATGTATGTGGGCCGCGTTGCGATTGAGAAGAACATCAAGGCGTTTTTGGATCTGAAACTGTCCGGCTCCAAGGTCGTTGTTGGCGATGGGCCTCAGCTGGATACCCTGCAAAGGGAATTCACCGACACACTCTTCACGGGTGCGAAAACCGGCGAAGATTTGGCGCGCCATTACGCCAGCGCGGATGTTTTCGTCTTCCCGTCGCTCACCGACACGTTCGGCAATGTCATGCTGGAAGCGCTTGCGTGCGGGGTGCCGGTTGCCGCCTATCCGGTCATGGGGCCGCTGGATGTCATCGGCGATACCGGCGCCGGTGTTTTGTCCGAAAACCTCGCAGAGGCATGTGAAGCCGCTCTCGATATTCCGCGTGACCACTGCCGGAACATTGCGCTCAATTACACTTGGGCAGCCAGCAGCCGTCAGTTCCTGGACAATTGTATCACCGCCGTTGGCGGGGTGGCGCAGGCCAACGCGGTAGAGTGATCTGAAAGTCTCAGCAGCTTTAAAGTATTGGCGCTGCGGGATTTTGTAACCCTCACAATGTTGCAGTTGTCAGGCCAAGGGGTAGCCGGTACTCCTGTCCACCTCAGATCCTGAACGAGGTGGCCACCATGACCGGCGCGACAGCAGAACGACCTTCCCCCACCAGCACAGCCGTCACTTACGGCGATGTATTGGAGGCCGCTGATGCCCTTGAAGGCGTTGCTGTCAAAACCCCGCTCTTGACCAACCCCGCTCTGGATGAGCGTGTTGGCGGGCATGTGTTGATCAAGCCGGAATGCCTGCAACGCAGCGGCTCTTTCAAGTTTCGCGGAGCTTACAATTGCTTGCGGCAATTGGAGCCGGACGTCCGGGCCAGGGGGGTCGTCGCTTGCTCGTCGGGTAATCACGCACAAGGCATCGCGTCCAGCGCCAAGATCTTCGGCATGCCGGCAACGATCGTCATGCCTGCCGATGCCCCTCAGGTGAAGCTGGAACGCACTCGCGGATACGGTGCGACGGTCATTACTTACGACCGGGCCACCGAAGACCGCGACAAGATCGCTTCCGAAATCTGCGCTGAAACCGGTGCGACGTTCGTGCATCCGTACAACGATCCTGCCGTCATTGCCGGGCAGGGGACCGTTGGCCTGGAAATGGCAGCGCAAGCAAAACACCTTGGTGTGCGGTTGGATGATGTCCTGGCCTGCACAGGTGGTGGAGGCCTTTCCAGCGGGATTGCGCTTGCGCTTGCAAACACTTCCGCGGAAACGGTCTTCCATACGGTCGAACCGCAATTCTTCGACGACTATAAACGGTCCTTGGAGGCTGGGGAGCTGTTGTCCAATCCCGCCAAGTCCGGTTCGATCTGTGATGCGCTTCTTTCTGAAAGTCCCGGGGAGATCGGATTTTCGATCCTGCGTCAATTTGCGGGGGAAGGATTTACGGTTACCGACGAGCAGGTCCTGGACGCGGTGGCGTTTGCGTTTTCCGAGCTCAAACTTGTTGTCGAACCCGGCGGTGCCGCTGCGTTGGCCGCTCTGCTGTCCGGGAAACTTGACCTAAGGGAACGGACCGTTGGTGTCGTACTGACAGGCGGGAATATCGACCCTAAGATGTTGTTTAAGGCTGTTTCGCGTTAACGCGCTGTTAGGGGCTGACCCATTAGGCGGATTGTATCTATCCTGTTTTCTTTCGGTGGATTCGCGAAGGAACGGATGGTGCGGAAATATCCGTGGTGTCTGCTGAATTGCGAAGCAAAACCAGGAGGTTACGTAACGTAGGGATATGCTCTCTGCTGATGCCGCCGCCCTGTCTTCCTTGGCATTGAATACCTGGTGTTCCGTTGAAACCCGCCTCAAGAAGGGGCGCGTTACGTTGATTGGCGGGACGGTGTTGGCCTGAGGGGGACCAGCACTGGCTTGCAGGGTTTATGGAGCCAATATGCAGAACCAAACGCTAAAGGGCAGGCTGGCGTTTTTCCGTTTCACCGAGGAAGATCGCACATTGGCGCGATCGATCTGGCCGACACTTTCCTCTCATTTGCCGAGGATCATGGATGGATTTTACGACCATGTAAAAACAGTCCCGCATCTGGCGACAATGATCGGAGACCAGGAAGCTCGCCTGATCTCGGCACAACTTGCTCATTGGGAGCGCATGTTCAACGAAGGACCGACCGAGGCCTACCTTGAGCGCTCCATTCGGATCGGATTGGCGCATGTGCGCATCGGTCTTGATCCAAGCTGGTACATCGGCGGCTACTCATTCGCCTTAACCCAGATCTCCGACGTGCTGCTGACCAAGCGGATGATGACCGCGGCCAAGCGCTCAAAAGTCATGGCGGTAATCACCAAACTGGTCATGCTGGACATGGACATCGCCATTTCGACCTACCACGAAAAAATGGTGGCGGATGCCGTCGCGCGCGAAGACGGGCTGAAGTCGGCGATTGCCACGTTCGAAACTTCACTCAGCGGCGTGGTTGGCGAGTTGAGCTCTACGTCTGACGAGTTGGAAAACTCTTCCCGCGACCTCAGCCGGGAGACCGGGTCGATCGCAACCCGTATGCAGACCATGGACGCCTCCTCCGCGGAGACCGCGAGCGGTGTGCAGTCCAGCGCGACGGCAACGGAAGAAATGAGCGCTTCGATTGTTGAAATCGGGCGTCAGGCCGGACACTCACGTGAAAAGGCCCAGCAAGCTGTCCAAGGCGCCCAGAACACCAATGAAACGGTCACCAAGCTGGCCGGTTTTGCGGATCAGGTGGGGTCTGTCATCGGCTTGATTTCTGACATTGCTGAACAGACCAACCTGTTGGCGCTGAACGCAACCATTGAAGCGGCCCGGGCCGGTGAAATGGGCAAGGGCTTCGCCGTCGTTGCGGCCGAGGTCAAGGAGCTGGCAAGTCAGACCACGAAGGCGACTGAAGAGATCACCGAACAGATTGCTGCGATCCAGCAGGCAACCCGGCAGTCTGTCCAGGATATTGATGGGATCACCACGATCATCAGCGAATTGTCAGAGATCGCCAACAGCATTGCTGCTGCTGTGGAGCAGCAGTCGTCTGCAACGGCGGAGATTTCTTCTGCGGTTCAGATCGCGGCGGTCGGCACACAGAGCTTTACTGATGAGATCGCCGCTGTGCGCGGGTCGATCGATTCAGTCGATGGCACGGTTGAGACGATCCATGAAACATCATTGACCTTGAAGAACAGGGCTGCACGTCTGAGCGAAGAAGCGAACCAGTTCTTTGACAAGATCACAGCCGGATAACTTTGAACAAAGAGGGGAGGCATCGTTGGCAGATCTCCGGGTCTGCCGACGATGCCTTTAAAACTCTACGACAAATGCCGCGCAAGGAAACGAGCGCGGCTTTTGCTTAGGTGAGGCAAAGAAAAAGGGCGCCTGGAATGGGCGCCCTTGTCTCCTGACGGGGTGAAGATCGATCAGTTGAACAGAGCCTGTCGTTCGGCCTCGGTCAGCTCCGTCAGCGGGTCAGCTCCATCGTCGGCATCTGCTTCCTGCTCGACCAAAGCCCAGTCGGCATCAGCTTCTGCCTCTGCTGTTTCCACTGCCGGTTCTCTGTCGTTGGCAGCTTCCGGCTCGCTGACTTCCGCATCGAACAGTTTGTCGATCGCGGCTTCATCCAGGACTTCATCGGCGTGGGCAGCTTCAAATTCATCGGCGACCGGATCAGTCACGTCTGCTGTGTCTTCAGCTTCCGTTTCCTCGGCTGCAGGCGCGGATGCAAACATGTCATCAATCGCGGCCGCATCCATCGGTCCGCTGTCGCCGGCCATCAGGGCATCGATGTCCGCTTCACCCATTGGTGCTGAAGCCTCACTCGCAGATGGGTTGCCAGGCGCTGCGACTTCCTCCACAGCGGAGTCAAACACATCGCCGCTGACAGACATCAGTTCATCGACGCTGTTTTGAGAGACGCCGGCGCCGTCACGCTGCGGGCCGTTCAGCAAGTGGGCATCCGGGCGGCTGTCGACCGGACCAGCGGTGTCATCTGCTTCCAGATCTTCGATGCCCCAGATGTTGATCATCAGGTTGATCCGGCTTTCCAGATATCGAAGTACCTGGACCACCTTGTTGGTGCGCTGGCCGGTCAGATCTTGGAAGGAACAGGCCATGAAGATTTCTGTGGCCTTCGCATCAATATCGTCGCAGGTCGCATCGTCTGCGCCATTTTCGCGAAGAACCCAGGCTTTTTCCTGGATCTGCTCGGCAGCTTCCAGAATCGACTGGGTGGCGCCTTCGGTCTGCGTCACAATCGCATCAAGCTCATGAGAGGCGTCGACAAAGCGATTGCTTTCGTCACCGTCGTCCTTGATGTTGGCGATCTCTGCTTTGGTGCGCTCAATTGCCTCGTGCATGTCGGCAATATCCAGGCGGATCTTGTCGAGATCCGGCACTTTGCGCTGGCGGGTGACGACTTTCTCAAGACGTTGGATCGCGCCGAGGATCTCGGTCGTTTCCGGGGTCTTGTTCCGGTTCAAAAACTCTTTTAGAAACCGACGTCCTCGATCGGATTCCATCAAGGTCTGTTCAAGCGTCTGATATTCGGCTTCGCCTATCAGCTCCGGTTCTACCTGTTGTGTTTCCGCTTTCATCAGGGCGCGATTCTCAACTCTGCAAGGGCCGTTCGGTATCCAATCCGGACAATTCCAAAATCAGGGTAAACTGAAAATCGTTAATATTCTTTTGGGCCTCAAAATCCGGTTCGGTTTGCATGTTGAATTTGACGTCGGCCCTCAGTGCGCGTGTCTCTGCTTTGTTCGGGGTTCATTTTTTCGGCTATGGGCTGTTTCTCCCATTCTTTCCGGTCATTTTGGAGTTCGAGGGGTTTTCTGCGGCCGATATCGGATTTGTCTTGGGGGCCGGGACGGTTGCCCGGATTGCCGCAAGCCCGCTTTTGACGAACCTGGCGGACCGTACGGGTCAGCGCCGGTGGTCCATATTTGTTTATTCTCTGCTTGGAACTGTCTTTATCGCGCTTTTCGCCCTTGGAAATGGACTTTACGTGCTGGGCGCTGGAGTGATTGGCTACATGGTATTCAAGGCACCGGTTCTACCGCTCAGTGATGCCTATGCCTTGGATGCTGCGCGGAACACCGGAGCGGACTATGCACGGATGCGCCTTTGGGGATCTGCTGGGTTTGTTGCTGCCAATCTTGCAGGTGGATTCCTGGCGACCGGAGACACCGTCTGGGTGATGCTGTTTCTGATTGGCTTGGCGTCGCTTCTGACAGGCGGCGTTGTCCTGTCACTTCCGCGTCAAAGCGGAGCCGGGGCCAGCGAAGGCTTGCGCGAAGACGTTGGCGAGGCGCCCTTTAAAGCCGTTTGGTTTTGGCCTGTGCTCATCCTGCTTGGCCTGTTTCAGGCAACCCATGCGGCTTTCTACGGTTTTGGGACGCTCTATTGGCAAGCCGCTGGGATTGCAGACGAAACAATCGGCATTTTGTGGGCCGTTGGCGTGATCGCTGAGATCGCACTTTTCACAGTCGCCGGAAAGATCGCGCTTCGTTTCGACCCGCCGGTTTTCCTGATCGTTGCGGGCGTTGCCGCGATCGCCCGCTGGGGCCTGTTCCCGTTCGCGGATACGCTGGTGTCGATGATCGCGATCCAGCTTCTGCATGCGCTCACCTTTGGCGCTGCCCATCTGGGCGCTATTGCAATTCTGGCAAAAGTCGTTCCGAGCAAATGGGCCGGGACCGGCCAGGGGCTGCTTGCCACATCAATCGGCCTGCAGATGGCCATTGGTTTGAGCGTCTGCGGCGCGTTGTACGAGATGGACCCGGATCTGCCGTTTTATCTGATGGCGGTAGTTTCGGCGGCCGGAACGCTGGTGATGATTGCGCTGACGCCGATGGTGCGTCAGCGCATGGCTTCGAACCCAGTCCGTTAAACCCTATGCGTTAGCCCCAAAGTTCCGGTTTTGGCGGAAACAAAGTACTGCCTTCGAAGACCAGTCCCGGTTCGCGGTCCTGGGTCAAAAGAAGTGGGCCGTCTAGATCCACATAGTCTGCCCGCTGCGCCAAGAGGACAGCGGGGGCCATGGCCAAAGACGTGCCGAGCATGCAACCGACCATGATCTTGAACTCAAGCGCCTTGGCTTGATCGAGGAGCGCGAGGGCCTCCGTCAACCCCCCGGCCTTATCGAGCTTGATATTAATGGCATCATACCGGCTGCGGAGATCTTCAAGCCCATCCCGCGTGTGCAGACTTTCGTCCGCGCAGATCGTGATCCTTGAGCTGAAATCCATAAGACGGTTGTCACCCTTGGAGGGCAAAGGCTGTTCAATCAAAGCCACACCGGCTGCTTCGCACGCCGCCATGTTCCTGGCAAAACAGCTGTCGTCCCAGGCTTCATTTGCATCAACGATCAAGGTGCTGTCCGGGGCGGCCTTGCGAACAGCTTCTATTCGCTCATCGTCGCCAGACCCGCCAAGTTTTACCTTGAGCAAGGGCCGATGCGCGGCCTTTGCCGTTTTTTCTGCCATGATTTCCGGTGTGCCGACACTGATCGTGTAAGCGGTCGTGACCGGTGAAAGCGGCGGGATACCGGCAATCTCTGCAGCCGGTTTTCCGGACTGCTTGGCTTCAAGGTCCCAAAGGGCGCAATCCACTGCGTTGCGTGCGGCTCCGGCCGGCATGGCCTCTTGTAGCGCATGGCGGCTCAAACCGTCTTTCAACAGCGGCGAGATCTCCTGGATCTGCTCCTGAACGCTTTCCATGGTTTCGTTATAGCGCGCGTAGGGGACGCATTCGCCGCGGCCAACATGGTCCCCGTCCGTTACTGTCGCGACGAGCACATTGGCATGGGTGCGGCTGCCGCGGGAGATTGTAAAACCGCCCGCGATCTCGAAGCTTTCAAGGTCAATGCTGACGCTGCGGCTCATGGCGTGCCGAACTCCGCGGACACCTTATCGACGACGGCTTCCATGCCATAACGGATCGGATCGGTCGCCGGAAGGCCATGGCGCTCGCCCAGTTTCGCAAGAAGCGCGAGCGCCTCATCGTCATCCAGAGCCTGAGTGTTCACCGCGATGCCGACACAGCGGATGCCGGGATTGGTGAGCTTGCCGCACTGAATGGTCATGTCGATGACCTGATCGACGGTGGGAAGCGGGGTTTCGACGCCGCGCATTTTGCTTCGTGTGGGCTCATGGCAAACAATAAAGCCGTCGGGCTGCGAGCCATGAAGCAGGCCGAGTGTCACGCCGGCAAATGACGGGTGGAACAAGGAGCCTTGGCCTTCCACGACCTGCCAGTGATCTTCCTCTGTCGCTGGGGAGAGCCACTCGGCAGCGCCGGCGATGAAGTCGGCAATAACAGCATCGAGAGACAGACCACGGCCGGAAATGAAGACACCTGTCTGGCCGGTAGCGCAGAACGAGCTGGTGTAGCCACGCTCATTCATCGCTTTGTCCATCGCAAGGGCAGTGTATTTTTTGCCGACAGAGCAGTCTGTTCCGACGGTTAAAATCCGTTTGCCCGGCCGTTTGATGCCCTTTCCAGTGGCGAAGGTCATGGAGTTGTGGCGCACATCGTGCAGCTGGCGGCCGTTTTTGGCAGCTGCTTCCTTGATTGCCGGAACATCGCCGAGTTTGACATGGAGCCCGGAGGCAACATCAAGGCCTGCATTCAACGCTTCGACCACCGAATCAACCCAATGATCCGGCAAACGTCCGCCGGCATTGACCGCGCCGATGACCATAGTCTTGGCGCCGGCAGCAGATCCTTCGGAAATCGACATGTCCTTCAGACCGGTATCTGCGGCACAGCCGTCGAGCCGGACCTGTCCGACACACCAGTCTTTCCGCCAATCAACAATGCCTGTTGCGGTCTTGGCGGCCAGGGCATCGGGGACGTCACCGAGAAACAAAAGGTAAGGGCGGGCAATTTCCATGGGCAATGCTTTCATCTGACTGCTGGACGTTAATCTTTACAATCAGGTATACGGGGGGAAGTTGACGAGCGGCAAGGGGCAACTCTCCGGAATGGCATTCTTGGAAAAAAACAAAGCGCCGGAATTGCACCTGGACACCGATTCCGAGGGACATCAGTCCCTTATTCTATCCGGCGACTGGACTGTCAGCACTCTTGCAGACGCCGACCAGCAAATCTCCAAGCTGAATGTCGCCAAGGACAAACTGACGTGCATCGATGTTTCAGAGGTTGATCATCTGGATACCAGTGGGGCCTGGCTGATCCACCGGACCCGGGGGCAACTGGAATTCAGCGGCCGGAAAGTGCAGCTGACCGGCGTGACGCCTGTCCGCGAAAGCCTGTTTCACGAGATCGAGAAACATCATCCGCCGCGCTGGCAACCAGACCGGTCCGGTTTCACGATCGTAGGGTTTTTGGAAGCGACCGGGCGGCAGATGGTCGAAGTGTATAAAGACACTCTCGCGATGCTGCATATCCTAGGATCACTCGGCATCGTCCTGTCGACTGTTCTTTTGCAGCCCAAACGCCTTCGAAGCATAGCAATCGCCGTACAGTTTGACCGCAGCTGCATCGGCGCAGTCCCGATCGTGGCCCTGATGAGCTTTTTGATCGGCGCGATCATTTCTCAGCAGGGCGGATTTTACCTGAGGCAATTCGGGGCCGACATTTTCGTCGTCGATCTTGCAGGTATCCTAGTGCTTCGGGAGATCGGCGTCATCCTGACCGCAATTATGGTGGCTGGACGGTCCGGTTCGGCGTTTACCGCTGAGCTCGGCGCCATGCGCATGCAAGAGGAGGTCGATGCACTGCATGTCATCGGCCTCAGCGTGACAGAAGTTCTGGTGCTGCCGCGCATTCTGGCATTGATGATCGCCTTGCCGATCTTGACGTTTGTGGCGGATATATCTGCATTGTTCGGTGCCGGTCTCATTACCTGGGCGTATCTGGATATCCCTCCGGCAGCATTCCTGACGCAGCTCCAGTCGGCCATTACGGTCAACACATTCGTTGTTGGGATCATCAAGGCGCCTTTCATGGCGCTGATCGTCGGCCTTATTGCCTGCGTTGAAGGCCTCAAGGTTGAAGGGTCTTCGGAGTCGCTTGGTCGTCACACCACCATGGCAGTGGTCAAAGCGATTTTCCTCGTCATTGTCGTTGACGGAATGTTCGCGATGTTCTTCGCGGCGATTGGGGTATAACGGCAAGATGGCAGTTTCAGACATCGACCAACCTGAGCGCAAATTGACGCCGGTCACGGAGCATTCGGAGAATATCCTTTCGGTCCGGGACATTACTGTGGGGTTCGGATCCAAGATCATCTTACAGGATCTCGACCTCGATGTGCATCGGGGTGAAGTGCTTGGTTTTGTCGGCGGGTCGGGTACTGGCAAGTCGGTCCTGATGCGGACGATACTCGGATTGACGCCGAGACGGGCCGGCCGGATTTCTGTCTTCGGTCATGATCTATCGAGCGCATCTGACAAAACCCGCAGGATGATCGAACGCCGTTGGGGCGTGCTGTTTCAACAGGGCGCGCTGTTTTCATCGCTGACCGTGAAGCAGAACATCCAGGTTCCGATGCGGGAGCATTTGAAACTGTCCCAGCGCCTGATGGACGAACTTGCCACCTTGAAGCTGGAACTGGTGGGCTTGCCGCAAGACGCGGCGGACAAGCTTCCATCAGAACTTTCCGGCGGTATGGTCAAGCGTGCGAGCCTTGCCCGTGCCCTTGCACTCGACCCGGATTTGGTGTTTCTGGATGAACCAACGTCCGGCTTGGATCCTATTGGGGCTGCTGCGTTCGATTCGTTGATTGGAAATTTGAGTTCCACACTGGATTTGACCGTTTATATGGTTACTCACGACCTCGACAGTTTGCATTCCATCTGTGATCGCATCGCAGTTCTCGGGCAAAAGCGTGTTCTTGCGATCGGGCCAATGGAAGACATGATGAAAAATGACGACCCTTGGATTAAGTCTTACTTCCGAGGGGCGCGGGCTCTGCGCCGCACATGAGGTTTGAGTGAATGGAAACCCGCGCAAATTACATCCTGATTGGCGCTTTTATGATTGCGACCTTGTTCAGCGCGTTCGGGTTCATCTATTGGCTCGCTGTGACCGCTGAATCGCGTCAGAATGTCGAAGTCAAAATCCTGTTTCCTGGTGCAGTGACCGGCTTGCCTGTGGGGGGGCAGGTATTGTTCAACGGCATCAAGGTCGGCGATGTTTCATCGCTGGATTTTGCACCAGGTGACCCGACCAAGGTTCTGGCGACGGTCCGAATCCGGCCATCCACACCGCTCCGCGAAGATACCAAGGCAACATTGAATTTCACCGGCTTGACCGGTGTTGCCTATGTGGATCTGATCGGCGGAACGAGTTCCTCTCCGCTTCTGTTGAATCCGGATGGCAGCCAGACTCCGAATAACATCCCGCTGATCAATGCCGAGCGGTCGTTTTTTGACGACATCGTGGATGGCGCGCGGGACGTACTGAAACGTGCGGATTCGACGATGAAAACCGTTGATCAGCTCCTTCAGGACAATGGTCCCGTAATTTCCAAAACAATTCAGAACGTTGAGACGTTCTCAGACGCTCTGGCCGCAAATTCCGATGGCGTGAAGGATTTCATGGCAAGCATCGGAAAGGCCTCGGACGCGTTTTCCAGCCTTTCTACGCGGCTTGAAGGCTTGGTGGATGAAGGTGAACGGCTTCTGGCAGCTGTCCCGTCCGACAAGGTCACGGCCATTGTGGACGACCTGCAGGCCTTTTCTGGAAGCCTTGGCAAGGCGAGCACAGATATCGACACTTTGATGGCTGATGCACAAAACGCGGCCAAGGAACTGACCGAGTTCACCGAGCGCCTCAATGATGGGCTCGGCAACGTTCAAAGCATTGTTCAGGCGGTGAAGCCAGAAGACATCGAAAAGGTCATGAAAGGTGCCGCAGCGCTTGGCGAAGTGCTGGAAAAGCGCTCGGGTGACATTGATGAACTGGTCGTGGCAACGTCCAACACGATGCAGGGCGTAAACAACATTGTTGAGATGCTGCGCGCACGCGAGGGCACCATCAATGACGTGATCACCGGGACGCGCGATATCGTCGGTAAGGTTGATGCGATCGTAACCCGCGGTGTCGAGATCGCCGCGGTAATCGATCCGCTGCGTGTCGACGAGATTGTCGCGTCCGTGGCAACACTCACAGAAGGACTGAATATCTCTCTCGTTCGTGTGGATGAAATCATTGCGAGCGTCGACCCGGCTACCATTGGTGAGACCGTCGACAGTGTTGCGAGCATTGTCGACAACTTCAACAATCAGCAGAGCCAGATCAACGAAATCATCGCCTCCACAAAATCCACGATCCAGAATTTTGAGGCGGTTTCAGCAACAGTTCGCGGCCAGGATGACCGGATTGCAGCGCTCGTTGAAGATGTTCAGGTCGCCGCAGAACGGTTCGCCTCTACGCTCCAGTCTGCCGATGAACTGTTGCGCGCTGTTGATCCGGAAAAGATCGCCAATATTGTCGGCTCGGTCGAAACTGCGGCGAGTGGCCTTGCTGGAGAAGATGGCATCCCGGCAATCCTGCAAAGCGCGCGTCAGGCAGCTGACAACGTTCAGCAAATGACGGCGGACTTGAGCAAACGCACACCTGATGTCGATCAGATCATTACCGATGCCCAGCAGATGACCGCGACCCTCAACTCCACATCGGTCCGGGTTGAGAGCCTTGTCGAAAAGGTTTCCGAAATGGTCGATGGCGACGGCGAGGGCTTGATCAAGGAGGCAACGCTTGCAGCGCAAGCGATACGGAAGGTCGCGGTTGCGTTCGAGAGCCGTGCCGATGCCATTGCGGGTGGCCTGTCGAAATTTGCCACCCAGGGGTCTGCGGATCTGACATCCGCATTGGCGCAGTTCAATCGCACGCTGGTCTCGATCCAGCGGGCAGCACAAAGCTTTGAACAAAGTCCGAACCGCGTCATTTTCGGCGGTGAAGATGTGCCGACCTATCAAGGCGGGCGGCGCCGGTGAGTAAAGGGAATAGGGGACTGACGGGGATGACACAGGCAGACAGCCGACTGAGCCGGCGGGCGTTTATCAGCGCGCTGGGCGCCGGTGCCGTGGTGTCCGGTTGCGCGAGCTCGGGCCCTGCAGCCTTTTACAGTTTGCAGGCTGCTGATGTCGGCGGGTTGTCCGGACGATCCAGCCGTGTCCAGGTGCTTGTAGCGCCACCGCGGGCGCTCAAGGCACTCGATACGACCTATATCGCCGTGGTCGACAGCGGTCCGGTCTATTCTTACTTCCCGAACGTTGCCTGGGCCGACACGCTTCCGAACGTGGTGCAGAACAAGCTCCTGCAAACGCTTCAAAATACCGGACGGCTCCGCGGCGTCGGACTGCCGGGTGACGGATTGCTGATCGATTATCAACTACAGACGGATATCCGGGCGTTTGAACTGAATATTGAAGGGGCCAACCGCGGTGTTGTTGAGATTGCGGCGCGGGTAGTCAATGACCGCAATGGCCGTACTGTTGCCAACAATGTGTTCCGGCGGGAAACCCCGTCCGGCAGCTCCGACGTTGAAAAGGCAGTTGAAGCCATGAACCAGTCGGCAGAACAGGTGTTTGCCGATATTGCGGCCTGGACGCTCAGAAACGTCTGAGCGCCCAAGAGCATTTTCCTAGATGAGTGCGAGCGAGAGCGCCGGGACTGCAATGAGCAGGCCCAAACGCAGGATGTCGGCTGCCCAGAAGGGCAGGATGCCGGCGAACATCGTACGCAGCGGCACATCGGTCAGAACAGAGCGCAGTACGAATACATTGAGGCCGATGGGCGGTGAAATCAGACTGATTTCAGTCACAACCACCACGATGATGCCGAACCAGATCAGCACCATCTCCGGATCGCTCAACGCGCCAGTGCCGAAATCTAAAGACGTGACGAGCGGAAAGAACACCGGCACGGTCAAGAGGATCATCGACAGGCTTTCCAGAACCGCGCCGAGGATCACATAGATCAGCACCAGAACGAGAATGACAACATAGGCATTCACATCGAGCGATTGGACGAATTCCAGAAGGGCATCGGGAACTCCGGCATAACTTATGAAGTTGGAGAAGACCTCGGCACCAATGATAATGGCGAAGATCATTGCGGTGGTCCGCGCGCAGTTCAAACCGGCTTGGAACAGTTTCTCGAACGTCAAACCACCTGAGAACAGTGCTATCAAAAACGCTGTGGCAGCGCCGACCCCTGCGGCCTCTGTCGGCGTGAAGAACCCGCCATAGATCCCGATCATGATGATCGCAAACAGGCCAAGTACGGCGAGAACCCCCCACACATCCTTGCGTTCGACGGGGATGTCATCGTGACTGGACGGGGCGAGGTTCGGCTTCATGAGCACCGTTACATAGACAGCCGCCATGTAGAACACGACGCCCAAAAGTCCTGGAATGATACCGGCAACAAAGAGTTTCCCAATATCGGCCTCTGTCAAAAGGCCGTAGATGATCAGAATAACGCTTGGCGGGATCAGGATGCCGAGCGTGCCACCGGCGGCGATGGAGCCAGTTGCCAGGCTGTCGGCATATCCGGCCTTGCGCATCGATGGCATCGCCACCTTCGACATGGTGGCGGCTGTTGCGAGCGACGACCCGCAAACAGCTGAGAACCCACCACACGCAACGATCGTCGCCATTGCCAGGCCGCCACGCATCTTGTGAAGCGCCCGGTGTGCCGTCGTGAACAGGGATTGGCTGACGCCGGAAATGGTCAGCAGATTGCCCATCAAGATGAACAGCGGAATAACAGACAAGGTGAAGGACAAACCGGTGTCGAAGGCCGCATTGCCCAGGAGATTGAAGGCCGCGTTCCAATTGCGCAGCATGGCAAACCCGGCTGTGCCGACGATAATCATGGCAACGGCGATCGGCACACGCAGCAGGACAAGGCCGAACAGGGCGGCAAAACCAATCAGAGCCTCAAGCACGAGTTAGGCCTCTTTGCGAAAACGGGAGTAGAAGAAAACAGCGGCGGCAATGGCCGAAACGCTGAAGGAGGCAGCTCCGAGCCAGCCGATGAGATACAGCGGAATTTCAAGGGAGTCAGTCACCTGTCCACGGCGCTGAAGCTTTTCAGCGTGCTCGGTCAGCTCCATGGCAATCAGTATGAAGATACCGATCGTGCAAATGCCGGCAATCAGCGTGCCAAAGCGCTTCAAAAACGGGCTTTTGACGCCGTCCAGAAGCTCAACTTCGATATGTTCGCCGGCAAGTGTCGTCAGTGGCAGAGCCAGAAAGATGAGTGTGGCCAGCAGCAGCTCGGTCAATTCATAAGCGCCAGTGACCGGGCTGTTGAAGAGATACCGGGCCACGACATCGATACATGTGAGGCCGATCAACGCAAACAGCACCACAAGGCACGCGCCGCCCAGAACCGCATTGATAACAGGCCGGACCCTTGAGGTCCGGCCTGCCGTCGATTTGTCAGAAACGTCGGTCACGATCAATTGCTGACGTTGGTTTGGGCGCGGAACTCACTGAGCGCCGCTGCACCGTCAAAACCGGTGGCGGAAACGGCCTCAACCCATGCACCTTCGTGTTTGCCGGCCAGTTCCTTGATCTTGGCGAGTACCGGGGCAGGGGCATCATAAACTTCGATGTCCTTGTCCGCGATATAAGCTGCACCGCGGGTATCAGCGCCGTCCCAGACACCACCTGCGAGTTCTGCAAGAGCTTCTCCTGAGACCTTTTCAATCGCAGCCTGATCTTCTGCAGAGATGCCGTCCCAGACGTCTTCGTTCATGACCAGGAACCAGGACGTGTTGTAAATGCCGCCCGGGATTTTCATGGAATACTTGATGTGGTCGGTGAGGTTGAACGCCTGAAGCGCTTCCATCGGGAAGGTAACACCGTCGATCACGCCGCGCGAAAGCTTTTCATAGACTTCGCCTGGTCCCATGAACTGAGTGGTGATGCCAAGGTCCTGAGACAAGCCAGCGATATAGCCGCCCGGTGTCCGGACTTTCAGACCGGAGAAGTCGTCCGCGGATTCGATTTTGCGCTGGTTGTTGTGGAACATGCCCGGGCCATGCACCCAAAGGCCAAGCAGCTTGGTGCCTTCATGTTCTGCATGGGCGTCGAGGGTGCCGCCATACACATTCCAGTAGGCTTTGGAGCCGTCTGTTGCCGTGTCTGCAATGAAGGAGAACTGGCCGATGCGGGAGCGAAGGAAACGGTCGTCCTTGGTGAAAGAGTGCAGGCCATAGGTGATGTCAGCAACACCGTCAGCGGCAAGGTCATAGTGGGCCGGTGGCGGGCCAAGCGGCTTTGGCAGAACGCGAACAGTCACACGGCCTTCTGTTGCGTCGGCGACCTGCTCAGCCCAAGGCTCGATAACCCCTGTCACGACCGGGTGCTTTGGCGGCAACCAGGATGACAGCACAAGTTCATCTGCGGACGCTGCAGCGGTGAAGCCGGTCAGTGTTCCGGCGGTCAAGCCGGCCAGGATAGATAGATGCTTCAAGTGTTTCACGGCGGTTCCTCCCATACGGTCTTTGCCGATCAAAATGCTTTGCCGCTGTAACAACGGTTTCATCGAAATTAGTTGCAATTGAAACTAAGTCAATCGTAAAATCTTGCTAATCGGTACGCCTCAGCAGAGCAAACTGGTTACAATCGAGCCAATTCGGGCAAGGAACAGCATGACAGAACACGGAAACGAGACGGATTTCACACCGAACGGCTTCCAGCTGGAAACATTTTTCCCGTATTTGGTCAGGGTGTTTTATTCCGATGTCACCCGGGCGCTGGCTGATGTTTACCAGCGTGATTACGGCATGGCGCCGGCCGAATGGCGGGTAATGGCCATTCTCGGCTCCAGTGTAGAGGGGCTGCAGGCGAGCGAAATCGTGCATCGGTCGAGTATGGACAAGGTCGTAGTCAGCCGAGCCGTCAAGCGCATGGAAGACCGCGGTTTCCTGACCCGTCAATCCAATGAGGCCGATGGCCGGAGTTATCTCCTGTCTCTATCGAAGAGCGGGCGATCCGCTTTCCAAGATCTGGCTCCAAAGCTGTTGGCGGTCGAGCAGAAAATGCTTGGCGGATTGGCGCCGCAAGAAATTGAGGCGATGCTGGATATCATGACCAGGATCCGGGCAAACCTTGACGCGGAAACCGGGGAGACTGGCGCATAATTTCACAAGGAACTGACGCCGAAATTTGGTCTTCGATAAATGAAAAAGGCAGCCCGAGAGCCGCCTTTTGTGTTTCAGCTAGAGCTGTCTCTTAGTCGAGCCGACCGCTGGCATGCGCGAGCATGGTGTACACCTTGCCCGTGTCTGAGGTCAGGTAGGTCTGGCCAAGCATGTTGTCGCGGTCGTTGCGGGAGACCTGAGACAGGAGCTGCTCGAAATCGGACACGTACCGTTCGACAGCGGTGCGGAACTCCGGATCACGTGCGTATTTCTGACGGATCTCATCAAAGGTCTGCTGGCCCTGCAGTGTATAGAGCCGGCGCGTGAAGACATGCCGCTCACCGCTCCGGTAGCGTTCCCAAAGGTCGATGAAGGTCTCGTGGTCGATCGCACGGGCGATATCGACAGACAGCGAGTTCAGGCTTTCCACCGTTTGCAGCGGCGAACGGCCCTGCTCGGTGTCGGACGCCGCGTCGTCATCTCGCGATGCCCGGCGCAGCAGATCCGAGACCCAGCCTTTCCCGGTCGAACCGGACGTGTCCGGTTGTGCAGGCTGTTGGCGGCGGGTGTTGACCGGACCGCGGGTTTCCGGCTGCTGCGGAGCCGCTGGGCGCGGCTGAGCGGGCTGCTGTGCAAAGACCGGAGCCTGTGGGATCTGCGGAGCAGGGGCGGGCGCTGGGGCTGGTGCAGGAGCTGCCGACGCCGTTGCTACCTGAGCCTGAGGCTTGGAGATGTCGAGCGCGTTTGATTGTTTTGCAACAATGTCCGACAGCTCGGTCAGGGCGCGGATCTGCTCGTTGACCACTTTGCGGAGCGCTGCAGAAGATTCCTCCGCCTCGTCCGGCAAGTTGAGAACGCCTTGCTTCAGCTCGTTGCGGGTTGCTTCCAGCTCGCGGTGAACATCGCGAGCAACATCACGCATCCGGGTTGCCGCATCGTTGAAGCGGTCGGAGGCATCGCTAACCGTTCTGCTCATTTCCGAAATGATGTCGTCCTGCGCGGCGCGGATCGCATCGCGTGCTTTCTGACCTTCCATTCCGGCTGTCAGGCGCATGGATTCAAACTGTTCGGACACCTTCTTGGACGCTGCCTCGGCAGCCGCTGAGAGCATGCCGGCCGCATCGCGGGCCTTGTCGTCGGCGGTTTCCAGCGTTTCCGACAGGGTCTGGGTGAACGAACGCATGAGCGTGTCGACAGCTTCTGTCTTTGCCAGAAGGGTGTCGGCGACCTCTTCGATCGCACTCTTGCGGTCTGTGACACGGGATTCCACGGAGCGGTTGGTGTCTTCCAGATAGCGAGCCGCTTTTGTGAGCTCTTCCGACTGGTCGCCAAACCGGTTTGTCAGGTTCTGGATGTCGGCCAACGTGGTTGCCGTGACATCGCGCAGGTTGCCAACCTGTTCGTCGATCAAGCTCGTTGTCGAGTTGGTCTCCGTGACCGCCCGGTCGACAGCAGAGCGGAATTCGCCTGCACGGCGTGCCAGGTTGCCTTCCACTTCGGAGAGGTTCTCCCCTGCCGTGGACACAATGGCCTGAAGGTTCGCGTTCGACGTCTCGATCTTGTTGAGGATGTCGGTAACGTCGTTTTCGAGCCGATGTTTGGTATCGGTGAGGAGGCGGGTTGCCTGATCACTGCGCTCGTTGATGGAAGCAACAATCCGGTCGCCAGCCTCAACCAGCGAGCGGGTAGCGTCCAGCCCGGTATGCGCAAAGGTGTCGGTGACATCCTTGCCCTTGACCGTGATGGCTTCAAGGATGGCTCCGTGAACTTCCGACAGGCGGCCGGTGAGGTCGTTGGCACGCATTTCAATCGCGGAAATGAGTTCGTTGCCGTCCGTGCCGACGATTTTCGCCAGTTCGCCAGAGCGCGCACCGAAGGCTTCGTTGAGCGCCGAGGCCTTGTCGAGCATTTCGGTCGCGACTTCGTTGCCGCGATTGACCAAGAGGTCGGCGGCTTCGGAAACCGCGCTGTTGACCCTGGTGCGGATCATGTTGGCTTCGCCAGACATTTGACCGCGGATTTCCTCAAGCGTACGCGCAAGGGTCATCCGTGCCTGTTCGCTTTCGGCGGACAGGTTGCCTGAGATTTCTGCGATCAGGCCAGACAGTTCGCTACGGACCTTATCGCTTTCACCGGTGAGGGAGCCGGTGAATTCGGCCAGTGTACCAGCGTAAAGCGTGCGGGCTTTTTCGCTCTCTGCAGCCATGGCCCGGGCAGCGTCGCCGACCGCTACAAGAACCAGTTCGCGGATCTTGGCGCTTTCGCCGGACATGGCCCCAGTTGCCTGTTCCATTGTCTGGCTGATCTGGACGGCAGCACGCTGGCTTTCGCTGGTCAACGAACCGCTCGCCTGTGCAACGGTCTGGGTGATCTGCTCGGCAGCTTTCTGGCTCTCGCCAACCAGGATGCCGCGGGCTTCGCCAACGGATCCAAGAACGATCTGGCGCATCCGGTCGCCCTCACCGGAGAGTTTCGCGGTCGCATCGTTCAGAGCAACGTCCACGATCTCAACCGTGCGGGTGCGCTCATCGGCAAGCGACTGAACCGCGCTGGCGACAGCTTCCTGAACCATGTCGCGGAGGCGGGTGCTTTCGGTCGACAGGGTCGCGCCGGCCTCGGAGATGACAGCTGTCAGGATATCGCGAGCGCGCTCGCTTTCTCCCGTCAGTGTGCCGGAAATGCTTTCCAGGCGCTCATTGAGGACGGTTTCCAGCTGGCTGGCGCGCGTGTCGAGCGTTTCCGCGACTTCGAACACCTTGGCACCGAGGGAAACATTGATTTCGGCAATGCGCTCTGACAGGGATTCCGTCAGTTGCTCGCTCTGCTTGCCAAGGACCGAACCGGCCTCTGTCAGGCGGTTGTCGAGGGCAGAAGTCATCTCGTCCTGACCTTCAACGAAGGCCTGAGCGATTTCCTTGGTGCGCGAAATCAGTGTATCGGAAATCTGACGTGCACGGGCATCGAGGGTCTCGTCGATCCTGTCGGTGCCGCTGGTCATGGTTGCAGTCAGGAGCTCTGCCTTCTCGGCCATGGCGCCTGCTGCTGTATCGACATGTGACGTCAGCTTGGTGCCGATCTCATCGACACGGTTTGCAAGTGTGTTGCCCGCAGCTTCAACGCGCTGGCCAAGTTGCAACGTGATTGCGTCGGAGCGGTCTGCGAGGACATCCGTGATGTTGCGGGTCTTGTCCTCCAGCGTGTCGCTGATGACTGTGGTACGTTGTTCGATGGCATCGCCGAGGATCTGGGTCCGGGACTCCAGCGCAGCTTCAAACGCAGCCGTGCGTTGGTCTAGGGTCAGATCCAGCGTGTTTATGTGGCTGCCAAGCGAGGAGTCCATCGTGGAGATCCGTTCGCCGAGCGTGGTGTCCATCGTGGTTACACGCTGCTCGAGAGACGCATCCATGGTCGAAATGCGATCGCCGAGCGTTGCATCCATGGTTGTGAAGCGATGCTCAAGGGACGTGTCCATGGCCGCTATGCGATCCCCAAGGGACGCGTCCATCGTGCTGATGCGGTCGGTGAGCGTGGTGTCGATGGCCGAGAACCGCTGATCCAGGGACGTATCCATGGTTTCGATCCGCTCGCCCAGCTTGCTGTCCATCGTCTCGATGCGATTGCCGAACGTAACGTCCAGGGTCGACAGACGGCTGTCCAGAGCTTCGGAAAGCAGCAAGGTTTTCGTATCAAACGCGTCAATCAGCTGTCCGCCGCGATCCGAAACGATGGTTTCCAGTTCACCCAAGCGGTTGGCAAGGCCATCGTTGAGCGCCTGGCCGCGAACCTCGATGGTCTCCGCGATCTTGCCGCTGATCTCGTTGATGTCACCGGCAACACGGTCACCGCGGCTGCCGATGAGCTCGGCGAGCTGAGTGCCGGTTTCGGCGAGTTTCTGGGTGAGTGAGCCGGTTTGTTCGCCAAGACCTGCAGCGAACTGGCCGGAGACGCTTTCCAGTGTCTCGCGGAAGCCGATGGTCTGCTGTTCAAGGATGCTAGCCATCTCGTTGCTACGGGCAGCAAGACGCTCGTCCAGCTCGGTGCCGTTGATCGAAATGGCCGTGTAGATCCGCTCGGAGATATTGTCGAGCTTGTCGGCCAGTTCGCCGCCACGGACCGAAATGGTCTGTGTGAGGGAGCCAGCTGTTTCGTCCAGTTTGGCCGCGATTTCGCCGCCGCGCAGGGACAGATCGACAACGATGCTTTCGCCGGTGCCGCGCAGAATTTCTGCAACCTCGGTAGACCGGCTGGACAGTGTTTCGACGATCTCCGCACCCCGGATGGAAATGGTGTCGGTGACGGTCTGGCCTTTTTCGGAAATGCTCTCGACAACCCTGTTGCCGGTTTCTGCAAGCGCCTCGTCCAGGTGGGTGACGCGGGTGTCGACCGTTGTCACCAGCTCTTCGGTGCGTGCCGTGATGGTGTCGATCAGGCGGCCCGATGTCAGAGACAGGTTCGCGTTGATCTCTTCGCCACGCGCCGTGATGGTATCGCCGACCTGAGTTCCTGTGGTTTCAAGCGCTGTGCGGAATTCATCCGCCTTGCTGCTGAGCGTGTCGACTACAGTGGTGCTGGATGTCGTCAGCGCTTCGTTGATTTCCAGGCCACGCTTTGAAAGGGTTTCGACGAAGGTGTTGGCGGTCTCGGCGAAGCGTTCGTTCACCTCATTGCCACGGTAGGAGAGGGTCTCATACATCGTGGTGCCTGTTTGCGAGAGGTTATCGACCAGCTCATTGCCGGTGTTGGACAGGCGTGCCACATAATCTTCCGCGCGAACGGTGAGGGACTCTACCATCTCGTTACCGGAGGCATTGAGCGTCGCACCAAGGGACTCGATCCGCGAATCCACGGTGCTGGTGAGTTCCTCAACCCGTGCATTCACCGCGTCGATCATACGCTGGGTCGCTTGGTCGACATTCGACCCAAGTTCACCAGACGTGTCAGAGAGCTGAGAGGCAAAATTCTCATGCGCGCCGGCGATCGTCTCTCGTACCCGCTCGGCGTTCATGACAATCGCTTCGCGCTGGGTGACCAGCTCTTCGATCAGGGACCGGATTTTCAGCTCATTGTCATTGTAGGAGCGTTCCAGCGACGACACTTCGTTGTGAACGAGAACTTCCAGTTCGCTCGCCCTGGCAATCGCGCGTTCAATGCCGTCGCCCATAGCCGCTACTTCGCGGCGGATGGCTTGGCCAACGCTCAAAATTGATTCCTTGGCCATGTCTTCCGGTTCGGCGAGGCGAAGGGCGACTTCGGTCATCCCGCGGGCAACGATGCGCAGTTCCTGCGCGCGCCAGATCATCATGGCCATGACAAAGAAGAAGATGATCGGAACCACAATCCCGATGGCAGCCAGGATCATGTCCGGAGACTGCATCAGCGTTTCTGCATCCGTAACGCCGGCAACCCGGTCAGCGAACGACGACATGAAGAGGCTGGTGCCGAGCGCGGCCCAAACGGCGCTCAAGGCAAATGCGCCCCAGAAAGGCGCTGTCGATGGCCGGCGTTGCAGGGCGTAAATCAGATTGCCGATGTTCCGGCGGTCGTCATTGGCAGCCGGCGGGCGTCCGCCGCGTCCACGGCGGCGGGCCGGGCGCTGGTTGTCTTTGTCTGCTTCGCTGTTATCCGCAGTCTTGGCCGCGCGCCGTGACGGGCGCTCATCGCTCGGCGTTTCCTGTTCCGCCGGTTGATCTGCCGCTGAAGCTTCAGGGCCGCCGAAATCAAGCTTAAGCGCTTCTTCAACTGCAGACAGAGCTGCTTCCGCCGGGTCTTTCGCCTTCGTCGGATTTGCCATTTTTGGGTCGCCTCACATCCGTACTCTTTACACACCGGTGATCTCAGGCAGCTTTTCGCTGTCATGAGGGTCAACCGGATGCGCCGATCTTGAACCGAGACTAACACTGTTTCCGGTTCGGATCATAAACTCTGGGAAGGGCCGCCGCTGACCCGCTGCAACCATGAAGGTTGACAGCATTCTCCCCATCTTGCCGCATCAGTTACTGTAATGGCACAATCTCTCCTAACGAACAAGAAACAGTAGTCGCCTGAATCACTTAGGAGGGGGATCTCATGCCTCAAACGAAGCAAAAGCACGTAACGGAAAGCGAAGCGGGGCCGGCAAAAAAATCCGCACTTAATGCGGGCAGTCTGTCGCCCGCACAAAAGCGTTGGTTGAAATCAGGGCTCGGCCAGCCGGGAGGAAAGTTGCCTCTCTTTGATGATCAAGGCCGCCAGGTTCCCGCCCGAACGATCCGCTCCTGCATTGATGCAGGTTGGGCAGAGCCTTGGTTTTCCAACCCAATCAAGCCTGACTGGTTGGTTTGTAAGCTCACCGCAGACGCCTTCGAATTATTGACCGCAAGTCAAAAAAACGAAAAACGTTAATGCGAATCATTTTATTAAAATTTTATCGATCCAGGAAACCTGCGAAAAAGCAATACTTTTCTCGGCCGCGAGCGGGTCGGCCCTTAATGTCCGTTAACCAAGAAATCAGTTTTTTGGGGACATGCCTGAATTTGCGACCCAGCAACGCCCGATTTAACCGGGCGTTTGGGTCTTCGCTGCAAACTCAGTCGCCTGTAGAGCTTGCGGCAGCGTGCCGCCAGGCATGTGTTGAGTATTTCGGAGCACCCTTATGGCCCCTTCATCGATGGCACGCGTGTCAGGACGCGCCAGTCCCGAGGCACCAATCGATCTGGTGCAGCTGGCCACAAACACACTGGGCAACCGTGATCTGGAGGTTCAGGTACTCCACTTGTTCAAATCCCAATCCCGGATGACCCTAGAGCGTTTGGAAAACGAGACGGACCCGTCTGTCCGCGCCGATCTCGTTCACACGCTCAAAGGTTCAGCGCGGGCGATTGGTGCTGCGCGGGTCGCTACGGCATGCGAGTGTCTGGAAGGCGACTTGAAAGCTGCTCACAATGCGCCGACGACAGGTCTTGTCGCGGCGGTCACAGAAGCCAACGGGTATATCTGCGATCTGCTGGAAGGCTGATTTCTCTCACGCCGGACTTTGTATTCCATCCATAAATGGCATGGTCCTTGACCTTTTGTCCGGAACCTTTATGTCGGGTCATCGAGAGACACTTTTATCCTTGGACGCGAATATGCCAAAAATCACCTTTGTAACTGCCGATGGAGCCCGGACGGAAGTTGATGCCGCCGAAGGGTCCACGGTTATGGAAAACGCCATCAAGAACATGGTTCAGGGCATTGAAGCCGAGTGCGGCGGCGCCTGCGCGTGTGCGACCTGCCATGTTTATGTCGATGATGCATGGTCGGGCAAAACCGGTTCGCCGGAACCGATGGAAGAGGACATGCTTGATTTTGCCTACGACGTGAAACCAACGTCACGCTTGTCCTGCCAGATCAAGGTGACGGGTGACATGGACGGACTGGTCGTCCACGTCCCGGAACGTCAGGCTTAAGACGCTACGTAGTTCATATTGAAAACCCCGCTGGAATGATCCGGCGGGGTTTTTTGTTTGTGTCCAGTTATTATTCTGCCGGTTGAGCAGCTGGTTTCCGGAACCACCAATCAACCTCGTTCCCGTCATCCGGGTTGGATGGGATCATGGTTGAGAGGAACAGGCTGACAGCAGCCATTCCGGCTCCCGCGAGGAAGACGGCTGCTGGCGAGACCAGCCAGACCAGGCCGAATAGAACCGGGATGAAGACTGCAGCGATGTGATTGATGGTGAAGGCAACTCCCGCCGTCGGTGCGATATCAGCCGGATCGGCAATCTTCTGAAAGTAGGTCTTGATAGCAATAGCGATTGCAAAGAAGGCGTGGTCGATCACGTATAGCGCCGCGGCAACAGTCGCATTGGTGACGAAAGCATAGGTCACAAAGACCCCGATCAAACCGACATACTCCAGGATCAAGGCTTTGCGTTCACCGAAGCGGACGATCAACTTGCCTATCTTCGGCGCCAGCAGCATGTTGAAGACGCCGTTGATCAGGAACAGTCCGGCAACCTCATGAACGTCGTAGCCAAAGCGTTCGACCATCAGGAAGCCGGCAAAGACCGTGAAGATCTGGCGGCGGGCACCGGCCATGAAGGTCAGCGCGTAATACAGCCAGTAGCGCTTTTTCAGGATCAGTTTCTTGTGCTGTGGAACGCCTTCCTTGAAGTGCGGGTAGGCCATGATGAGGAAGGCCAGCACAACAATGGTCAGACCACCAGCGATCGCGAAGACCACCGTGAAAGACAGGTTGAACGTCTTCCAGGCAATGAAAATCAGACCGTAGGCAATCAGCTGGGCGAACGAGCCCACGGCCAGGATCTTGCCCATACTCGCAGCCGCGGTTGCCTTGGGCAGCCATTGCAAGGACAGCGATTGCGCCATGGTCTCGTAATAATGGAACCCGATCGACATGATCAGGGTTGTTATGTAGAAGCCAAGCGCGGTGGGGAAGTAACCAGTAATGGCAACACCGACGCCGAGCAGCAACAGCGAGAGATAAGCCAGTGTTTGCTCGCGCATCACAAGCAGAAGGTACACGGCGAGGAAGCTCAGGAAGCCGGGAATCTCGCGGATGGACTGCTGGATGCCTATTTCCCGGCCTGTGAAGTCAAGCTCCTGAACCGCGAAATTGTTCATCAGGTTCCACCAGGCAGCAAAGGACAGCTGCATGGCTCCTGCCATGATCATCAAGAGGACGACAGGCGAACGCCACCCAGTCAATTCATTTGGATTTGTGCTTTGTGTGAAGTACGTCATTCTTTTCTTGCCAAAAAAGTGGGTGCTGGCAGCGCTGCGTTTCGCTTGTACTTCGATTGCATGCTTGCGTGTTAGCGCTCTTTTGTCATGATATGTTTCCGTTTCGCCAAATCCGGCGCAGCACTCGAGGAGGGCTACATGTCGATCCATCCGGAGCTTTCCGAGTTTCCCGATCATGAGGTGAGGGCGAAGATTATCGGATATGCCAACAGCCAGAGTGCAGGGCGTGGGCACAATGGCTGGCATTCTCACGATTCAGCACAGCTCTTTCACGTTGTAAAAGGTTCGATCGCGATCGATACCGAAGTCGGAACCTTTTTCGCTCCGCCGGAGCGGGCGGTCTGGTTGCCGCCCCGGATCGCCCATGAGACCCGGTATCTGACCGATACGGAGATCCGATTTGTTTATGTGAATTACGACCATGCCCAGGATTTGCCGAAGACCGCGCAGGTGATTCAGGTGACGACTTTGTTGCGGGCCTTGATTCTGGAGTTCATGTCCTACCCGCGTGCCGAAACGATCGACGGACCGGCAGGGCGGATCGCAGACGTCATTCTTGATCAGCTGAAAATGCTGCCGGCAGCCCCACTTCAGTTGCCTATGCCTCAAGACCCAAAACTGAGAGACTTGTGCGATGGTTTGGTGCGCTGCCCCGCGCATGTCCCGGCACTTGCCGATGCTGCAGCACGGAGCGCCATGTCCGTACGGTCCTTTGAGCGCCGCATCAAGGCCGAGACCGGCATGAACTACCGGACCTGGTGCCGGCAGGTGAAGCTGTTTCGCGCGCTTGAACTTTTGGCCGCAGGGCGCAGCGTGTCCGACGTCTCGCATAAACTCGGGTACGAAGGGCCGAGCGCATTTGTTGCCACCTTCCGCAAAGCCTTCGGTGTTACGCCTGGGCGGTATTTCGGTAGTCCCGAGGACTGATTGATCTGCCTCATGGCACCGGCCCTCGGCCACGGACTAGATTCCTTCCAAGAATATTGAGGGAGTAACGCCATGTTCAAGAAAATCCTTGTACCCATCGATCCGGCCGAGCCGCAGTTTGCCGATGATGCTCTGGCGAAGGCAGCACAAATGGCCCGTGATTACGGTGCCAAGATCCATCTCCTTGGGGTTTGCCCGGAAGTTCAAAGCTTTGTGGCGAGCCAGTTGCCGGAGGGCTTTCAGGAAAACGAAATGAGGGAGACTGCCGGCATCTTGCAAAAGACCGGCGATGCGCTGGATGTGCCCGAAGGTGCAGTCGACGTCATGGTTCGGGTCGGGTCCGTTTATCATGAGGTGATCGAGGAAGCTGAAAAAGCCGAATGCGATCTTGTTTTGATGACATCGCACAAGCCTGGCTTGTCGACTTATTTCATTGGCTCCAATGCGGCTCACATCGTCCGGCATGCTCCGTGTTCTGTATTGGTGCTGCGCGGCAGCTGATCGTGTTTCTCGGTTTCTTCTGGAGGAGGAAGATGGTGGCGGGCGAGAGCCTGCCGCCGTTTTTTAGTTTTGAGGGCGTTTAGTTTCTGGTCCGCGTCATCAGCGCTGCGACTGCAATATAGCGGAACGGATACAGGTCTGGTGACGCCTTGAGCAACTGAATGGCTTTTTCGTAGATCTGCTCAACAAGAGTGTCCCGCTGATCGTTTGCCGGGAGTGCATTTCTGAGAACCGCTTCTGTAAAGGCGCGGAAGAAATTGACGTAATCCCGCGCGTAAGCGTCCAAATCGCCGACCGCGGAAAAGCGCTGATTGAAGGAGACCGGGATCTCGTAGGATATCGCGTAGTCAATCTGGAAAAGCCCGGCGGCGCCTAGAGCGGGATCGTTCACAGGACCCGTTAACTCCTCCAGCGTCCGCATATAGACCGGTTGAAAGTAAGCCTCGTAAACATCCTGGGATATCGAGCCGTCTTCGACGAAACACAGGACAGCATCGTTTAGAAGATCATAAATCCCGTCGCAGGTACTCGCTGTCTCGTTCGCGCCGAACACCTGCAGCAGCAGTTTGCCGCCTGGCACCAGTTCCCTCGCTCGGGCTTTCAGGAAGGTCGCGATGTCTTGCCGTGCGAGCTTTGAAAAAGCCGCCTGATCTTGTTCGGAGACAAAGCCATTGTTGCGCACAGCGCTTGGGCCATTTGGAAAAATGTAGCCGGGCAGTGTTGCGATAGGTTTTCTGGACAGGAAGCCGATCGCGTTGAACGTCGTCGCTATATGAAGGCTTCTATCGGGCAGCAGTTGGTCATACATGGAGCCGCCAACAACGGACGAATAGACATTCGGATGTCCAAAAACGGAGTGTCCTTCCGGCCGCAGAGAGCGCAAAAGGCTTGAGAAGTCATTGGTCGGGAGGTCGGAATGGATCGTCTGGATCGGCCGGTCCGTCCGCCGCACCAGGCGGGTGACGGGCTTACTCAACGCCGCGATGGAGTTCCGGCCTTCCGAGCAGCCGAAATCGGCCAGACAGACCGGCCCGTTCCCGTCGATCGGCAGTGCATCTGCAGCGGCTTCAAGATGTTCAAGGACAGCAGCTGTTGCGTCCCACTGCGGCGTCGAGTTCTGATTGTAAAACCCGCCACCGGTCATGCCTGTCGTGGTCGCATGGGTGACCGGCGAGGCAGGGGCGGGCGTTTTCTGTGCAGACATATTTTGCGCCCCTGTTGGCTGGTTAGCGGGCCAGTTCCTTCATGGCGTCCGTCAGTCCCTCCACGGTCAAGGGGAACATGCGGTTTTCCATCAATTCCTGCATCATCTGGATCGAGGGTGTGTAACGCCAATGTTCCTGGCGGACAGGATTGAGCCACACCGCGCTGTTGTAGAGCCCGGTGACGCGTTGCATCCAGGCGGAACCTGCTTCCTCGTTCCAGTGCTCCACCGATCCGCCCGGATAGGCGATTTCATAGGGGCTCATGGAAGCATCGCCGACAAAGATGATCTTGTAGTCGGACGGGTACTTGTGCAGTACATCGATCGTCGGCAGCCGCTCAGTGTGGCGCCGCCTGTTTTCCTTCCAGACCGTCTCATAGAGGCAGTTATGGAAGTAAAAATGCTCCATCACCTTGAATTCGGACCGGGCGGCCGAAAAGAGCTCTTCGCAGACCCGGATATGATCGTCCATCGATCCGCCAATGTCGAAGAACAGAAGCACCTTGACGGCGTTATGCCGCTCCGGCCGCATCTTGATGTCGAGAAGGCCCTTGTGGGCAGTCGCCTTGATCGTGTGATCGAGATCCAGTTCCTCTGCCGCCCCGGTGCGGGCGAAATTGCGGAGCCGTTTCAAGGCAACCTGAATGTTGCGGGAGCCAAGAAGCTGGGTGTCATCGAGATCCTTGAACTCCCGCTTGTCCCAAACCTTCACCGCTCGCCGATGGCGGCTTTCCTTTTGGCCGATCCGGATGCCTTCCGGATTGTAGCCGTAGGCGCCAAATGGCGAAGTGCCGGCCGTGCCGATCCACTTGTTGCCGCCCTGGTGGCGTTTTTCCTGTTCCTTGAGGCGTTCGGCCAAGGTTTCCATCAGCTTCTCAAAGCCGCCCATGGCCTCGATCTGTGCTTTTTCTTCTTCGCTCAAGTGCTTTTCGGCGAGCTTGCGAAGCCAGTCTTCCGGAATCTCGGTGACGGGCACGTCACTCATCAGCTCAAGGCCCTTGAAGACGGTCCCGAACACCCGGTCGAACTTGTCGAGATTGCTCTCGTCCTTCACCAGCGACAGCCGCGCCAGATAATAAAAATCCTCGACGCTGCGCTCGGCCAGATCCTTATCCAGCGCCTCCATCAGCGTCAGATACTCACGCAAGGAGACCGGGATTCCAGCGGATTTCAGTTCGGTGAAAAAGGTAATGAACATGCGGCGAGATTAACGGCGGCGGCGGCGAGTGTCGAGCCGTTCTTCAGGTAATAGGGTCGGTAACTGGAGGCGGGTGGACGGATAATGCGATCATTTTCGTTGCTGATCTTCGGCAACTCTCGCGATCAAGCTTTCCCGGACGCAGCGAAGCGGCGGTCCGGGACCTGACGGGCACTCAGCTTTTAAAAATGAGTTTGGTTTTAATGCGAGGCACCGGCTCAAGGCCGGTGCGGCATGTCGGCGATACTAAGATCAAAGGTGTGTTTTCGAACGCAAGCCGGCCGGAAGGTCCGGCCAGTCCGTTTGTTCTTGTTATCACGCCTCAAATCGTTCGTTAGCTGCCGTTTGTGGACCGGCCGCCTTTGATGTCTGGGTGGAGCGTCTTGCCAAGGATGTGGTGATCCCGGCCGATGACGTGATGGCCGGTGCCGACAATCAGCGGATCGGGTTGGCCGACCACGCGGGTGTTTTTGCCCGGATAGGGCAGGGATGACAGGAAATGCTCCATGCAATTGAGGCGGGCACGTTTCTTGTCGTCCGACTTGACGATGGTCCAGGGCGCATCGGCCGTGTCGGTATAGAAGAACATTGCCTCTTTGGCCTCGGTGTAATCGTCCCATTTGTCGAGAGACGCCTTGTCGATCGGCGAGAGTTTCCATTGTTTCAGCGGATCGACTTCACGCTGCTTGAAGCGGCGGCGTTGTTCGTCGGATGTAACTGAAAACCAGTATTTAAACATCAGAACCCCATCGCGGACCAGCATCCGTTCCATTTCAGGGCACTGACGCATGAATTCGAGGTACTGGTTCGGCGAGCAGAAGCCCATGACCCGTTCGACACCGGCGCGGTTGTACCAGGATCGGTCGAAGAACACCATTTCACCGCCTGAGGGCAGGTTCTCAATATAGCGCTGGAAGTACCACTGTTTGCTTTCGCGTTCCGTTGGCTTCTGTAATGCGACGACCCGTGCCGCCCTTGGGTTCAGATGCTCGTTAAACCGCTTGATCGTGCCGCCTTTGCCAGCCGCGTCCCGGCCTTCGAAAATGAGAACAATGCGCTGATCGGTATCCTGGACCCATTGCTGTGCTTTCAACAGCTCTGCCTGAAGGGCCGCCTTCCGTTTTTCATAGGGCGCCCGCTTCATCTTGTTGGCGTAAGGGTATTCGCCGGTTTCGAAGACATGATTGATCGCTGCGGGATCGTGACGCATTTGAGCGAGCTGATGCAGGCGGTCGTTGGCCTCTTTTTGTTCAGCTGTTTCCGGAGCCAGGGTCGCTTGCGCCGGAGCTTTCCGGGCGCGTTTTGGCGCTGGTTTCTTGGCCGGTTCGGTTAGGGTCCCATTCTTGGCGGTTGCCGGTGTCTTGTTTGTTGTGGGAAGTGTCTCTGTGGCCATTCTGTGTCCTCTCTTCGGGTCGCAAAATGGCTACGCCAGCAAAGTAATTTTTGCATTGATAAGGGTCAATTCCGTAGCGGAATTCCAGTCGAAATGCTTGGATTTGGTTAAGTTGGTCTTGCAGATTTCGATTAAAGGTTGCTGGCGTTCTGGAGCCTATTTTCCATGTTTGACTTTCAAGTTCATAAACGGACCGTTTTCTGGTCCGGTTAACTCGATGTTTTGCCGTTCTTGGACTCGGTCTCAGCTTCGGCAGAGGACAAAAGTTCGCCCATGAAGTCGGACACGCTGGGCCCCTTAGTTGCAATGAACGGCGCCGGCCGGCACACGGCAATCGCAGCGATACCAATGCGTGCGGTCAAAATGCCGTTGATGACACCCTCGCCAAGCCGTGCCGACAGACGTGCTGCCACGCCGTGACCAAGCACCTGTGAGGCAAGGCTGTCACCTGCGGCCATGCCGCCGGTAACTGCAAGATGGGCCAAGACATGCTTGGCCAGCCGGATAAAGCCGAGCGTGCCCGGACGTCCGCCGTAAAGGGTAGACAGGCGCCGGATAATGCGGACGTTTTCAAACAGCACCATCAGAAGGTCGACCAATGCCCGGGGGCTGACCGCCGTAACGATGGAGACCCGCTTGGCGCTGTTCATGACGATCTTGCGGGCTTCCTGGTCCAGAGACTGCAAGAGATCGCGCTCGGCCAGCATCACCAGATCCTTGCCGTCGATGATCTCGCGCATATGGCCGCTCAATGTCTTGCGTCCAAGCGCAGTCTCCGGCCGATCCTGGTAAATGGCGAGGAGGTCCTTCAGGCTCTCTTGCGCCTTTTGCGCATCATCTGTGTCGGCAGCGGCCTGTAAACGTTCCCGGAGATCATCGATGCGCTTGAGACGGAGAACGCCGGCAAGTTCGCGTGCTGTCAGGCCAATCAGTCCGGCAACTGCGGTGGCAGCGAGAGCGACGCCAAGCCATCCGAGCCAATCGGTTCTGGAAAACAGATCCCGGATCAGGCTGTCAACGGCAAGGCCGATGCTGAGTGACACAAGGCCACTGAGACCGACCAGAAGCCATTTGCCGAAGCTGGAGCCGGACTTGGGTGTGCTGGCCGAGCGGGGAAGACGCGGGGCTTCTTCGTCAAGCACCTCTTCGGTGACCAACGCGTGGCCGGCAGACGGGTTCTCGGCGTGGTCGCCGGAGAGCTGAACCTTGCTGTCATCAAGACGGAAAGCGGCCGGTTTGCGGGGCGGGCGGGTGTTCGTATCGGTCATGCCAGACGGTCTCCGAGAAGGAATTCCAACGCCCGGTCGAGGCGGATATGGGGCAGGGACAGTGTCAGGCCTTCTGCAGTCGTGTCCAGTTTCGGCGGACGGAACCGCATGAACTGCAGTGATGGATCAGTCTGATGCGGGGTTTGGCCAGTGTTTTGAGAAATTGATTCAATATCCTCAAAGAGCATGTTCGGGTTTTCCGGTAAGTCGCCGGGAAACATCGCGATTTCCGTATTGCCGTCGTAGGTTTCTCCGTCGATCTTCTCGCCTGGCAGGGGTGTGCCGAGGATTGCGGGCAGCTTCTGGCCCTTGTGGCGCACACTGGCTTCGAGGGTCGCGCGCACGGCTGCGAGCGCAAGGACATCAACTTCGGCGCCCTTGAACAGCGCACGATCAGCGGCTCTGCCCACAAGGCGGTGGGTGATCGCTTCCAGGCGGTCATGATCGGTCCGGTGAACGTGGTCCGCCTTGGTGGCAGCAAAGAGGATCCGGTCAATCCTTCGGCTGAGAATGGACGACAGCCAGCTCCGGCGGCCGGGCCGGAATGCGGACAGCACTTCGCTCAGAGCAATTTCCAGATCCAGCATTGCATGTGGACCCGCGTTCAAAGCTTGAAGGACATCGACAAGCACGATCTGCCGGTCAAGACGTGCGAAATGGTTTCGGAAGAAAGGGCGGATCACATGGGTCTTGTAGGCCTCATAGCGACGCTCCATCATCGCGCGCAACGTGCCTGTCCGCGCCGGGGGCGCATCCGGGGCAATGTCGAGTGGGGCGAAGGTGAGCGCTGGAGACCCCTCAAGGTCGCCGGGCATAAGAAACCGGCCGGGCGGCAGCATCGATAAGGCATGTGCATCAGCGCGGCAGGCGCTCAAGTAGCTTTTAAAAGCCGCTGAGAGTTTCTGCGCAGTTTGTTCGTTCTCCAGCGCATCCGCTTTTGCAGCGGCTTCCGTCAATGCCTCGAGATAGGGTCCGGCAATCGATGACCGGTGCTCTTTCCGAGCCCGGGCGACCGCCTCTGCGGAAAAGGTTGCGTAGTCCTTGTCGAGCAGTGGCAAATCCAAAAGCCATTCGCCGGGATAGTCGATGAGGTCGAGATGCAAGCGGCCCGGCCCAAGTTTCCGGTAAACGTAGGAGGCGCTTTCATAATCGATGGTTAGTCGAAGTTCTGACACCTGCCGTGTGGATTGCGGCCAGATACGGTCTTTGACCAGCGCCTGAACATGGCTTTCATAATCGAACCTTGGAACCGCATCGTCGGGCTGGGGCTGCAGGCGGGCGCCGGTCATCCGCTGACCAGCTGCGGCGCTGAACACGGGCAGCCGCCCGCCATGCACCAGATTGTGCACGAGTGACGTCAGGAATACGGTCTTGCCCGCACGGGCCAAGCCGGTGACGCCAAGACGCAGGCTTGGCACGGCCAGGTCCGTGGCGGCATCTGTCAGATTGGCAAGGGTCAGCCGGGCTTCTTCGGCGAGATTTGTCAGGGATGTCAAGCAATGGCCTCCATGGCCGTCATGTAGGCGTCAGTCCATTGACTTGCAAATATCAGAGGCGCTTTGGTGATTAGTCGTCCAATTTTGCGGCGAGATCCCGGGGCTTGATGAACCGCTCCAGGTGGCCGGTTCCGATTTGTACTTCATCCCAGCTGGCAATGTCGAAGTCGATCACTGCGAGCGCTCCTGTGGGGAACTTGACCCGCAGGTCTGCCATGGCATCGGCGTCACCGGTTCCGGCAAGTTCGATTGCGGTTTGTTCGGTGGCCGGGTTGTGCCCAATCACCATAAGCTGTTGGGCCCGTCCGCCATGGCGCCGGATCACGTTGGTGTAGCTGAGATCGCTTTCGTCGTAGATGTCGGACAACAGATGGATCTGCGCTTCCTGGGGCTGAAAGGGCAGGATGCGGGAGAGCGTCTCGCGGGTTCGCAGAGACGTGGAGCACAATATGCGGTTCGGAAGGAGGTTTTGTTCGCGCAGGTACCGGCCCATCACGCGTGCTGCCGATTTCCCGCGTCCGTTTAATGGACGGTCAAAATCTGCAAGGTCTGCGTCTCCCCAGTCGGATTTTGCGTGTCTGAAAAGGAAGAGACGCATCCAGATGCCCTCGTTGTTGTGCTTACGTGCCGAACCGGGTCAGTTCTGGCGTGCCAGTGCTTCTGTGAAAGACGCGATTGCCGGGCCGATGTCAATTTCCTGAGTTGGCAGAGTGTAGGCCATCCAAAGGGTGAAATCGGCTTTCGCACCGGCAAAATGCCAGAAGGTTTCGCATTGGGTCGCGTTATCCCGTGTTCCGGTCTTGAACGAAATGCCTGTCTCGGCGGGACCGCTTAACAAGATGGATTCAAATCCGGCTGCCTTATAGCTGCGTGAAAAACTGACGGCTTCGCGGCGTCCTGAGCCTTGCAGGTGTATTCGCAATACCGCGGTAATGCCGTCGCGGCCGGTATAGATGCAGCCAGCCAAACTGGACCCGTCGCCTTCCATCACCTTGATCCGGTAAAAGGCTCCAATGACGTCCGGGCAGCGGAGACCGTTAAAATGCCGCAGACCCTCTACGTCGCTTTGCCAGCCCGCCTCAGCTTCAGGACTCACCTGGGCCTTGGTGACATCAATGCCGACAAGTGTCCAAGCGCCAATCAGGCTGAGGAGAGCAAGTTTCGTCAGATGGACCATGTCAGATGCGTCCCGTGACCGGATTATCCCCGTTCCCGGCGTGCCATGAATGCCAGACGTTCAAAAAGATGGACATCCTGTTCATTCTTCAGCAAGGCACCATGCAGGGGCGGAATCAATTTCCCACTATCCTGTTGGCGCAGGGTCTCTGGGTCAATGTCTTCGTTTAGAAGCAGCTTGATCCAGTCGATAAGCTCCGAGGTTGACGGCTTCTTCTTCAGGCCCGGAACATCCCGGACTTCAAAGAACATGCGCAGTGCCTCGTTGAGCAAGCGCTGCTTGATGCCCGGAAAGTGAACTTCGACGATTTCTGTCATCGTCTCGGCATCCGGAAACTTGATGAAGTGGAAGAAACAGCGGCGCAAAAACGCGTCCGGCAGGTCCTTTTCGTTGTTCGACGTAATGATCACGACGGGTCGCTGTTTGGCGCGAACCGTTTCGCCGGTCTCGTAAACGTGGAACTCCATGCGATCGAGTTCGAGCAGAAGGTCGTTCGGAAACTCGATATCCGCCTTGTCGATTTCATCGATCAGCAGAACCGGTTTTTCCGGTGCCACGAACGCATCCCAGAGTTTGCCCTTTCGGATGTAGTTGTTGATGTCCTTGACCCGTTCGTCGCCGAGCTGGCTGTCGCGCAGCCGTGAAACCGCATCGTACTCATAAAGGCCTTGCTGAGCTTTGGTGGTCGATTTGACATGCCACTCGATCAATGGGGCGTTGAGGGCCTGAGCGACCTGCTCAGCAAGGACAGTCTTTCCGGTTCCCGGTTCACCCTTGACCAGTAGGGGCCGCTCGAGTGCGACTGCGGCATTGACCGCAACTCTCAGATCCTCAGTGGCGATGTAACTATCGGTGCCTTCAAAGCGCATGTGGGTGTCCCTGTCATTCATCTTGCCGAAAAGTGGCAGGCGGGCGCATGGGATGCAAGTCAGCTTTTTGCCGAGTGTGCCGGTTGAGCACCGGGAAGTGGAGACTCTTGCCTGTCCGCCCGGAAGTTTTTGCCGCTTTGAACAGGGTATGCCGCCGTAATTATTGAGAGGTCAGTGAGAATTTTTTATTTTATGTCTTTGATATTATTTGTTTAATCTGCCTTACCTGCTGATTGGCACATTGCTTGCTGCTCCTCTTCGAAACCGGGCTGTCCTTGTTCAGGAATATGCCCACTGTGACCAAGAGGACGAAACATGGGTATTTACGGGGCGATCAACTCCGCCGTTTCTGGTTTGTCAGCGCAGGCGACCGCGCTTGAAAATATCTCGGGCAACGTTGCGAACTCACAGACGGTTGGGTTCAAGCGTCTCGATACAACATTCTCTGATCTGGTGTCCGGTGGCGGGTCCACGCAGGCCGACCAGGTGTCTGGGACAACCTATGCCACGTCGCGCGCGACCAACACAATTGGCGGCGACATCTCATCCAACGACGTTGATACCTATATGGCCATCAACGGAGAAGGTTATTTCGTCGTGACGCAGGCGGCCGACTTTGTCGACGGCTCTACAACCTTTGCAGATGACACCTTCTACACGCGCGCTGGTGACTTTGAAGTCAACAAGGAAGGCTACTTCGTCAATCAATCTGGCTATTACCTCAAGGGTTTCCCACTTGACCCTGCAACTGGTAACCCGGTTGGCGACAATCCGTCTGTCATTCAGATCAACAGTCAGCCTCTCGCCGCCAGCTCTACGACAACAGTCAATTATCAGGCTAGCCTTCCGCGTGTTCCGGCGACAACCAATTACGACCCAAACACCGCAAACTCCGAATTGTTGAATGATGGTGCGAACGGTGCTCCCGGTCCAAACTTGGGTGCAACCGAAATTGGGGATACCGGCACTCTCGAAGCTGATTTCCTGGCGTCATCGATCTCCGGTGGATCTGTCACAGCCTACAACTCAAATGGCTCGGAAGTTCCATTGAACGTTCGTTGGGCCAAGGTCGACAACACTGCTGGGGCTGAAGTCTGGAGCATGTATGTCGATACCGGTGGAGAGGCCGGGACATCGTACTATAAGGTTGGAGACGTCACTTTTGATGGAACCGGCCAAGTCAGTGCCCTCGCCAACACAGGCGCGACAGCAGCCCTTGGCGTCACCACATCAGGAACGACAAGCTTCACGCTTGATGAAATCACTGTAGGTGGTGTTACCGCAGGCACGGCAGGTAATGCTGCAGATAGCATCACCATTTCATTCGCAAACGGGTCCCTGACGCAGTTTGCAGATCCCGACGGGATCGCGACTTCGGTTAACTTATCGCAAAATGGGTATGCCGCCGGTGAACTCACAAACATTGCGATCGATGAATCGGGCCGCGTGATTGCGAGCTATTCCAACAACCAGACACGTGCGCTGTATGAGATTCCGCTGGCAACTTTCCAGGCCGAGCAAAGCCTGCGCCGGGTAGACGGGGCGGCCTTTGCTGCGACCTCCGATTCGGGTGATGCCGACCTGTCTGGCGGCGGTGCCGTGATCTCCAACGCTCTTGAGCTTTCCAACGCGGATATCGCGGACGAGTTTTCCAAGCTGATCATCACCCAGCAGGCCTATTCGGCGAACTCCAGGATCGTCACCTCTGCAGACGAAATGCTGGACAGCGCCCTGAACATGGTCCGCTAACGCTCATCCGCCGGCGGCTTCAGCCGCCGGCGATCCCCTTTCTGAGTAAATCTGAGGAGTAGCCGCCATGGGACTGACAAGTGCCCTGAATACAGCGGTTTTCGGCATATCGTTCAATCAGCGTCAGATCGATGTCACCGCATCGAATATCGCGAACGCTGATACTGCCGGCTATTCCAAGAAAACAGTCTCTGCAAATGCCTACTTCGACGGTGACGGTAATGTCGCCGGGATTGTCACCAACGAGATCAGCCGTATCATCAATGAAGAGATCCAATCGGATTACTTCAATTCCTTGGCCGACACGAACTACGGCAAACAGATTGCAGCCTTTACAGATCGTCTCGATGACATTTTTGGCACCATTGGTGATCAGTCCAGCCTTTCAGCGCTGGCAGGTGAGTTGACCGGGGCCTTGTCGTCGCTGGTCAACCAGCCGGGCAACTATGCCGCTCAGCAGGAAGTGGTGGCCGCTGCTGACGCAATGGCGCGGGAATTGAATACTTCCTACCAGCAGATTGCGGACTTGCGACAGGAAGCGGACGAGGCGCTTGCCCGCCAGACTGAGACTGTGAACAGTCTTCTTTCAAATATCGAATCCATTGATGCAGCTATTCGCGATGCCACGCAGGCTGGGGTTTCAAGCTCGGAAATGGAAGACGAACGCGACCGTCTCGTTGAACAGCTCTCCGGCTATCTGGATCTAAATGTCAGCAAAACCACCACGAATACGCTGTTTATCCAAACCAAAAACGGTCAGCCGTTGTTTTCCGATGGCGAGGCAGCAACGCTTGCATTTCAGTCGACAAACAGGCTGGGAGCAGATCAGCAGGGCAATGCCATTGTTGCAACAACAGCCGGCGGTGCGCAGTTTGATATTGTGCCTGCAGGGGCTTCAGGGCGCGACCGCACGACTGGTACCGGTCTCATGGTTGCGACCATGGAGTTGCGGGATGACGTCCTGATCGAGGCGCAAAAACAGCTGGACACCATCGCAGCTGAACTTTCTCTGGCGTTTTCAAATGTGACACAAGCTAGCACGGCGGCAACTGTCGGTCCGGATACTGGCTTCGATCTGCCTGTTTCTGGTCTTCAATCCGGCAATACAATCAATCTGGAGTACACCGACTCGGCCGGTCAGTCGCAGACGATCACACTTATGGCGGTCAGTGATCCAACGCTGTTGCCGCTGGCCAATACTGCAACAACCAATCCGAATGACACGGTTGTCGGCATTGATATCTCCAGCGGTACTCCTGCGACCTACATCACGAATATTATCGCAGCCTTGGGAACCGCAGCGCCGGATTTGCAGGTCTCCAACGACGGCAGTGATAACCTGCGAATTCTCGGCGACAGCACAACCGTGCCGAATGCGACAACGGTCGAGAGCCTTTCAGCGAACATCACGCCGTCAGCAACTACCGATCAGGGGCTGGGTCTGTCGATCTTTGTCGATCAGCGAAACGGGACCGAGACCTTTACTGACGCTCCCGAAAATGGCGGCCAAAGGGTCGGTTACGCAAACGGGATCAGTGTAAATCCGGCATTGCTTGCGGACAGTTCCCTGCTTGTCGATTACCAGACAACACCGGCTGCAAACTCTGAGAACGATCCTGCGCGTGCGCAGTATCTGCTCAATGCATTGACCAACGAAACAGCCTATTTCGATCCTGAGGCCGGTATGGGTAGCAGCTCGAGCCCGTTCCAGGGAACGGTGCTGGACTACATCAACCAGACGGTGGCCTATCAGGGCAACCAAGCAGCAGATGCGAAGACGTATTCGGATTCCAAAGAGGCTCTGACGCTCAATCTCGCGGTCCGGTACGAGGAAAGCTACTCGGTCAATCTCGATGCGGAGATGGCGTTTCTGGTTCAGCTGGAAAACGCCTATTCGGCGAATGCCCGGGTCATGCAGACCATCAATGATCTGATGCAAGAACTTCTGAACGTGGTGAGGTAGCGTATGCCAGTATCATCCATCTCAACGTCGCGGAGTTATCTGACCAGCCAGTTGTTGAACCTCAATGACAAGCTCACTGAGAAGACAACACAGCTGGCGAGTGGCAAGGTTGGCAGCACCTATGGGGACATTGGTGATCGTCGGCTGCTTGATATACAGCTGACGCAAAAAGTCAGCCTGATCGAATCCTATCAAGAGACGATCACGATCTCCAACTTACATCTTGAGGCGATGACAGTGTCGCTGGATCGTTTGGAAGACATCCGGCGTGATGCCAAATCCGCCATGGATACCAATGACTTTGTGATCCAGAGCGATGGTCAGACCCAGACCCAGTCAAGAGCAGAGCTCTTGTTGAACGAAGCCCTCAATATTCTGAATACTGAAGTCGCGGGTTACTATCCGTTCGGCGGCACGGATGCGATCTCCGATCCGGTCCAGGCCATTGATACGATCATGAACGGGGCCAACGGCCTTTCAGGCCTGAAGGACTACATGAGCGAGTTCTCCCAAGCGAACTTGGGTGCCCTGAACAATGGCCGGATGACCGTGTCTGCCCTGACGACAACACCCGGGCCCTTGGATTCCACGTTCACGATTGCGGAAGACGGGGCACATGACTTCGGCTTTGACATTTCGTCCGTGACATCAACGCTGACCAACGTGACACTTACGGGCCCCGGCGGAGGGGACCCTGACACCTTTGATGTTCAATTCACGGGACAACCGACGCTTGGCGAGCAGATTGAAATCACACTCACTCTCCCTCCAGATCACACCAATACAACGACAATCACGCTGACGGCTGCTGCTTCAAATGAAGCTGAGGGTACGTTTGCAATCGGTGCGGACTTGGAAGAGACCGCGCAAAATCTGCGGGATGCGATTGCTCAGGAGCTGGGAGACACCGCACAGACAACTCTGAAGGCGGCATCCGACATCTGGGCATCCGATGAGTTTTTCAGCACATACAACGGCGAAGTGCCGCAAAGGATAGACGGTCCACCCTATACAACAGCAACAGCACTGACGTCCGGTGCAACGGATACCCTCTCCTGGTACACTGGACGCAATACAACGACGACAGATCCGCGCACCGACAAAAACGCGATCATAGATACAAATCTTACCGTCGAATATGGAGTGCGGGCCAACGAAGAACCGCTTCAAGAGCTCGTGCAAACACTCGCAACATTTGCCGCGGCTGATTTCTCAGGCGGGGCTCAGCTCGATGAAGAGTACTACAACGCGCTCTCCACGGATTTACGGGCCATCTTGCAGCCACCGGGCATCGATCAATCGGGTATTGTCGATATCTCGACAGACATTGCAATTGCGCATCGGACCGCAAGTTTGACGGATCAACGTCACATCCAAGTCGTTAACACCTATGAGGCGACCATCGGAGAGATCGAAGGTATCGACCAGGACCGGCTTGCCGCAGAAATCCTGCAACTCAGGACGAACATCGAGGTCTCCTACAATGCCTCTTCGATCGTCTTCAACCTGAGCCTTGCCGACTATCTGAGGTAAGGTTCTCAACTCGACCAGAACGAAAAAAGCCGGTGTCAATTCACCGGCTTTTTTATCGTCTTCATGGGGACCTGACTTATTCAGGCTTTGCCCGCAAGCCTTCCGCAATCGTTCGGTTGATGCTGATCAGCGCGCCAAGTTTTTCAGGATCTTGCGTTGTGATGACTGTCATTGTCTGTTTGAAGACAAAAACCCCCAGAGACCCGATGTTGTTCTTGATTTCCAGCGGCAGAGAACTCTCTTCGCTGGTCGCAGAAGTGACAAGAACCGTCCAGAGTTTACGGTTGTAAATCAGAGCATCATCGACCTCGGCGAGAGAGAGGTCATCCCATTCATCCTTGATCAGCTGGAGCCGGGCTGCGGCTTTCATCAGCAGAGTCGCTTCCAGTTCCCGCGGTGATACCGGTGCCGCCTGACTGGTTTTCTGATAGGCCTGCGCTGCCTGTTTGTACATGACTGATCAGCGTCCCTTCATACTCAATGAGCTTACGAGCTTCTTTCAGTGCCTTGTAGAAGGATCCGGATATAATCGAGTTACTAATCCGTGTGACATAAGGGATCGTACTCGGTGCGGCCTTCACGATGTCATTGACCAGGGTGAAGTAGCTTTCCTTAACTCGCTCCAGGTCGGTGGATAAATACATCAACTGAACTGCAAGATAGACGCGTTTTGCGGGTGTATCTGCTGTTTCAGGAGTGAGAATGTCCTTCTCTCTGAGAATGGGTGCATCGCCTTCGATAAACAGGCGGGTTCGCTGGTTGTCATTGGTAATTACGCTTTCACCAATGATAATCCTTTCTCCCGGCTTTAACTCGACCTTGAGCGCCATTCCTTGACCTCCACGTTTGAGTATCGGAGCGAAACGTTAACAAATAGGTTAACCCTCTCACCCAATACCTGCCGAATCTGGCTCTTCCGGTTAACCGAACAGGCTGAGTACACTTTGTTCCGCCTGGTTAGCCAGAGACAGAGCAGTTGATGACAGCTGCTGCCGTGTTTGAAGGGCCAGCATGTTTGCGCCTTCTTCATTCATGTCGGCAATTGTCAGGTCACCCGCACCCACTTCAAGTGTATTGATGATGTTCTGGGTAAAGTCTGTTCGGATCTCGACTGTGGACAGCGCTGTGCCCAGACTACGGGCAGAGTTTCGAAGTTCGTCCAGCGATGCATTGATTGCCTGCAGAACACGTTCGATATCAGTATCCGTTTTAAATTCTGACGCGGTGGCACCTAGGGCGACTGTTCCCGAGGTCGAGGCCAGGCGCATCCTGTTGAAGTCGGCGTTATCGCTGGTGATGTCAAATGATACCTCGCCGATCAGGCTGATACTTCCACCCGAAAAGGTCGCATCCAGACCTTTCACGTTGTTTATCAGCTTGACCAGATCATCGACGGTCGTTTCTTCATCGATCTCCAGGGACGCTGGCTCGAAGCCGTTGCCATCGGTAATTGTAATCGTGTCACCAGCCTTGAAACCGCCCGATGTAATAAGTGTCGCGGTTGAGGAAAGTGCTGTGGCGGTAAGTGTTGTGGCACCGGCGGTAATACCACCATCAGAAGTACTACCACCGCCGTTTGCGTCCTTGGTAACCGTAATGTTGCTGTTTAAGCCCGTAACCAGCGTGATGGAGTCCGTGGTCTCATCGAAAGAGGCATGAACGCCCGACAAATCATCGAGGGCGTCGACGTAATCTTGAACGGTGACGATGTCTACACCGACCGTAAGGGTTGTGGTCGTCGAGCCGTCTGTGACCATTACATGGTTATTGTCAGCAAATGCAGCGAGGTCTGTGAGATTGGATGATGCTTGCAGGCCAGTTAGCGTCAGCTGGGCGCTGCCTCCATACATGTTAAACGAAGATGTGCCGCTCGCACCCGTTGCCAGATCGTCCAGGTTCAAGCCTGTATCCAGGGTCGTGTCTGTGAAATCGACCGGATTGACTGTCAGATTCGAAGTACTGTCCTCGTTGAAGATCACTTCAAGTTCGTTGCCGGCACCTGCAAGGAGGTTCTTGCCTTTATAGCCCGAATCCTTGGCCATATCCTCAATTTGCTCAAGGATGGCGTTGTATTGAACCGCAAACTGGCGCCGTTCGTATTCGCTCGACGTCTGGAGAGCCTGGTTCGCGATGGCCTTAGCGGATTCAACAAGTTTGGTGATCGACGTTATGCCGTCATCAGCCGCGCGGAGCGTCTGAACAGCCTGTCCCATATTATCCAGTAGGTTGGACAGATCGCCGGCCCGGTCGTTCAGCGATTGCGCCGTGAAATACGAATTCGGATTGTCGAGGGCCGAATTCACCTTCAGACCAGTCGCGAGGCGATTCTGAGTTGTTTCCTGAAATGCAGCAGTCTTTTTCAATGACAAGAGGTTGTCACGAACCGCGCTGGAAAGAACAATATCAGGCATCTGGCTTCACCGCATTTCCTGTTCAGTACTCGTACAGGCCGCCGCTGGATACTTGTTCGCAGATCAGGGCCCCGTGCGTAAATCTAAACGGAAAGTTAATCGGTGATGCACGAATTAACGTTATTTAAATAAAAGTTACCAAAAGCTTTCTTTTAACTGATTGAATCTACGAGGGAAAAATTTTGCACTCTGCCAAGTAATAGCAGTCAGACAACAAAAACGGCGGGTGGTGAACCCGCCGTTTGTGCTCGTGTTCGCGTTTTTTGATGCGAAACTGATTCTGCTATTAGAACAAGGACAGTACGGTCTGATCTGCCTGAGAAGCGAAGGACAAGGAGGTTGATGCCAACTGCTGCCGTGTCTGCAGGGCAAGCAAGTTTGCACCCTCTTCGTTTGTATCCGCCAAGGTGAGTTTACCAGCACCTTCTTGCAACGTATTGACGATCGCCCGGGTAAAGTCCTGCCGGTTCTCAACAATCGAGAGGTTGGTACCAAATTCGGATGCTTGGGTTCTAAGGTTTCCAAGGGAGTTGTTCAGCCGGGTGATAACACGGTTGATCTCAGTGTCTGTTGCAAACCCGGAGTCCGTCAGAGCGGACAAGGATTGCGCACCATTGGTTGTGGCTGCAAAGTTTGACGATGCGAAGTCTGTGTTAGCCGAACCACTTCGCTCGCTTGACACCGTTAGGTCTGTTTCAGACGTGATACTCAGACGACCAGTCGTATTGTTGTACTGCGCGTCGACACCGTTGAAGTCGTTGATGAAATTGACCAAGTCGGAGACGGTTGTGCTGTCTTCAATTTCAAGTGAACCGAGCTCGTAGTTGTTACCGTCCGTCAATGCAATCGTGTCACCGACGGCGAATGAGCCACTGTTTGTCAAAAGCGAACCGGTCGTCAATGCGGAGGCATTTACTGAGGCCGCAGAACCGATCGTCAGAGCGGTTGTCGCTGTTGTATCCGTGTCGGAGATCAGGAAATCCTGGTTGCTGTAGATGGTCAGCTCACCGTTGCTCTCGTCAAACTCGGCACGAACACCTTCAGTGCCGTTAATTGCATCCACCAGATCTTGAACAGAAGCGCCACTGCTGACGGTCGTACCAATCAGTGTTGGTGTGCTTGATTGGACGTTGGTGAATTCCAATGTCGTGGTGGTCGAAATCGCAGTCGACTCGCTTAATGTGGAGCTTGAGTTCAAGGCGCCATCAGAACCGGTGAGTGTGATGGTTGTCGCTCCTCCGAGGAGATTGAATGCAGTCGCGCCGCCTTGGCCCTCCACCAGATCTGAAAGGTTCAGACCCGTCGAAAGGGTGGTGTCGGTGTAGTCGATTGCAGAAATATCCAGGCGCGATGTTGAATCTTCATTGAAGATGGTCCTCAGATCGTTACCGGCACCTGCAAGTAGGTTCTTGCCCTTGTAGCTGGAGTCTCTGGCAGTGTCTTCGATCTGTTCGAGCAGTTCGTTATACTGCGCAGCAAATTGTTTCCGCTCGTATTGGCTCTGTGTCTGAAGGGCCTGATTGGCTTTCGCCTTAGCGGATTCAACCAGCTTCGTGATGGCGGTGATACCGTCATCGGCAGCCTTGATCGTGTTCACCGATTGGCCCATATCGTCGAGTAGGCTGCTCAAGTCGCTTGCACGTGAGTTAAGAGCGGACGCGGTGAAGAAGTTGCCCGGGTTGTCGAGCGCTGAGTTTACTTTCAAGCCGGTCGCCAGTTTGTTCTGAACGTCGGCTGTCAAGAAGGAGGTGTTTTGGAGGGTAAGCAGGTTCTGCCGGACGGCAGCCGAAAGCGTAATGCCTGACATCAATAATCCCTTTCCTGGGTCATATGTTCAGCTGCTCTTCCTGAGCAGGTTGATGTAAGAATTCCCTGTTAACCTTAATCAATGGTAAAAGGTGTTGGAGGGTTGCTTTTGTTGGCAAGCAATGCCTGCAAATAGTCTGTAAGAAATATCAATTGTATTTCGTATTATTTGAAAAATTAATAGTTAAAAATAACAATGATATAATGCAGAAGGACATTCTTGTTAATGCTCTCAACGGCGGAAATTAAGGAGTTTGGCACTGTGTCCCACGCAAAAATTTGCAAAATTGAAATAGGCAAAAAAAAACGGGCCGCCGGGCCCGTTTTCCAAAAAACATCGTGGTTAAAGACTATCAGCTGGTAACCGTTTGATTTTAGAAGAGCGACAGAACCGTCTGATCTGCCTGAGATGCGAAGGAGAGGGACGTCGATGCCAACTGCTGCCTGGTTTGCAACGCAAGAAGATTAGCGCCTTCCATATTTGTGTCGGCAAGTGTTAGTTCACCGGCACCTTCCTGCAGCGTATTGATCATGGCCGTTGTGTAGTCCTGCCGGTGCTGGATCGTGGACAAGTTCGTACCGAACTCAGAGGCTTGGAATCTGAGGGTGGACAAGGCGTTGTTTAATCGGTCGACGACACGATTTATGTCATTGTCCGTTGCGAAACTTGAATCTTCCAGAGCCGAGAGAACAACTCCCGTATTGTTTGCGCCGAAGTCTGTGGCGTTGAAGTCAGTGTTGGTACCACCTCCTCGATTGCTGCCCAGTGTAAGGTCCGTTTCCGAGAGAATGCTCAAGCGTCCCGTGGAGTTATTGAAAGATGCGTCTACACCCTGAAAATCATTGACGAAGTTGACGAGGTCATCGACCGTTGTATCAGCGTCAACCTCTAGCGAGCCAAGCTCATAGTTGTTACCGTCGGTTAGGCTAAGTGTATCACCGACCGCGAATGATGCGCTGTCGACCAATTTGGCACTTGTAGTGTTGAAGTGAGAGGCATTTACCGAAGCGGCGGTGCCGATAGTGACCGGTGTCGATAGACCGCCAACGCCGACCTCACTTATGAGCATGTCTTCGTTGCTGTAGATTGTCAGCTCTCCAGTCTTGTCATCGAATTCCGCGCGCACGCCATTCAGATCATTGAGCGTATTTACGAGTTCTTGAACCGTCTGCCCCCCATTTACCGTAGGGGCACCCCCGATCAATTGGGCCGAGGGAGTCGATTCACTCCTGTCAACGAATTCCAAAGATGTTGATAGGCTGGCGATTGCAGAAGCTTCCGCGAGTTTGGAGCTTGAATTCAAGGCACCATCCGTGCCGGTCAAGGTGATTGTCGTTTTGCTACCGGTCAGGTTGAACGCAGTTGCACCCCCTTGGCCTTCAACTAGATCCGAGAGGTTCAAGCCGTTGGAAAGCGATGTTTCAGTGAAGTCGACGGCCTCCATTGTCAGTTTGGAGGTCGAATCTTCATTGAAGATGGTGGTCAAGTCGTTACCTGCGCCAGCGAGCAGATTCTTGCCCTTGTAGGAGCTGTCCTTGGCAACGGCTTCAATTTGAGACAGCAGGTCGTTGTATTGCGCGGCAAACTGTTTGCGCTCGTACTGGCTTTGCGTTTGAAGGGCCTGGTTGGCTTTTGCTTTTGCCGATTTTACCAATTCGGTGATGGTCGTGATCCCCTTGTCCGCTGCTTTGATGGTCTGGACGGATTGGCCCATGTCGTCGAGCAGCGTGCCAAGATCGCTGGCTCGGGCATTGAGACCAGATGCAGTGAAGAAGGAGTTCGGATTGTCGAGTGCCGAGTTGACCTTTTTGCCGGTCGCCAGCTTGTTCTGGACGCCGGACATGAAGTCAGCAGTGGTCTGGAGAGTTAGCAGATTCTGCCGCACGGCAGCCGACAGAGTAATGTCAGACATTCAAGATCCCTTTCCTGGGGTCGTGACGCCTCATCCTGATGCGTCAAAATATACATTGTTAAAATTAACAATATAAATTCTCTCGCACGCTATGGTTAATAAGGGATTAACGACCTGCGAGAAGCAATTTTCGCTTCATACTTGGGAAGGGCGAATGCCAGGGAGGGGAGAAGGTATCGGGCTAGACCGGTGGCAACTTCTGACCAAATGCCAGGCTACCGACCTGCGTGAGCCAAAAAGAAAAGGCGGACCGAAGTCCGCCTTTCCAGATCGTGTTTAAGACTTTCTGTCTTAGAAGAGACGCAGAACGTTCTGGTCTGCCTGAGATGCGAAGGACAGCGATGTCGAGGCCAACTGCTGACGAGTCTGCAAGGCCAGGAGGTTTGCGCCTTCTTCGTTGGTGTCGGCGAGTGTCAGCTTGCCAGCACCTTCTTCCAGCGTGTTGATCAGGCTTCGGGTGAAGTCCTGACGGTTCTCAACGATGGACAGGTTGGTACCGAACTCGGAAGCCTGGGTTCTCAAGTTTCCAAGAGCGTTGTTCAGCTTGCTGATTGTCCGGTTGATATCGTTGTCCGTCGCAAAACCGGAATCGGCTTGTGCAGCGATTGAGAACGAACCGTTGGTCGTTGCAGCAAAGTCTTCACTGCCGAAGTCAGTGTTGTTCGTACCATCACGTGAGCTGTTTATGGTCAAATCAGTATCAGATGTGACACTAATCCGGCCGCCCGAAAACGTCGAAGAGACACCATTGAAGTCGTTAATGAAGGTATTCAGGTCATCAACGGTAGAAGAGGCCTCAACTTCAAACGATCCGAGTTCGTAGTTGTTACCATCTGTCAAAGTGATGGTGTCACCAACTTTGAACGAACCGCTATCGGTAAGAGACGAACCAGACGTCAATGCACTTGCGTTCACAGATGCCGCAGAACCGATCGTCAAAGCGGTTGTCGCTGTTGTATCCGTGTCGGAGATCAAGAAATCCTGGTTGCTGTAGATGGTCAGTTCACCATTGGATTCGTCAAACTCAGCACGGACACCTTCTGTAGCGTTGAGTGAGTCCACCAGATCCTGGACGGATGCGCCGTTGCTGACGGTCGTACCAATCAGGGTTGGAGTGCTCGATTCGACGTTTGTGAATTCCAGTGTTGTTGTGGTCGAAATTGCAGTGGATTCGTTCAACGTGGAACTGGAGTTCAACGCACCATCAGCACCGGTGAGGGTGATGGTGGTTTTGCCACCGGACAGGTTAAAGGCAGTGGCACCGCCTTGACCCTCGGTCAGATCTGAAAGGTTCAAGCCGGTGGAGAGGGTTGTGTCAGTATAATCAACAGCGGAAACATCCAGTTTGGACGTGGAGTCTTCGTTGAAGATTGTCCGCAGGTCGTTACCGGTGCCCGCGAGCAGGTTCTTGCCTTTGTAGCCGGCATCTTTTGCAACATCTTCGATCTGCGTGAGCAGCTCATTGTACTGCGCCGCAAATTCTTTGCGCTCATATTGGCTGCCTGTTTGCAGGGCCTGGTTGGCTTTCGCCTTTGCGGATTCAACCAGCTTCGTAATGGCGGTGATGCCGTCATCTGCTGCCTTGATGGTCTGAACCGACTGGCCCATGTCATCAAGCAGGGTGCCCAGATCGTTTGCACGGGACTGAAGACCGGAAGCTGTGAAGAAGTTGCTCGGATTGTCCAGAGCCGAGTTCACTTTTTTGCCGGTGGCCAGCTTGTTCTGGACATCGGACATGAAAGAAGCGGTTTGCTGGAGCGTATTGAGGTTCGCGCGAACCGCGCTTGACAGAGTGATGTCAGACATTTCTGTTTCCTTTCTAGGAACACGAGATACACAGCCCCTTCCTGGGACTGGCACGCATGAAACGGCGGAAACTGAAAACGGAATCTAAACAAACAAAGTGAACGGATATTAAGGATAACGTAAAGTAAACACGTGTAGGCGCCGGGGTTACACCCCGCCGCCTAAAATCTTCACATTTTCAATGCTCTGTCTCAACTCAAGGCATTTTGGAACAAACGCCCCGAGTGTGAGTGCAGACTGCCTTAGAACAACCGCAGCACGTTTTGTGATGCTTGCGACGCCATGGACAGGGACGTGGAGGCCAACTGCTGCTGTGTTTGCAGAGCCAACAGGTTTGCGCCTTCGACATTGGTATCAGCAAGTGTCAATGCACCAGCACCTTCCTGCAGTGTGTTGATCAGGTCGGTCGTAAAGTCTTGCCTGTTTTCAACAATTGAAAGATTTGTACCAAAAGTAGACGCTTGGGCACGAAGGGTGTCTTGGGCAGATTTCAATGCAGAAAGGGCTGTCTCGATTTTACTATCAGTGTCGAAGTCACTGATTGTTCCGCCAGTCCCGATTTCTTCGGATCCGTTCTTCAGCTGAATGCCTTCACCCGCAAACGAGATGTTTCCGGTCGTGTTGTCATAAGTTGACGTAACGCCGGTTAAACCGTTCAGTGCGGTTGCTAAATCAGCCATGGACATGGTGTCAGTTATTGAAACCGTTCCAACAGAGTCGCCTTTACTATCCGTGACGGTGAGCGTATCGCCAGCTTTGTATGTACCCTGATCCACCACATGAGCGGTTGTTGATGTTCCGTCAGCAGCAAACTCAAGTTGGGCTGTTGCGGAAGTGGCTGTACGGTCAATATCGCTCAGACCAAGGCCGGCAGATGAGTTGGTATAATCAACTGCCGAAATTGACAGCGAGGACGAGCCGTCTTCGTTGAAGGTCAGGGAAAGGTCATTGCCGGTTCCGGAAAGCAGGTTTTTGCCCTTGTAGCCTGAGTCCTTAGCCAAATCTTCCATCTGGCTCAGCAGGTCATTGTATTCCTGAGCGTATTTGGAACGCTGTACTTTGTCTGACGTTTGTAGGGCCTGGTTGGCTTTTGCCTTGGCCGCATCGACCAGGTCGGAAATCGCCGAAATCCCTTTGTCTGCTGCCTTTAGTGTCTGAACGCCTTGGCCCATGTCGTCGAGCAGGGTGCTGAGATCGCTCGCGCGGTTCTCCAAGCCCTTTGCCGTGAAGAACGAATTCGGATTGTCGAGCGCGGAGTTCACCTTCTTACCGGTCGCCAGCTTGTTCTGAACATCCGACATCATTTTCGCGGTCGAAGTCAGAGTGTTGAGGTTGGCCCGTACGGCATTGGTGAGGGTGATGTCGGACATTTCTTTTCCTTCCTTGGAAAAACGCAAAACAAGATTCCCGTCCTGGGGATCACCGACCAAGAAAGACTATAGGTATTAATGACAATGTAAAAAGTACGGTTAGCGAGAATTAAGGTTAACAAATACTTTCAGTCCCAATTTGGCCGAAAAGAGCCGTTTCTGCAAGGAAGACTGCTGTGTTTCTAGGAATTAATGCCTTAACCGAGCTGCCAAATGGTATTCAGGAACTGTTTTTTGCTACGGCTGTCCAGGTTGGAAGGGCGATAATTGTTTTTGACGTTGGCGGGGGTTGGTCGAGGGAGATCCGAGGAGATGATCGATCACGCGTAAAGGAAACCTCAAAATACCAGAAGGACCGCCGGGCGGGGATCGGCAATCTCAATGGGGCAAGCGAGTTCCAACCTGGCGCATTTGGATCGAAGTTATACGGAACAAAACAGCTGTCAAAAGCGCGCTGGATCTGACTGTAGAAGTGTTTCTGGGAAGTTGTATGAGCATGTCTGTGCCCCGAGGCCTTGGGGCAGGAACGAGCCGTTCAGCCGTGGTTTACACGGTGCGTTGAACGGCTTCGTTTTCAGAGCTGGAGCGCTGCTGTTCTTCGACCTGGGTCCGGTAAGCGGCAACCGTCTCGCTGTAGGCTCGTAACCTCAGCAAGGTTTCGCTTGGGATCTGGCGGATGACATCGCCTGTTTCCGTGTTGGTTGCAACGTAAATGAGGCTTTCGCTGTCTTCGTCGAACACGTTCTGGCGCGTTACGGTTGGCGTGTACCGCTCCAGTGCAGATTGGTCAGCGCGGCCGTCACCGGCTCTGTTTTGTTCGTTTGTCGCAGCCCGTTGAGATCCAGATGAATCTGCGGAAGGACGGACAGTGTCCTCCGCCGGCAGATCCGTAGAACTTGCCGGTTGATCTTTTTCCGGGGCGCGTGTCACCGGCGTGATCGCCGTATAGGTCGGCGATGGAGGCCGGACTAATGCGGTATCCATTTTGCCCTCCGGGTAACGTCATACTATGACCCGATAGTGACAAAAATAACGTAAGGGAATGAATCTTCTGTTAACGGAATAGTTAGAATTTTAAGGAGTTGGATTTATCTTCTTGTGACCATTTTTTGATTCGTTTTGAGCTGGTGTCTCTCAGTTCGTTTTTGATAGAAAAACTGGGTACTGAGGAAATTATCAGGGCTCAGCCGGTGTCTCAAAGAGACTGGTTCACTGCAATGCCTTGAGCTGATTGCGGTCCATCCGGAGAAGCGCCCGTCCGGCCGTAAGTTGTCGGCGCCGTAGCGTTTTTGGCTCCAACAGCCTTTGCGACCGAAGTAACAATGTTATTCGTCACTTCGCGGGCCGTTGCAAGAACCGCCAGATTGATGCGCAGCACGGGTTGGAACTCACCATGCTGTCGGCGCAGCGACTGTGTCGCGGCCGGCGCAAGGTTGCCAAGTGCAACAGCATGGTCCTTCGCGGACATCATGCCGCGCGTATATTCATGAATGAGACGCGCCTTGTCGGCTTGCAGCTCACCGGCTTCCTTCAGCTTTCCGGCTCGTACCAGCTCTGTTTCCATTTCGATCACGGACAAGAGCGCTTCCATCGTCCCGGACAAGGCCGAGCAGAAGTTTTCGGCTTCTTGCTTGCTGGCCGGCCGGTCGAGAGAAAAGGGAAGGGTGCTGGTATCTGGTTGTGCGGTCATCGGGCACCTTCCTGCAAAGCAAGCAATTCACGTTCAACACTATCTGCGATTCCAACTCCGCCGGCAGCAGAAATCGTACGGGCATATTCGTCGACAAGCATGCTCTGCCAAGTATCTGAGCCGGTCCCGCCGCCCCAGGCACCGCCATTCTCAAGGCCGGAAAACATACTCTGAAGCATATTGTTCAAAAATACGGCTTCAAACTCTTCCGCTGCGGTTCGCGCAGCGGTCCTGTCGCTCGGGTTTACCCCTTGAAGGACATCAAGCGGGTTGGACCGGGGCATGGAAGGGGCAAGTGGCAGATCCATCAGAGCACCTCGATTTCTGCTTGCAGGGCACCAGAGGCTTTGATCGCCTGGAGGATCGAGATCATGTCGCGCGGGCCAATCCCAAGGGCGTTCAGTCCATCGACGAGTTGTTTCAAAGTCACTGTATTTGGAACGATTGCCAATTTCGCGTCTGGATCGGTGTTCACATTAAGATCCGTGCGCGGTGCAATTGCCGTCTGGCCATTGGCGAAGGGCAGGGGCTGCACGACTTCCGGGGTCTCGGCGATTGTTACGGTCAAGTTGCCTTGGGCAACAGCGACCATCGAGACCTTAACGTCCTGACCCATGACGATGATGCCGGAGTTTTCATCGATAATCACCCGAGCGGCAAGGTCCGGTTCGACGATCAATTGCTCAATGTCGGTCAAGAGATCAACGATGTTGCCGTCGTACTGACGCGGCAACTCGAGTTGAACAGTTGCCGGGTCGACCGGTTCTGCAGTCGGCATGCCGATCAGTTCGTTGATGGACAGAGCCACCCGCCGGGCCGTTGTTAGGTCTGGGTTGCGTAAGGCAAGGCGAACGCTCGTCAATGAAGCGAGTTTGAAATCCAATTCGCGTTCGACGAGACCGCCATTCGCGATCCGGCCAGCTGTCGGAACGCCCCGAACGATTGATGCAGCGTCGCCTTGTGCCGAAAAGCCGCCAATCGCGACAGACCCTTGAGCGATTGCATAAACTTCGCCATCCGCACCAACCAAAGGTGTCACAAGCAGCGTGCCGCCCTGAAGAGAAGAGGCGTCGCCAAGGGCGCTGACGCTCACGTCGATCCGGGTACCTTGAGTGGAGAACGGTGGCAGGTTTGCCGTCACCATGACGGCAGCAACCGTGTCAGTGTTCAGCGGAATGTTCCGTGTGTTTACACCGAGCCGTTCCAGCATCGCTTGCAAGCTTTGCTGCGTAAACGGTGTATTGTTGAGGCTGTCGCCAGTTCCGTTCAAGCCGACAACCAGGCCGTACCCGATCAGTTGGTTCTCACGAATGCCTTCAAAATCCGCGATGTCTTTAATCCGTGAGGAAGCTACAGCCTGAACTGCGATCGCAAGCTGTAAGCCGACAAGGGCGGCCGCAACGAGTGTGACGCGGGTGGCGCGATTTTCGAAGTATGTGATCAGACGACGCATTCTTCACGCAGATCCATCTAAGAGGCCGTGTTATCGGCTGGAAGTCACTATGGTTCGAGATGCACTATGCGAGAGCCGTGCCAAGTCTCAGGCCCGGTTGAATTGAGTAGCTAAAGTGGCTGGATTCTGCGCCGTTTGCCGAAGAATGGCGAGCATATCCACGCAAATATGGCGAATAGAGTTAATGATTAACAATAGATGCCCGGCAAATATTGCCTTGCTTGCCCGGACTCATTTACCCTTCAAGGCAGATTCTGTCAGGCCATGGAGCAACTTGGTGTTGACCAGCTGTGCAGAACATTAGGATAGAGCAATGCGTATTACCGGGAGCAAACCGTTAACCGGAGTTCAGGGGCGCGGCGCAAAGAAGAGCAGCAGCTCAGGCAGCGGTTTTGCGCCGGATGTAGGTGGAGCCGCTGAGCAGCCGACAACGCAGGCCACAGCCGGCGGGGCTGGTATTCAGGGCATTGATGCGCTTCTGGCTCTCCAGGAAGTCGATGAACGTACCGAACGCCGCAAGAAAGCGGCGCGTCACGGCCATACACTGTTGGACAGTCTGGAAATGATCCGGGCGGATCTTTTGGCAGGCTATGTTTCCGAGGATCGTTTGGAGCAGCTTTCTCTGACGGTTTCAAAGCGCCAATCCAGCGGGGACCCGGAGGTCGACAGTGTGCTGGAAGAGATTGAACTCAGGGTCAAAGTTGAGCTTGCAAAGCTCGGCCGATTCCCTGATTGACGGTGCATAAGGGCGTTGAAATTGCGCCGGGATATTTGCTAAAATTTACGCAACAAATTGAATTAATTGCAGAATTTATGACGCGAATTTTACCAAATGAACCGTTGTCCCCGGGGCGAACCGCCTATATATTGCGCCCGTCATAACGGTAAACCGGAGTTGTAGATGACGGTTGATATTGAGTCTGAATACCGACCCTCGGAAGACGAGCCGTTCATGAATGATAGGCAGCGGGAATACTTCAAGAACAAGCTGCTTGCCTGGAAAGGTGAGATCCTGAAAGAAAGCGCTGAAACACTCGCGACCCTTCAGGAGGAAAGCCAGAACCACCCTGACTTGGCAGACCGCGCATCTTCGGAGACGGATCGTTCTATCGAGCTGCGCGCACGTGATCGCCAACGCAAGTTGATTTCAAAAATCGACGCCGCCCTGGAGCGGATTGCGGATGGCAGTTACGGGTACTGTGAAGAGACGGGAGAGCCGATCGCTCTGCGCAGGCTCGAGGCACGGCCAATAGCGACGTTGTCGATAGAGGCTCAGGAAGCGCACGAACGCCGGGAGAAGGTGTATCGCGACGACTGATTTCCAGTAACGGCCGGTTTGCTGAATTCGCAAGCCAATTTGACTTTAAGACCTTCCCGGAGACGGGAAGGTTTTTTTATGTCTTTTCAAATGTCGGTGACCGTTGGGATCAAAAGAAATCGGGCACGGCACTCGGGGAGCGAGATGCCGTGCCCGGTTCAGCTGCAGCGGGCCTTTCACGTCTGACTTGCCTGCCGCAGCTGGGGGAGCTGGTGTATGGTTTTGCCGGATTAGAACGGCAAGAGGATATCCAGGACCTGGTTGCCGTACCGCGGCTGCTGAACATCGGTGATTTGGCCGCGTCCGCCGTAACCGATGCGGGCTTCCGCAATCTGCTGGCTGGCAATCGTGTTGTTTGAGGTGATGTCTTCCGGACGGACAATACCGGCTACAATCAACTCTCTGACTTCGAAGTTCACCCGGATTTCCTGGCGGCCCTCAATGACCAGGTTGCCGTTGGGCAGAACCTGGGTCACGACAGCAGCAACAGTTGTTCTAAGTTCTTCCTCGCGGTCTACTTCACCAGCTCCGGCGAAAGTCGAGCTGCTGTTTACGTTACCGAGGTCACTTGCAGAAGTGCCGGCCGGCAGGAAGATAGTGTCGATGGCGGTTCCAAGCGCACCGCCAACACCTGCGCCGTTGGTTTCGGTTCGGCTTCTGGCTGTATCGTTTTCGATCTCGGCTTTTTCATCGATGGAGACCACTACGGTCAAGATGTCGCCGACCTGGCTTGCGCGCTGATCCTTGAAGAAGGCTCGGCTGCCTGATTGCCAGAGGGAATTCGGATTGTAGTGCGCCTGAACCGGGTCCGGCATCGGCATTTGAACCGGTCTGTATCCCGGTGTTGTTGTCGGGTCCTGAATGGCGTTCAGAGCGGGTTGCTGGCCGACATTCGCCAGCCGGTCAGCCGAGCCGCATCCTGCAGCAAGCGCTGCGAGGGCGATGCTGCCCAACAAGGATATGTTGCGAGAGATAGACATTAATTGGCCTCTTTGTTCAGGCTTGCAACAATTGCATGAGCGGCATGAACAGCTACTTGGCCGCGGGAAGTCACGGTTGCCGGTACGACACGCCGGGACTGGAGATTCATGACATCAATGACGTCGCCTTTGGCGCCGTTAGTGAGGGCTTTCGCCCGGGAGGTGAGATTCATGGCACCGACATTGTAGGTGACAGTGACTTTGTCGCCGCGTTCGACCAGAACCGGATATTCGAAATCCTTGTGCGACAATGGTTGGCTCGGGCGCAGGTTCACACGGGCAGCCTTGCCGACAATGTTGGTGCCGTCCTCTAGCGCGGCGGTGTTGACCTTCAAACGCGGGAGCCGGATCGTAGTGAGGTCTCCGTCCTGGACAATGTCGCCCCGCTTCAGCGGCTGGCCGAGTACAAGAACGTCAATCATTTCAACCGCAGTGCCGGTGACGGTCAAAGGGCGTGTGCCGTGTTCGACTGCGATGGTTGCGAACACCGTGAAATGACCGTTGTTCCGGCTCCAGTTGATCCTGTCGATACGAACCGGATCCGCCGCCTTTGGGTCGGCCAGGATCTGGTCAGGGGCCTGCAGAAGAGTGATTTCGAGCCCTTCAGGATCAATACCCGCCTCAAGCTTTGCCAGGTCGTTACGAATAAGGTTTTCCAGCTGGTGTCGGTTCAGCCGTGTCGCGCCGCGGTGAACGACGACAGTGCGCAGGCCGTCCGTACCTGCTGTGACGAGGCCAGCATCCCGGGCACGTTGCGCAACCGTGGTTGCCGGGACATTGCCGGAGGTGCCCATGTCAGGGGACCGGAACAGTGGTACTTGTGCCACATCTCCGGCGTTGGAGTAGAAATCCCCAACTGTCACAATGTCCGACAAGGTCATGACCTGGGACCGTAGAACCGGATGCTCGTTGGCCGCTGCACTGAAGCTTGTCAGCGCAGCCAATGCCAGGCTAAGAGCGGCTATCATTAAGGTCTTCATCGACTTAAGCCTTTCTCGTTAGCGGATCTGAGTGGTGGTCGAGTACATCTGGTCGGCCGCCTGGATGACTTTCGAATTCATCTCATAAGCGCGCTGGGCCGAGATCAGATCGGCGATTTCGGTCACCGCATCCACATTGGCCATTTCCAGAAAAAACTGCTGAGTGCTTCCGTAGCCGTCTTCATTCGGGTTGCCGGTCTGAGGGGCACCGCTGGCATCTGTTTCGAGAAACAGGTTGTCACCGATCGCTTCAAGGCCGGCTTTGTTGACGAACCGGGCAAGCTGTATCTGACCGAGATCAACTGTGGCGCCAGCTTCGTCAACGCCCTGGACTTTCCCGGAAGGAGCGATTGTCAAATCGCGCGTGTTTTCTGGAATAGTGATGTTTGGATCTAATTGGTAGCCATCAATTGTCACCAGCTGACCGTTTTGATCCCGCTCAAAAGACCCATCGCGTGAATACCCGGTTGCGCCGCCTGGAAGCTGGATCTGGAAGAAGCCCTCACCGCGGATTGCGATGTCCAATTCCTTACCGGTGTTCTCCATTGATCCTTGAGACATAACACGGCCAGTTGATGCCAGTTTCACGCCGGTTCCGATTTGAATGCCGGTCGGAACGATCGTTCCGTCATCGGAGGTCTCCGTGCCCATGCGGCGCAGGTTTTGGTACAGAAGGTCCTGAAAATCGGCCCGCTGTTTTTTGTAACCGGTGGTCCGCATGTTGGCGACGTTGTTCGAAATGACTTCGACGTTGTATTCCTGCGCCTTCATACCGGTCGCGGCGGTGTAGAGAGCTCTCATGTTGCGTTCTCCTTAAGGCGCTTAGGCTTCAAGTTTTCCAAGGACCTGGATCGCCTGTTGGCGAAGATCATTCACGTCCTTGAGCATTTTTGTGATGGATTCATAGGCTCGGGTGACTTCGATCAACTGTGTCACCTGATACACACCCTCGACATTGGAGCGTTCGAGGGCCCCCTGCACGACATTGAAGCGCTGCGGAATGCCCGGGTTTTCGCCCCTGTAGAGGTTGTCACCTTGTTTTTCGAGTTCCTGCGGATCTTCAAAAGACGCTACGCGGATGACACCGCGAATTCCAAGTTCGGTTGAAATCGTGCCGTCCTTGGCGATCTCAACGGAACCGTCTTCGGCCGAGAAGGTAATCGGCCCACCAGTTGTCATAACCGGGCGTCCATCTGATGTGACCAGTTGACCGTTCTGGTCGATCACGAACGCGCCGTCGCGTGTGTAGGCTTCGGTGCCGTCACCCATCTGGACGACGAAAAAGCCTTCGCCTTCGATCGCCAAGTCCAGATCGTTCCCGGTCATCTTGAATGCGCCGGTGTCGAAGTCCGTAATGGACTGGTAATCCAGAACATAGGACAGCGTTTCGTCAGGTGTCTGGAATTCGGTCGCTTCGGCAACCGGCATCAAATACTCTTCAAAGAGCAGCCGCTGCGACTTAAAGCCTGTCGTGTTGATGTTCGCCATGTTGTTGGCGACAACGTCCAGCTGATTCCGTAAAGCGGACTGCCGGGACAGGCCAATTAAATGTACGTTCTCCATAATGAACGGTTCCTTTGCTCCCCGATGAGCGCTTCAGCCTCCCCAGACGTCGGCGCCCGTTAAGGTTAATGCAGGAGCCGTGCCAGTTTTTAAATCCTTGGGAAAACTGGGCAAAACCCGAGAGTGGGTGGTGCGTCCGGCAATAGATTCCGGCAGAAGTTAACCACTTGGCAATTTTTGCCCGGTGACTCGCTAAAGTGGATTGGTAACCATTCGTTAACCTTTAACACTTTAGTAATTTTTAGAGCGCGCGCGAGCGCTCACGCATGTGCGGAGGGCAGCATGACCGACGAGAATGCCGCAGCCGAAGAAGATGGTGAGGAAGATGCTGCCGGTGGCGGTGGTAAGAAGAAACTCATTCTCTTTGGGGCGATTGGGCTTGTGGTTCTGCTCGCCGTTGGAGGCGGGGCTTACTACTTCTTGTTTATGGGCGACAGCATGCCGGCGCCCGCGCCAGGTGAAGATGCGCCGCCGCAGGAAGCGCAAAGACCGGTAGTGTTTTATGACCTTCCGGAGATGACTGTGAATTTGGCGACCGAGGGCCGCACGACCTATCTGAAGGTCCGCATCGCCCTGGAGGTCGAAAACCGCGCAATGATCGATCAGATCCAGCCGTATCTGCCGCGCATCCTCGATGCGTTTCAGATCTATTTGCGCGAGCTTCGTCCCGCAGATCTGGAAGGATCTGCAGGCCTGTTCCGCTTGAAGGAAGAATTGCTCAGGCGGATCAACTTGTCGGTCTATCCGGCAAAAGTGGAAGGGGTACTGTTCAAGGAAATCCTTGTTCAGTGATGGTGTGAATGGCAAACGCCGACGACGATGACGATCTGTCCGAAGAGGACATGGCTGATGCGTGGGGGGCTGCTCTTGCCGAGCAGGGTGCCGGCGCGGATGACGATGAAGACCTGGCCGCGGCTTGGGGGGCTGCTCTAGAGGAGCAGGGCGCCGGAAGTTCGGATGACATGGCAGCACAGTGGGCGGCCATGATTGACGACAGTGAGCCAGATCTGGAAAACGCCACCCGTGGTGCGGATCGCGTTCTCAATCAGGAAGAGATCGACAACCTTCTCGGGTTTAACATCGAGGATACGATTGCTGGTGATCAGAGCGGTATTCGCGCGCTGATCAACTCGGCCATGGTTTCCTATGAGCGGTTACCGATGCTCGAAATTGTGTTCGACCGCCTTGTGCGTTTGACCACAACCTCCTTGCGCAACTTTACATCCGATAACGTCGAGGTGTCTCTGGATTCCATCAGTTCCGTGCGATTTGGAGACTATCTGAATTCCATTCCGCTGCCTGCGATTCTGGGCGTCTTTAAGGTTGAGGAGTGGGATGGGTTTGGCCTAATCACCGTTGAATCGAGTCTTATTTACTCGATCATCGATGTTCTGCTAGGCGGCGGCCGGGGTACCACAGCTGCACGGGTCGAAGGCCGTCCTTACACCACGATTGAAACGAACCTTGTCCAGCAGATGGTGCAACTGATCCTTCAGGATGCTGAGCAAGCGTTTGCACCTCTGTCACCGGTCCACTTCAATCTGGAGCGTCTGGAAACCAATCCCCGGTTTGCTGCGATTTCGCGCCCGGCGAACGCCGCCATCCTTGTCGAACTGCGTATCGACATGGAAGACCGTGGCGGCACCGTTGAAATCATGATGCCCTATGCGACATTGGAGCCGATCCGCGATCTGCTGCTCCAGATGTTCATGGGTGAAAAATTTGGCCGCGATCCGATCTGGGAAGGCCATTTGGCGACGGAGATACATGCAGCGGAAATCGAGGTCGATGCGGTTCTTTATGAAACCTATTTGCCGCTCGGCCGGGTGCTCAGTCTGGATGTTGGGCAGACACTGGTCTTCGATGTCGCGCCGACGGATCCAGTGCTCGTTAAGTGTGGAAACATCCCTCTAACGGAGGGAACACTTGGCAAAACGGAAGATTCCATTGCCATCCGTGTCGCAAAGAATTTGCGTAAACCGAAAATGACTCTGGCAGCCTTTGAGCGCGCCATGCAGAGCGAAATGGAGCAACCATGACATCCATGCCAATCGGATTGATTATTGAGGCTCTGGTCGCAGTTCTGCTGGTTATCACAATCGCCTATTGCTGGATTTTAAACCGCCGTTTGCAGCGTTTGAGAGCCGATGAGCAGACCCTGCGTGCCACCATTTCCGAATTGATGACAGCGACAGAGATTGCCGAGCGAGCCATCCTTGGACTGAAGACCACCGCGGCGGAGGCAGACAAGTCGCTTGGCAACCGTCTTAAGGAATCGGAAACCATGTCGAACACCTTGGCTGACCAGATCCGCGAAGGTGATAAAGTGTTTACGCGGATATCTCAGATTGCAGGGGCGGCGAAGTCATCGGCTCCGCAAAGAGAACCGGTTCCGGCAGCGGATCCGTACCCGGTGCAGCCGCAATATACTCCGGCGCCGCAACCCGCGGGGCACGGAGCTTTTGAGCCGGTGGTTCCACAGAGTGCGCCGGCTGTCGAGCAAGAGCGCAGACGCCCCAGCAGAGCGTCGGATATCCGCAGTGCGGCTGAGGAGGCGACTGCGCGGCTGGAGCAGTTTCGTAACAAGCGTAAGGGCGCTGCATGAACTTGAGATTGTTGCCATTGTTGGGTGTCGCCGCGAGCGCGCTGTTCGGGCTGAAGCTTTTGGGACTTGTTGTGGGTCCTGAAACCGGCAGCCTGCCAATCAATGGCGCGATCGCACAAGAATCCACTGAGGCTGCAGCGGATGGCGGTGAAACGCCGCCAGCCCCGGCTGATGGGGTGGCGCAAGCTCCCGGTACCGTGCCTCCGCCGGCCCAGCCAGTTCTTCCGGATAGCCTGGAAATAGGCGGATCTGCGGCTGAGCGCGCGGTTTTGGAAAGCCTTGGGAAACGCCGGGAAAACCTGCAGAAGCAGGAAGGTCAATTAGACCTTCGGGAGCGGCTTCTTCAGGCGACCGAAGAACGGATTGAGCAGAGGGTTGAAGAACTCAAGCAGCTCGAGGCACGCATCGGTGCGGCCGTTGAGGAAAAAAAGCAGCAGGAAGAGAACGAGATTGCTGGCCTTGTGACCATGTATGAGAACATGAAGCCGAAGGATGCGGCTCGTATTTTCGACCGTCTCAGCCTGCCGATCCTTTTGAAGGTCGTGCGCCAAATGAAACCGCGGAAAATGGCGGATATTTTGGCACGCATGTCACCTGATGCCGCGGAACAGCTGACGGTTGCGATTGCTAGCCAATCGTCGACCCCGCCACAGCCCGAAGCGCAGCCTGTGCAGGCGCAGGCGCCCACCGGAGGAATCCTACCCAAGATTCCGTCGAATTGAGCAAAACAGCCTGATCTCTGTAAGCGACGTAAGGGCGCGTTAACAAGACATAATTAAACTGCAGTGTTGGTGGCAAACGAGGTCAAAACAACTTGCCAAGGCGGATCCAGACATCGCTGGCTTACATGAAATTCGCAGAATTCAGCGAATGGAGAGCCTTTGTGTGTCTTCAGGTTGCCATGATGCTTGTCGCAGCGGCCGTTTCGCTCATTCACCCAGCGTCCATTGCACTTGCAGACACGCTGGAACCGGTCGAACTGGAGGTTTCTCAGGAGCAGGGCTTCGGTCGTATTGTTTTGACCTTCAAGGACCGGACGCTTTTACCAACATATGATGCGGTCATTACCGGCGGCGTCCTCAGAATTTCGTTTCAAGAGCCAATCGACGTTAATGTCGATGATGTTCCCTTGGATCTGAGCGATTACGTGACCATCGCCCGGCGTGATCCCGACGGGGCGGCGATCCGCTTCGCTCTGAAAACACAGTATCAGATCAACACACTTGAGGCCGGTGAGAAACTCTTCATCGATATTCTGCCGATGACCTGGAATGGTCTGCCGCCGGGACTGCCGGACGATGTTGTCCGGGACTTGGCAAAACGCGCTGAAGAAGCGATGCGGAAGGTGAGGGCGCTTGAGCAAGCCCGCTTGAAGGCGCAAGAAGGCCCTCAAGTCACTTTACGTGTTGGCGAGCATCCGACCTTCACGCGGCTGGTGTTTGATTGGTCCATAAAGTTCGATACCGCGTTCGTCCGTGAAAACGACATTATCAAACTGACGTTCAACCACCCGGCTCAGCTGGACATCTCGCATTTGCGTACTCATCTGCCGCCGGGCGTTATCGATGCGACGTCCTTCCTGGACAAAGGCAAGCTGAAGTTCTTGATGCGCGTTGAACCGTCCGTCGATATCCGGGCGTTCCGGGAAGAGCAGACCTATGTGATCGATGTGACGCCGGAGAATATGGTGCCGAATGATCCGGCGAATGCGTTGATCAATCAGGAACTGTCAGTTGCAGACAATGAAAACCGCTCCCAGATGATCACGGCTCCAGGCCTTCGGGATACCCGGGAAGTGAGTAATCCCCGCGGTTTGCCACCGGCAGAAGTGTCTTCTTCCAGAGGCGGGCAGCTCAAGGAGTCCCGCGCAGATGAATCTCCTGGTTTTACAGCTGTCCCACTTGGAGGGTCTGTATCTGGGGCCTCTGACAATGGCCGCCAGGCCGCTCCAACGAATGATTCCGCCCAAGCGCCGCCGCTAGAAGAAATTACGCTCGCCCAGGCACAACCGCCAACAAACGGTGCCGGTGAGCTGCCGCGGCAGAAACCGCCCGGGACATCCGAAGTTCCCAATGCAGAAAACAGAGCCAACAACAGGACCGGGCAAGGCCCGGTTCAAGTCGTTTCTGAAGACGAAGCTTCTGCTGCAACCGATCTGCCGCTTGAGAGTTTATCTGCAGACCCAGTGGTTCTGGCAGAGGCTGATGGGAACGAGGTGCCGGTGGTGGCGGATGGTAGTGAAATCACCGCTTCGATCCCGGATCTGACCGATGAACTCGGAAATTCTTATGCGACCGGGACATCAGACGTGAACGTGCCGCGGCCGATCCAGTTGGCACAGGCGAGCCAGCGTGCGATGCCGCTGGGGGATGTTCCGCCACTTGAAGAAGATATTTCAAGGCCTGCGCCTATGCTGGACTTGTCGACTCAGCAGCCTGGAGAGCCGCTTCCGGGCGAATCGCAAGCAGGAAACGCCATTCCAACATTGCAGCCTACCGAAGCACTCGATGATGGTAACCGGTCCGCAGTGCCCAACAGTGCAGTGCAGATCCGCCAGAACAACACTCTTGGGGGAAGCGATGTTCCTGCCGGGATAGAGCTGCCGCAAACCGAGGTCCAGGCACCGGAGACTTGGCGCGCCACCGGTGGCCGTGATGCCGGGGCACCGCGCGTGTCACCGGAGCGTCCACCCGAAAACTTTGGAGCGGAAGCCAGGAATTTTGTGTCCGCAGAAGCGCGCCGGATCGGCAACACGGTCAGGGTCGTATTCCCGTTCTCGGAGCCCGTATCGAGCGCTGTTTTCCGCCGGAATGACAGCATCTGGCTCGTGTTTGATACGGACGCAACGATCGATACGCGCGGCATGGTCTCCGCCCTTGCCGAAACTGCGGAAACCATTGATGTCGAACAGTACGGAGACTATCAGATCCTGCGTTTGGACATGAACGACCCGGTCCTCGCGACGGTAGGCGCTGATGGCAATGCCTGGTCCCTCGTCATTGGGGACTTGATTTTGGAGCCGTCCATTCCCCTGAAGATGGAGCGGACAGTCCGCGGTGATGGTGGGTCGGTCCTGCGGGTTCTCTATCAGGATCCTCAACATATTCGCAGCATCACCGACCCTTTTGTTGGCGATACAATCTCCCTTGTGACCGGATTCGGACCTCCGCGCGGATTGCTGAAGCCGCAGAAGTTCGTGGATCTGGAAGCCTTGAGTTCTGCACAAGGTATCGCGCTTGCGACTCGTTCCGACGGTGTGAAAATCAAAATCCTCGGTGATGATGTCATTATCGAAAAAGATGGTGGCTTGGCGCTTTCCAACCGGCATTTGCGCCGTGGCACCGGCACGCTCAGCCGGATTGTCGAGCCGGACGAGGACGGCGGTGTAGAGTTCGTGTCTTTGAGCACTGCCGGGCCTGGCGCCTTCCGGTCGCGACTGAACGAACTACAATCAGATCTTGCGCAAACACCTGAAGGCAAACGCGCCAAACCCTTGATGGCGCTGGCCCGCTTTTACCTGGCTCACCAGTTCCCTCAGGAAGCGATGGGTTGGTTGAGCCTCGCTTTGGAAGAAAACCTTGCCCTTGCCGAGGACAGTTCGTTCAATCTGGTCAAAGGCGCGGCGCTTGCTATGGCGGACCGGCCGGAGGAAGCCTATGAACATCTTCACCGGCCTGATCTGAAGAACAGCCCGGATGCTGCTGTCTGGCAGACGATCGTCGATGTGAAGCTTGGCAATTGGACCCAGGCCCGAATTGCCATGCCGCGTGGCCGGGCCGTGGTTGGCAACTATCCGACCTCGATCCAGACGGAATTCAAGCTGGCTGCGGCGCAGTCGATGGTTGAAGCCAATGATTTCGGGATTGCCAACGGCATCTTAGCCGAAATCGAGCCTGCTGAAGTCACGCGGGCCCAAGCCGCACGTTACGACATCTTGCGTGGCCGTGTTGCCGATGCATCCGGCCGTTCCCAGGAAGCCTTGACGGTGTTTGATCTGGTCGCCCGGTCGGATGACCGGCCGCGTGCGGCGGAGGCCGAATACCGTGCGCTGCGCATCCGCTACCGCGATGGCGAGATGACCATTGATGAAGCGATCGATCAGCTTGCGGCCCTTTCGACCTCATGGCGCGGTGACGAAATCGAATTGAGAACGCTTCGGTTCCTGGCCCAGCTTTATGCAGAGCAAGGCCAATATCGGGAAGCATTTGAGGCGATGAAGTCTGCGGTGCAGGCCGAGCCGGACGCGGACACCACGCGGCTGCTTCAGGAAGAAATGAACGCGTTGTTCAATTCGCTTTTCCTGGACGGCAAAGCGGATGAAATGCCGCCGATCAAGGCATTGGCGTTGTACTATGATTTCAGAGAATTGACACCAATCGGCCGCCAGGGCGATGAAATGGTCCGTCTTCTCGCCAAGCGTCTCGTCGAAGTCGATCTTCTTGATCAAGCAACCGAACTGCTGCGGCATCAGGTCGAGAACCGGTTGAAAGGGGCTGCCCGGGCCCAGATCGCGGCCGATCTTGGGGCGATCTATCTCATGGACCGGAAACCCGAAGAAGCGCTTCGTGTCTTGAACCGGACGCGCCAGGCGAGCCTACCGTCGACGCTGACCCGTCAGCGTAACATCGTCGAAGCGCGGGCGCTTACTGAAAGCGGTCGGCCCGATCTGGCGCTGGAGCTTGTTCGGAACATGCGCGGCACCGATGTGGACCGCCTTCGGGCCGACACGTTCTGGGCCGCAGAGAGCTGGCGGGATGCCGGTGATCAACTTGAAGCCATGCACGGCTCCCGCTGGTCGGACCAGATCCCCTTGGATGAACTTGAGCGTCGGGATATTCTGCGCGCAGGGATTGCCTATTCTCTTGCCGGTGATCAGCTGAGCCTGGAGCGCTTGCAGAACAAGTATATGGCCAAGATGGCGGACAGCCCGGAAGCTCTGGCATTTGAAGTCGTCACCCGGCCGATCCAGGCACAAGGTGTTGAGTTCCTCGAAGTTGCCAGCCAACTGGCAGATGTCGACTCCTTGGAAACATTCCTGGAAGAGTACCGCCGTCAGTACATGTCCCCGGACCGCAGTTCAAACCGCGCAGAAGGCCCTCCGGTCGAAGCTGAACCGGCGGGTTAAGGCCTTAATATTTAACCAGATTGCGCAATTGACGGTGCGTACCTAGAAGCGCGTGCGCGCTTGGTTCCGAGAACGGCGCAAGGCGTCAGGGTGTCGGAAGAGTAAGCGATACCTATAGGCTTGGTATCCAAGCGTTATGCGTTTCAGACGCTTAATGTGCCGTGACGGTGGCCCCGAGGGTCGCCGCCGCAGCAGCCGCTGCTGCGGCCGCGGCTGAAGCCCGTGGCTTCTTGAGTTCTTTTTTGTAGCGCATGACCAGTTCCGGAATGCTCCGGGTGCTGCGGTCCAGCCACTCGCAACGCGCTTTGAGGAAATCACGGTAGGTTTTTTCATGAATGCCGGTCTGCAACATCAACCGCATGATAGCGCCGTCGGCATCTGACTTCAGTGTGTCTGACACCACATCGTCGGCGAGATTGATCTTGCGGCTGATCAACCAGATCGCCGCATCCAGACGTTGTTCTTCGAACAAGGTCCTCAGGATCGCATCAAAGGAGAGCTCACCATTGGCGATCTGTACGCTTGCCTCATGACGGGAATAAATGACCCCGTCGATTTCGATGTCGCCTTCACCGCGTTTGATATTGTTGATCTGTGCCGCCAGCTTCTCCAAAGTTTCTTCCTCGATTGCGCGCTTCAAAGGCGCCGGAAAGATCGGACAGTTTGTCTCCAGGATCTGCATCTGGGTTTCCAGGAACTCGCTGTCACGCAGCGCGCGCCGGGCCAGGCCGCCAAGCACTTCAACTTCCGTGTTTGCAAAGATCAACAGCGCCAGGACGCCTCGGACGGAGAAGGGGGCGTCGAGATTTTCCAAAAGTGCATGCACCACTGGCCGGGCACTTCTGGCAATCAGCTTGTCAGTGACCTCTTCGCTGAGGTCATCCCGGTGCGCCATAACCGCCCGTTTGTCGTCGCCACCGTTGGTGGCGATTGCCATCAGGGCGTCCTGGCTGATCACCGGAGAGCATTCGATAACAGGTTCGGAGAGGGCAAAATCTTCTTGCGCGAGGCGGTCGGCAAGGTCCGGAATAATCCGGTTGGTCTTGGCGAGACGAACGACCAGTTCATAGCGCGCGCTGCGGTCCAGCTGATCGAAGACGGACAATACGATCCTGGAAAAGAGTTCCCGCTCATTTTCCGTAGGGTCGTGATCCTCTGAACGCGCATATTCCCCGACGAGCGTTCGGATCAATTTGGAGCGTGCTTCAGGTTCTTTGATGCGCGCAAGCTGTTCAAGTTGTTCTATGAGCACCTAAAAACCAAACTTCTTTTGGAGTAACGTTGTGCAATCATCCGTATTATTTCAAATACTGTGTTAATTTTTCTCTACTTGTCTGTATGAGAAAAACGCCGTAGCTGATCCACGATTTAGCATTTTGCGCCAATGGCTATTGGCCATTAGCCCAAACTAATTTTCCCGGCATAACAAACGGCTCAGAATTGAAGTGTGTGCCTGAGTTGGAGGTCGTGCATCGCATAAGGATCCCCGCTATCCGCCCCCGAAACTCTTGACCAGGGAGCCCGCCACAAGGTTCCAGCCGTCTACAAGAACAAAGAAAATCAGTTTGAAGGGCAGAGAGATTACCACTGGCGGCAACATCATCATACCCATCGACATGAGGACGGATGCAATCACGAGGTCAATGATCAGGAACGGCAGATAAAGCAGGAAACCGATCTCGAACGCCCGCCTGAGTTCGGAAATCATGAAGGCCGGAATGAGGACTGCCATCTCGAGATCTTCCGGTGTTTCGGGGGCGTCCCGGCCAGAGAGTTCCTGAAAGAGCATCAGATCTTTTTCCCGCACCTGTGACAGCATAAAGTCCCGAAACGGTTCGGATGCCCGTTCATAGGCCTGATCGATTTCGATATCGCCATCAATCAGGGGCTGGACACCTGCGTCATAGGCCGCTTGAAGCGTCGGCATCATGATAAAGGCAGACAGGAACAGAGCGAGGCTCACCATCACCATGTTGGGCGGTGCTGTCTGCAGGCCGATTGCCGACCGCAAGAGCGACAGGACGACCACGATCCGGGTAAAGCTCGTGACCATCACAAGAATGGACGGTGCCAAAGACAGCACCGTCAAAAGGATCACGAGTTGAACCGCACGCTCTGTCAGGTTCGCGTCATCACCGAACCCAACGGAGATTTCCTGGGCATGCGCAGGCAAGGTGAGTGCAATGGCGCCCATTGCAAACGCGATGCTTGCTGTCAGATATTTGGGCCAGTGGATGCGGCTAGTGCGGCCTGTCATTGTTTTGGCTGTCCACCCAATTCATCCAGAATCTTCGCCATCTCTGCTTCGATCGGATTGCGGTCTCCAATGCCTTGGTCTTGCGCGGCTTGAGCCTGCTTGCTTGTGCCGATCTCTTTTTTGTCTTCGCCGGTCTTGTCAGCAGCTTCGGCCACCCTGTCCGGTTCACTCACGTGGTGTGCGTCTTTTTTCTCGTCTGTTTCTTTGGTCTCGACAACGATGTCGGCTGGCTTTTCCTCAGTTGGCTCTAATGCCGTTGCCACAACCTCTTGTGGTTCTGTGACGGTTGTGTTCGTGGCCGGCTCGTCGAACAACTCCTTTTCAATGCTTTCGGCCATGACATTTGTCAGATCCGCCTTTTCTGCCGAAGGAGAGTTTGCATTCGGTTTTTTCGGCTCTGGCGGCGTTTCAGCTACAGGTTCTGCTTCCGCAGCGATTTCCGGTTTTTCGGCCTGTTGGCTTGAGCCTTTGAGAGTTGCTTGTGACTCCGTTTCGGTGTTGGTTTTTGGAGCCAGGACAGGCTCAACCCGTTTTTGCGAGGTGTCTGTTTCGACCGGTGTAACCAATGCCGTTTTTGCACGGGCTGCCGGTCCGGAGGCTGGTGGCGAAATTTTTGCGGCCCCATAGGACGGCCGGTCCTTTGGAGAGAATGGCTGCGCCAATGAACTCAACGAGTTGCTGAGCCGGGAGACCGGTTTTGGAGCCTCATCCTTGGTCGCAGACAGAACAGGCGCAGAACTATCCGGTCCTGGTTTCCTAGCGGTGACCGTTGAAGAGGAGAGGGGTGGTGCCTTGTCATTCGAAGCGGGACTTGCAGGTGCAACGGTGACCTGCGGCGTCTGCGGATTTGCTGAACCCGGTGATGTTGTGTGCTCAGCGGGGCGAGTGCTTACCGGTTGAAAACTTTTGTTTTGGCTGATTGAGCCCATGGACGGGCGGGGGCTGCCGGCCAGAGTCTGTGGCTTCGCGGGTGCCGTAGCCGAGGACGGCTGTGGTACTTGGCGCGGTAGAACAGCTGAGGTTTCCGGTGCTTTTGGAGCGCTCTCAACCGGTGTGACCGGTGCCGGCACGGCTGCCGTTGGTGGTGCCGGTTGCGCCGGCGCTTTCAGATCCGGCGCCTGATGAGGTTGCTGTGCAGCCGCGCTGTCTTCCGGCGTCAGCGGAATATCCGGGCCTGGAGCAAGTGGTGCCTTGATGCCCCCTGCCTGCGCAGTGGCTTGATGTGTGCCGGTTCTGGTTTGCCCGGCAGCGAGCGGCGTGTTGCGGATGATGTTCTGCTCAACCACGACATCTGTCGGACCGCCGACCAAAATCAGATGCTCGATATTGTCCCGGCGCACCAGCAACAGCCGGCGGCGATTGTCGATCGCGGCACTGTCCATAAGCCCGATGCGCGGCTGGCGCCCGCGCGATTGTGTGATCCGGCCGCCCATCAGCCTTTTGATGATGAATATGAACAATCCAAACAGGGCCAGAACAACCGCCAGAGAAATGATCAGTGCCAGCCCCTGCGCCACGCTTTCTCCGACCTGAAATGTGTTTTGAATCCAGTTGTACATCTTTACCTCGTGCCGTCCCTTGGCGCCCAAACCGGGAGACAGCGTTTACTGTTAAATGTGTTCCTGATGACGGCTTGTGGCGTTTATCCCCAGTAATTCCTAACATCACCGCACCGGTGCGTGCTCATTCAAATCGGCTGTAATTGCCTGCCGTTTTCGTTCAGTGCCGCACCAATTCTGACTGCTCATGGCAATTTCTGCCGCTTGATGCTCCGCCTCGAATCTCTCTTAGTCTCAAAGTTAACAGAGCTAGGCAGAATTTGCCTGCGACTGGGGTGCGGTTATTCGCGAAATGCACGGAAATCATGCGGGGCTATGGCAAAAAATTAACGCCGAAGCCGTTTGTGTTAAGAATAGTTAACCACTCGTTAACCATTTCATCGGCAATGTTTGCCTGTTGGTTAACAGAAAGTGAATCGGATGGCTTTTACGGACTTGCCTCTGTTCCAGGCGCTTAAATCCAAGATGCAATGGCACCAAACGCGCCAGGGGGTCTTGGCTGAGAATATTGCGAACTCGGATTCGCCTGAATTCGAGGCGCGCGATGTCAAAGCCTATTCGTTTGATGATCACATAGGACGTGAGGCCTTCGGTCTGACGACGGAGCGCACTTCCGTTGCCCACATATCCGGAATGATCGGATCGGGTATCGGTGGCAAGGCCGAGCGCCGCGACAGTTTTGAGATTACGCCAAGCGGCAATGCGGTCAATCTGGAAGAGCAGATGATGAAAATCACGCAGAACCAGATGGATTTTCAGGCAGCAACAACCCTTTACACCAAAGGGCTTGGGTTGATCCGTACCGCACTTTCCAAGACCGCGTAAGAGCACGGCAATGCAATGAGGAGTGACATCCTATGGATCTGATGAAATCCCTGTTCATCTCTGCTTCCGGCCTGAAAGCGCAGAACGGACGTATGCGGGTAATTGCGGAAAACATCGCCAACGCAAACTCGACTGCCCGGACACCGGACGAGGAGCCGTACCGGCGGAAAATCCCGACTTTTCAGTCCGAATTCGACAAGCAACTTGGCGCCGACAAGGTGGAGCTCGGACGGATTGTCGAAGACAAATCCGCTTTCAAGTCGACCCACATGCCCGGGCATCCGGCAGCAGATGAAAACGGCTATGTTCTGCAGCCAAATGTCAGCACCTTGGTTGAATCGGCCGACATGCGGGAAGCTCAACGCTCCTATGAAGCCAATCTCAACGTCATCGAAACCACCCGCAAAATGCTGCAGCGGACGATCGATATCCTGCGGGCCTGAGGCCATTTGCGCCATCGCCTGAAGCAACCGGATTAAGGAAGTAACCCATGTCGACAATGTCCATTGCCAACAATGCCTACCAGATGGCGGCCCAGCTTCAGCAGCAGGCAAAAGCGATTGAAGATCCGACACCTGTTCGTGAACAGGTTGATTTCGGGCAGATGGTGCAAAGCGCGGTTGAAAATGTTGTTGACCAGGGCCGGGTGGCGGACGCCAAGGCCGTCGGCTTGATTGAAGGCAAGACCGATGTTGTCGATGTGGTGACAGCCGTAGCCGAAGCTGAGGTTACACTGGAGACTATGGTTGCGGTTCGAGACCGTGTGATTTCGGCCTATGAAGAAATCATGCGGATGCCGATCTGATTGGGTCTTGTCTGTTCTTGAAGGCGCGTTAGCGCGGAGGTGGTGTCATGACCGGTCCTGAAGTGCTTGATCTGGCCCGGTCCGCCGTCTGGGCGATGATCCTCATTGCAGGGCCAACCATGGTTATCGGTCTCCTTGTCGGTGTGATCATCGCGCTGTTTCAGGCTTTGACCCAGATCCAGGAAATGACTTTGGTGTTCGTGCCAAAGATCCTCGCGATTTTCGTGACGCTTCTGCTTTCCCTTCCGTTCATGAGCCAGGTGCTGGAGGGGTTTATGGCTGAAATTGCCGAGATGATCCTCGCCACCAGCCCGGTTTGAGGTGTGAGGGATGACGATCGAGCTTGATTTTCTGCCAGACGTAGCTGCCGCATTCATGCTGATGTTTGCGCGTCTTGGCACGATGATCATGCTTCTGCCAGCTCTTGGGGAAAGTTCGATCCCAACCAGGTTTCGCCTAACCATCGCCCTGGCAATGACCTTGGTTCTCTACCCGGTCGGCTCTCAGCTTTATCCGGCGGATCTGGTATCGAACCCGGCACAACTCGGTGTTCTTTTAATAAGTGAAATTGTGATCGGGGTCGCCATCGGGCTTTGTGCAAAATTGGTAACGTCTGCCGTGCAGATTGCCGGCGTGATCATGGCGAACCAATCTGGCCTTGCCTTCGCGCTTGGCACTGACATCTCCAATGAGGGACAGCAAGGGGCGCTTTACGGCAACTTTCTTGCCCTGGTCGGCATCACACTGATCTTCACCACAGACACGCATTACCTGGTGATTGCAGCCCTTCACGATAGCTTCACTTTGTTTCCGCCTGGCAGCATGCCGCCGGTTGGAGATTTTTCGGAGAATTTCGCCGAGACGGTGGCGATGGTGTTCTCGATAGCGGTGCGGATGAGCGCACCGTTTCTTGTTGTTGGTCTGGTCTTTTATTTCGGCCTTGGATTGCTGAACAAGCTGATGCCGCAGATGCAGATCTTCTTCATCGCCATGCCTGTGAACATAGCGATCGGCTTCTTCCTTCTCATGGTGCTTATAAGCACGCTGATGATGTTCTACCTGGAACATGTGCAGCAGGCTTTGGGCAAGTTTATAGCGGGGTAACGGTGCGTTATGGCTGACGAAACCGACGACTCAGAAAAGACTGAGGACCCCACGCAGAAACGTCTCAAAGACGCGCATGACAAAGGGGACGTTCCGAAATCGCAAGAAGTCAGCACCTGGTTCACGCTTGCAGGTGCGACCCTGATGATTGCCATTATGGCGCCGGGGGCGGCTGCGTCGCTCGGAAACTTGCTAAAGGGGTACATTGAACACGCCCATCAGATTCCGGTTGACGGCTATGCCCTCAAGGCCCTTTGGCGGGATACCGGTCAATCGGTGGCGCTGATCGTTGGTTTGCCGTTGCTGGCTCTGGTGGTCATGGCGGTGTTTGGCAACTTGATCCAGCATCAACCCCTGCTGACAGCCGAAACCATCAAGCCCAAACTTTCCAAGGTTTCACCGCTTTCCGGTTTCAAGCGCCTGTTTTCCTCGGAAAGCCTGGTGAACTTCGCCAAGGGGATGGTGAAGATCCTGGTTGTCGGCGCGGTTATGGTCGCCGTGTTGTGGCCGCACAGGGACGAAGCTGAAATCATGATCTTCGCGGATGAGATGATCATTCTCGAAGAGGCCCGCATTTTGATACTTCAGGTTTTGGCTGCAATCCTTGCTGTCATGACAGTCGTTGCCGCTGCGGATTTCGTCTACCAAAAAAACAAATGGTTCAACAAGCAAAAGATGAGCCTCAAAGAGGTCAAGGAAGAATTCAAGCAGACAGAAGGTGATCCGCACGTTAAAGGCAAGATCCGGCAATTGCGCATGGAGCGGTCACGCAAACGCATGATGTCTGCGGTGCCGGCAGCGACGGTCGTCGTCACCAACCCGACGCACTATGCCGTCGCCCTGCAATATGAAGAGGGCATGGGCGCGCCTCTCTGTGTTGCCAAGGGGACGGATGCTCTCGCCCTGCGTATCCGGGACGTGGCCAAGGAACATGAGGTTCCGGTCATCGAGAACCCGCCGCTCGCCCGCGCGCTTTATGCCAGCGTTGAGATCGAACAGGAAGTGCCGGAAGAACACTTCAAGGCGGTGGCCGAGGTCATCGGCTTTGTCTTCAGAATGCGCAAACGGGCCGCCTGGCGGGCCAATTGATTACAGTAAAAAGTAACGATATCGCAGGGAATGCGGATTAACGGGTGAATTTCAACAGGACTGAGCGCTTGCTCTGTTGAAATTACCGGCCAACAACAGAATGCTGAAATTCGGCCTAAACAAAGCGAATCGGGCCGAGGAGACGGATTGTATGAGTGACCTTGACGGAGCGCCAGGCGGGCCGATGATCAATCGGCCGGAGCGATCCGGAAACATAGGGTTGTTGATCGGGCTCGCGCTTGTGCTTGCCGGGGCCGCGGCTGCCTTTGCGGTCATGGACCGGGCTGTTGCACAGCCGTTCATTCTCGCTTTGCTTGGAATTCTTGCTGTCGTTGGCGTTTTCTGTTTGTTTGCTGGTGCGATCGGTTTCCTTCGCCTTTCCGCAAGGCCAGGTGAGGCCAATCCGCTTGCCTCTGCATTTGTCGATACGCTGGAAGACGGTGCGCTCATAACCGACATCGATGGCCGTCTGGTCTACGCCAACAAGGCTTACGCTGAGCTAACTGGCGCGGAAACGGCTGCCGATATCCGCGTCGTCGAACGCGTGTTTTCCTCCGATCCAGACGCGACCGACGCCATTTTCCGCTTGTCTCAAGCGATGCGCGATGGCCGCAAAGCGCAGGAAGAAATCCGCATGCCGTTCCCGCTCGGCCGGGCGGAAGGAAAAGCGCGCTGGTACCGCGTTTCTGTGCGGCCGCTCCAGGTATCTGGCAACGCGTCCGGCAAGGTCATGGCGGTCTGGCAGTTATCAGACATCACCCGAGACCGGGCTGAGCAGGAAAATTCCTTCCAGGAACTTCAGCGCGTCATCAATTTCCTCGATCATGCGCCGGCAGGGTTTCTGTCGTCAGACGCTCAGGGACGGATCGTATACCTCAACGCGACCCTCGCCGATTGGCTTGGGTATGATTTGGCACAGTTTGACGCTGGGGATCTCGGCCTTTCCGATATTGTCCGGGGTGATGGCACCGAACTGATCCGCTCCGTGAAGGGGCAGGCCGGTGAGGTCAAGAGCGAGACCTTTGATCTAGATTTCGTCACCCGCAACGGGCTTGGGCTTCCTGTTCGCTTGTTGCACAGGGTTCCATTCGGCGAGAACGGCACACAAGGCGACAGCCGCACACTGGTCTTGAACCGGTCGCGGGGCGAAGAAGCCTCCGAAGCGCTGCGCGCAGCGGAAGTGCGTTTCGCCCGCTTCTTCAACAATACGCCGATCGCAATCGCATCCCTCGACAAGGAAGGCCGTGTGCTGCGCACAAACGCGCCATTCCTTAAGTTGTTTGGTGCCGTAGACACCGATGATCAGGCGCCGAAACTTGAAGCCTATGTCGCTGATAACGGTCAGGAAGATCTCCGCAAGGCCTTGAGCGCAGCAGCGAACGGGATCAGCGAAATCGCGCCGATCGATATTCCGCTGGTCGAAGGCAATGACCCGCGCTCGGCAACCTTCTACGTCTCCGCGGTTCAGGAAGGCGAGGGAGATGGTGAGGCCGCCATTGTTTATGCGCTGGAAACGACCCAGCAGCGCGCCCTTGAGGCTCAGTTTGCGCAAAGCCAGAAGATGCAGGCCATCGGCCAGCTGGCCGGCGGTGTTGCGCACGACTTCAACAACGTTCTGACCGCGATCATCGGCTTTTCCGATCTGCTTCTGGCAAGCCATCGCCCGACCGATCCGTCCTTCCAGGACATCATGAACATCAAGCAGAACGCCAACCGCGCCGCCGGACTTGTGCGGCAGCTGTTGGCGTTCTCGCGCCGTCAAACCCTACGTCCGCAACAGCTTGAACTGAATGACGTTCTCGCCGATCTGTCGATCCTGCTTGACCGGTTGCTTGGCGAGAAAGTGGACCTGAAGGTTATTCACGGGCGGGATCTGTGGCCGGTCATGGCCGATCTCAACCAGCTGGAGCAGGTGATCGTCAACCTGGCAGTGAATGCCGGGGACGCGATGCCGGACGGCGGCCGTTTGACGATTTCCACGCGCAACGTCTCAGAATCTGAATCGACCCAGTTTGAAAACACCCGTGGCATGCCGCCGGGCGAATACATGCTGGTCGAGGTGGAAGATACAGGCCACGGTATTCCACCCGATGTGATGGAGAAGATCTTCGATCCGTTCTTCTCCACAAAGGAAGTCGGTAAAGGCACAGGGCTCGGTCTCTCGACCGTTTACGGTATCGTCAAACAGACCGGCGGTTTCATTTTCTGCACCTCGGAAATTGACGAGGGCACAACGTTCCGCCTGTTCTTGCCGCGCTATATCCCGGCCGTTGTCGATGAGCCGAAAGCGGTGGCCAAGGAGCCTGAAAAGGAAAAAGTCGCCGATCTTACCGGGTCCGCTTCGATCCTGCTGGTGGAAGATGAAGAGGCCGTGCGCGCCTTTGCCGCCCGGGCGCTCGCGTCGCGCGGTTACACAGTCTACGAGGCCGGCACCGGCATGGAAGCCTTAGAGGTGATGGAAGAGACCGGCGGTGAGGTCGACCTTGTGGTATCCGATGTGGTCATGCCAGAAATGGACGGTCCATCGTTGCTGGTCGAGCTGCGCAAGACACGGCCGGATTTGAAGATCATTTTCGTGTCCGGTTATGCGGAAGACGCGTTTGAGGAAAATCTGCCGGCCAATGAGAAGTTCTTCTTCCTACCCAAGCCGTTTACGCTCAAACAGCTCGCAACGACCGTGAAGGATGTGCTGGACGGCTAGTCATGGCCGAGGAAACTGCGCTAGGTATGCCCTGTGCAGATAAAGGAGCAGCCCGTGGACCTTCCTGATTTCATCAAGTCTTTCCCCGCTTTGGACGTGCCGTTTCCGGAGGATGTTGTCTCTTCCCACTCGGTCCAGTCGGACCGGGGATTGGTGGTTTTCTTCGATTTCAAAAAGGACATGGTCCTGCCGCCCCATTCCCATTTGGCGCAGTGGGGAACAGTGCTGTCCGGCGAGATCGAGTTCACCATCGGCGGTGAGACCCGGACCATGGGCCCCGGTGCGATCTACAACATTCCGGCAAATGTCGAGCATGGCGCTGTCATCAAGGCTGGCACCAAGGTGATTGATGTCTTTGAGGAGCCGTACCGGTATCCCTTGCGGGCGGAGTGACGCGCACTCACCATCCAACGTATCTGAAATAGATGACGTAGAAACTGAGCCATAAGCTGAGTGAAGTGAAGAGTTTTTGCCGACTTGACAAACGTTCGCCGATGCAGCGGCTTGCTGCGCAAGCGACTAGAGACAGCGCAACGAACCTTGGCAAGCGAACAAGCGGCGTGAGACTGGCAAAAAGGAATGGATTGATCCCGGTGTTTCCAGCTTCCGCTGCAAAGATCTTGTAGGGAACGCCGGTAAAGGCGCCCCGCAACATTCCGATATAGATACCTTCTGATAGAAGCCTGCGGACTGTCTCAAAAGTTGCCTCTGATATGCCGGGCACGACCAGCAGAAGATGCATTGTGGCTTCAGGCTCGGCATAGGCCAGGTGCCAGACCAAAGTGCCTCCGGCCGTCGCGCCGAGAGCAGCAAAAAGCGCCGCCATTAAGGCGGCTTTGAGAGACTTCATCGCCAAGCACGTCAAGAGCACATCGGGCACGATGAAAAACACTGTTGCCTCGGCCACCCCCCACAAAAAGGCGGCTGCTCTACTCCCAAGGTGCAAAGGTTTTTTCCGACGAGAGTTCGTTAAACCGGTCTTGCAGGGTGTTCATGAACTGAGTCCGGTCGCCCGCCCAAGTGATTGGTTTGCCGACAAAAATATCGCAAAAAAACGGCACCAGTAAAAACGAACCTTTTGGCAGCGCCTTGCCGAGGCCGTGGGTGAACACTGGAACGACAGGGGCGCCGGGCGTGTGTTCGGCAAGATAGGAAATGCCCTTCTTCAGGCCGGTCATTTCTTCCGGCTCGCCTCGGGAGCCCTCCGGAAACAGGATCAGCACTTGGCCTTTGTGCAGCGCCTGGTAACAGCCTTCCAGCGGATCAGAGGTCCGGTCCTCGCGTTTACGTTCGACCGGGATAATGCCGAGCACATGTTCTGAGAACCAAGCCTTCCAGGGCGAGGAAAAGAAGTAGTCGGCGGCGGCGACCGGTTTGATGTCCTTAAGCTTTGACAGCGGCATCAAGGCCATCAGCACCATCGTGTCGAGATGGCTGTTGTGGTTGGCGACGATGATTGCGGGCCCTTCAAAGGGCAGCAGGTCTTTGCGCCTGACATTCAGCCCGAGCAGAAACAGCACTGCAATCTTGACGAAAATGTAAAAGACCTTCTGCAGCATCATCCCGGCCTAGTAATAAAAATAGCGGGTGAAGTGGAAGAACAGCGGGGCGGTGAAGGTCAGGCTGTCGATCCGGTCGAGAATGCCGCCATGGCCGGGAATGAGGCTTCCGGTGTCCTTGACGCCGAGATCGCGCTTGAGCGCGGAGACAGTGACATCGCCGATGAACCCGGCAACCGGGATCAAGAGCCCGGCTGCTGCTGCATGTGCCAGGCTGAAAGGCGTCACCAAAGGCGCCGTCACAATGGCGAGCACAAAGGTCGTGCCGACACCACCCAGGAACCCTTCCCAGGTCTTGTTCGGGCTGACGCCCGGAATGATTTTCCGCCGTCCGAACAATTTTCCCCATGTGTATTGGGCAACGTCATTGAACTGGGTCAGGAACACCAGGAACAGCAGCAAGCCTGCACCGCCCGCCGAGTTGTTTTCGATCGTCGGCAGGATCAGAAGGAAGGCCGCGTGGGAGATTGAAAACACGCAGAGCATCAGGCCCCAGTTGAGCGTGCCGACGGACTTCAGAAATCCTTCGGTCTGCTGGGAAAGCAGACTGGCAAAGGGCAGAAACAGGAACATGTAGACCGGGATGAACACGGCAAACATGCCGTAGTAACTGTCATAGACCCAGAAATACTGGACCGGGATCGACAGATACGCCCAGAACAGCACGCGCCGGTCTGCGCGCCGGGTCGGGATCATCGAGAAATACTCTTTCAGCGCCAGGAAACTGATCAGAGCGAACACGATGATCGAAATCGTGTTTGAAACAAGGAAGGCGACTGTGAAGATCGCCACCATCACCCACCAGCTTTGGGTGCGCTGAACGAGTTCTGAAAGGTTTTTCTCTGAGCGTTTGGAGAGGATGTAAACGATCAAGCTTGCGGCGGTTAGAAGCCCCCAGATGCCGATCAGGGCCCAGTGGATGGCTTGCAGGGTCATTGCGTCTCCAGTTCTCTGAGGGCGTTCTTCGCGCGGTTCCAGATTGTGACGGCGGATAGAAGAACGCCAAGACCCATCAGGATCACGATAAACGGTTCGGAGGTCAGCCCAAAGGCCACGAGAACACCACACAGGCCGAAAAGGGCGGCTCGGTCGCTCTTGCCGAACGGTCCGTCATACCGGCGGCTTGCCCCGATTTGGACGGCAATGACACCTGTCATCTCACCGATGATCGCCAGGACCACCAATCCGACAACCAGTTCGCCCGGAAAAAACGGCAGCGCGGCGAAGGGCAGATAAAGAGCTGCATCGGACAGGACATCGCCGAGTTCATTCAGGATCGCGCCGAGATCCGATTTCTGGTCATGTTCGCGGGCGAGCATGCCGTCTATGGCATTCAACCCCATCCGGACAAATAGGATTACTGGCAACAGAATGAACGGCCAAAAGGCGCCTGGAAATATCAAGAGTGCCAAACCTTCTGCGATCGACAACGCGAGGGCCACCAGCGTTACCTGGTTTGCCGTCACGCCAGCCGAGGCAAGATTTTTACAGATTGGACGCAGGAGATCCTGAAACCGGGACTTGAGCTGATAAATGGTGGGCATGATTATCCGGAAATAGAAACAATGCGGGGCGACTATAACCCCGGCAGGAGGCAATGGCACGGCCTCACACAGTTCAATACCGACAAAGATCCTCCGCAAGTGTGTCTGCTAAAGCCTTTGGAATGGGGGGCGCTGGTTGTCGCACCTCGGCCAACGCTGCATAGTGTAGCGACACAGCGCCTGCCTTTTGAGGATGCATGTTTGAAAAAAAGTTCCTGGTGGTTTTCGTTGCCGTCCTTTTCCTGATCTTAATCGGCAACGAAATCAGTCGCCATTTCTTTGCCTACACGTCCGATGCTTACATCACGTCGGATTATGCCAGCATGTCTCCGGCAGTTGCAGGAACGCTTGCCGAGCTGCATGTCACGAACGATACCGAAGTTCGTAAAGGCGATCCGCTTTTTACGTTGGATCAAACTCCTTACAAACTGGCAGCAGAATCGGCTGCGGCCAATGTCGCCGTTTCCGAACAAGCGCTGCAGGTGGCCAAGGATGGCGTTGAGGAAGCCAAGACAAATGTAACTGCCACAAAAGCCATCCTGGATGATGCGGAGGCCACTCAACGCCGGCTCTCAACCTTGCAGGAGAGCGGTGTCGTGACCGAGCAGCGGCTTGATGACGCGACCCGGGACTTGGCGGAAGCGCAGGCAAATTATGAACGCGCTCTTGCCGCGCGGACCGGGGCTCAGGATCAGTTGAAACAAAAAGCGGCTGAGTTGCGCCAGGCGACGGCTGAGAAGGCTGTTGCCGACTACAATCTGGAACAAACGGTCGTCAGGGCCCCCTTCGACGGGCAGGTCGTTCCCTTCAATACAAAAACGGGCCAATACCTGGATGCCGGAGATGTCGTTCTGATTTTGGTGTCCCGGACAGGGTACCGGATCGTTGCCAACGTGCACGAGCAGCATGTTCAGTTCATAAAACCCGGCCAACCTGTCTATTACATGGTCTCCACGGCGCCGTGGGTGTTTTTCGAGGGCTCCGTGCGCGGTATTTCAAAGGGAATTGCGCGCTCAACGCTTGAAACCCAGGCGCTGCCTTATGTGGATCCGGAAACCGATTGGATCCGCCTGTCTCAACGCTTTCCGGTAGAAATCAACTTGTCCGTCCATCCGGATGACAGACAGGCGTTCATGGGCGCGGATGCAAGGGTTTTGATTTTGAATACGGACCCGCCGCCGCCAACCGGATCATCTCACGGAAGCGGGCAATGACCGCGAACGAAGGTCTGCGGCTGCGCACTGCGCTGGCCTGTTGGTGCGCTGTTCTTCTGGCGTTGTTTCTCAACCTGGACAACCCGTGGTGGGCGGCGATCAGTGCGTTTATCGTTTCCGGGGCTGATCGAAAAACCGTTGTTTCCAAAGGGGCCCTTCGGGTTATCGGTACTGTCATCGGATGCGCTGCTGCGTTTTATGCAGCTACGTTTTTCGCGGGACAGTATCTGACACTGTCGGTTCTTATCATCGGCTCAATCGTATTCGGGATCTATAAACGCTATACGAGCCCATATTCCTATGCGTGGACGTTGGCTTGCGTCACCGGTACGCTGGTGTTGTTTGTATCTCTTCAAAATCCGGGCGAAACGCGGGCCTTCGCGATTGACCGGTGTCTGGAGATTTCCAGTGGCGTTCTGGCAGCCATGCTGGTCGAGTTACTACTGAACCCAAGGCCGATTTCGGTGGAGCAAGATAAAACACCGGCAGATGCCGAGACGCGCCGCCATGCCATGGAGGCTGCAGTCTTTGCCGGCATTATCATGGTGACGATCCTTGTGCTGGACCGGTATTTCGACCTGCCGTCCCCAATTCAAATCGCTGTCACCGCCACCGTGATGATACCACTTCAGATCGGATATGGGACGAAGAAAGCTTTTGACCGCTTGTCTGGTTGCCTTATCGGCGGCTCGACCGGGCTCGCGGTCGTTGTCTTCCTGCCGGCAAACCTCTTGGTTTGGTCATTGCTCCTGATCGCTGGGATTTTTGTATTTTCGCGCACCCATTTTTCCGGCCTAAGCAACGCTTATGTCGGAACCCAGGCTGTTTTGGCATATCTGATGACGATGGTAACGGGCAGCGGCCCGCCGACAACCGTTGAACCTGTTCTGGATCGATTGGCGGGGATCTTTATCGGTGTGGTCATCCTGGTCATCGGAAACCTGCTCGCTGCGGAACTTGGATTTGGCCGCTCTTCGCAAGGGGCATCAATTTCGGAAAAGAAGCCTACAGCGCCAGCATGATGCGGACGGGATTTGCCGGATCAAGAAGCAGTTTGACGGCCATTGCGATGCACGAGCACACCAGGAGCGGGCGGATGATCTTCGCGCCGTTCTTCATTGCGAGCTTGGATCCGGCCTGTGCGCCGAGAAACTGACCCACTCCCATGAGCAGGCCGATCTTCCAGAACACCACTCCGCTTACCATGAACACAAGAAACCCAGCAAGGTTCGAAGCGAAGTTGAGCACCTTCGTATGGGCCGTGGCTTTCAAGAGACCTGCGCCCATCAGGGCGACAAAGGCGAGCATGAAAAAGGAACCGGTGCCCGGGCCGAAAATGCCGTCGTAAAAACCGATCGTCGGTACAACGGTCGCGCCGAAGGCAAAGCCTGTCATCCGCGGCACCTGTTCGACTGCGCCGACATTGGGTTTCAGAGCGAAGTAGACCGCGATTACGATCAAAACGACTGGAAGGGCCGTTTGAAGCACGTCAGTTGGCAAAATGGTCGCCACGAGCGCACCGCAAACGGCGCCCGCCGCAGACAGGCCGGCCATGGGCAGGATGACTTTGTAATCGACAAGGCCCCGCCTGGAATAGGCAAGGGTGGCTGAGCCCGAGCCAAACAGCGCCTGCAGCTTGGCTGTTCCGAGCGTTTCCAGCGGGGGGAGCCCGGCCATGAGGAGGGCAGGGATGGCGATCAATCCGCCGCCGCCTGCAATGGAATCGATAAACCCGGCAATGAAGGCGGCCACGAAAAGCAGCAGCAGAATATCAAACGCAACTTCGGCCAAACTGGACCCGATCTTCGGAAATTGGCGCTGACGGACCGCATTAGGCTGGCCGGATGCACCGGGAAGGAGCGCCCCTCTTAGTCCCGTTTTGTTTTGATTACCAGCTCACTTGGTTGCCAGGACACCGGCGAGAAGCGTCTTGGTCGCTGTTTCGTAAGCTGAGCGGTCTGCGCCATTCGCGATTTCCAGCGCCGCCCGGTCGAAGGCGGCGGACAGGAGCTCGGCGAGCGGCTCCAGGGGAACGTCCTGCAAGTACCCGTGCGCCGCACTGTGTTGCAGTCCTTCAAGAAGCGTTGCGCCGCCGGTTGTTCGGTCGATCTCGGCCATTTCTTCCAGTCCGAGCACAGTTGGGCCTTCAAGAAGCAGGATCTTGGCCCGTCCAGGCACTGACAGAGCGCAAAAATAAGCACTGGCTCCCGCCATGAACGCGTCAAGCGGAGACTGGCCGGTGTTCGTGTCAGAGGCAATCTCGGTTGCGACCGCCTCAGCTTCCTGCTGCACCAAGGCGCGCATCAGATCCGGTTTGTCCTCAAAATGATGATAGAGCGCGCCGCGGGTAACGTTCGCCCGTTTGACGATCTCCGGTGTCCCGGTCTCCGCATACCCCTTGTCGACAAAGAGTGCCCGGGCAGCGTCCAAAAGCGCTTTCCTGGTTTCAGCACGGCGCTCGGCCTGGGACCGGCGCGGTTTTTCATCTTGCATACATGCAGCCTGTATGTTAATTGAAATTCACATACATACTGTATGTTTATTTGTTATGGCTGGAAAGCCCTATCAACTCAATTGGGTTGATGGACCGTGTTTGACTGCAGGAGACGCGTGATGAAATGCACCCAGTATTACCCTGTCCTTATGACCAAGGACGTGACCAAGACTGCCCGGTTTTATCAGGATCACTTCCGGTTCAAGGCTGTGTTCGAAGCAGACTGGTATGTGCATCTGCAATCGATCGAGGACGAGGCCGTAAACCTCGCCATTCTCGATCAGGACCATGAAACGATCCCGGCGATCCGCCGCGGGCAGGGCACTGGCGCCATGCTATTGAACTTTGAGGTCGAGGACGTTGATCAGATCTATGCGGGCGCCACGGACGCCGGATTGCCGATCCTGCTGGCGCTGAAGGACGAGCCCTTTGGTCAGCGGCATTTCATCACCGAAGACCCGAACGGCATCATGATCGATGTGATCAAACCGATCCCTCCGAGCCCGGAGTTCCTGAAACAGTTCGCGCCCGAGGCCGTGCCGGCCTGAACCCATGTTTGGTAGCCGGCTCGAAAGGCATCATGTGAGGTTGGTTTAACCTGACGCGGAATTGCCGAGGACGAGCGATTCCACTGAACAGATGCGCTCTTGTTCCAGTGCGAACAGGATCGCTTCCACGACATGGCGTGCGGTCATGGTTCTGTTCGTGCCTGGAGAGGGGCGTTTGAACCAGGCAGAACTCTTGTATTCCAGATCGCTTTCGAAATCGGGCGGAAAGACGGACATCACCCGGATATGGGGGTGTGTTTGGCGAAGCCGGTTCATGAAGGCGGTCTGAGCGCTCTTTGTGGCATGGTAAGCAGCATTGGGTTCCGATTGACCATCCAATGCCAAACCCGACTTTGAAACAATGGTCATGATGTCAGGCTCTTCTGACATTTCCAAAAGCGGAAGGCAGTGTTTGGTCAGGAGGATCGTTCCGGTAACCGTAGAATTTACGGCGGTGATCAAATGATCGTCGTCCGTCGCTTCAAAGGATCCGGAGAGCCACACGGCCGCACTGTTGATCAGAATGTCGATCTTTGGCGTCGTCGCCTTCAGATCCAAGACAAACTGGCGGATGCAGTCCGGATCAGCGATATCGCAGCTGTAGGCAGTGGCAGACGAGCCGGTGACATCTTTGATAAAGCGGCACGTGTCTTCGGCCTGTGCCTTGCCCCGTGCGGACAGGTGAATACCTGCGCCATGGTCCGCCAAGGCTGCCGCGAGTGCCCGGCCAGTTGATCGGCCCGCACCGGTTATGATCACCGTCTTGCCATTTAGCGTGCCCATGCTTCACCGCCCCTTCGCCTGTCATTGCAGCCGTCAATTCCAAGCGAAAAGGTGGTTATGAAGCGCAATTAAGCAAGAAAAATATTTTTATATTTTACAGGTGAGCGAATAGGTGCGGATAACTGCGGCGCCGAACTGCGGTGGTTTAAGACGTCACCGGCGGGCAGGAACTGCTCTGCTCGGCACGGCTCTTCAGGCCTTGAAGGCTTTGCATGGTGTTCGGATTGCCCGGCAGAACGAAACTCTGTTCCAGCCCCGTGCGGACATTGTTGATCACGGCAAGATCCTGAACAACGAGCGTCTCACATGGGGTGCCTGTGAAGCGAAGCCGGATGCGGATAACCCGATTGCCATTGTCTGAGGGGCCAAACTGGCTGTCCAGTGCGGGGTTTTCGCCGGTGAGCTGGCGCTCCATGACGACCATATTCGGCTCGTCCTGGATCACGATGGTGCCGCGTTCCTGGGCGCTGGAGACCAGAGCGGAGCGAACGGTCATCGGGTCGGCGGCGACCTTAACGCTTTGCGCGCCCTGCGGCACGGTCAGCTGCGGCTGATTTCCAAGGGACGCTTGTTGGGTGTTGCTGGACTGGCACGCTGCAAGTGTGAGTGCACAAAGGCCTGCAAGAATGAGATGCCGCATGAGATCGCCTGAGCTTGTATGAATGTCTCTATGGGTTCGGTCTAAAACAGGTCTTTCGCCAGTGCAAGGAAGCTGCCGTATCGTAAAGGCCGGTTTCTGCACCAGTGTCACATTTTTGATCCTCTAGAACGTATCTCCGGTTTTGAAGCCACCGCCGCCAAACCCGCCGCCGGTCTTGAAGCCGCCGCCACCAAACCCGTCATTTCCGCCCGGCATGCCGGCGCCCGGCCCGCCGAACCCGCCGGGGCCCGGAATGCCACCGAAGCCGCCCATGGAGCGGGGAAGGCCTTTGCCCTTTGGAAATGCCACCCGGCGGCCCTTGGGACGGCGGCGCTTGTGGGACCGTTGTGCTCTATCCCAATACTCCGCGCCGGAAATCGCGCCCTTTACGAGTTCGCCTAGCAAAACTGTCGTCAAGCGATCATCGGAAAACGTTGTTTCCCAGCTGCCATATCCATTGGAGCGGAACCGTTTGACGACATCCGCAAGCTCAGCTCGGCGGCGGCCGATATCGCGCTGCAGTTCGCGGTCCTGGCGGACCTCCCGGGCGACCTGTTCGATGCGGTCCTTGAAGTCTTCAATGCGTTGGACAATCTTCTCGTCTTCAGGCGAGGGCGTTTCGATCGCCGCTCGCCACAGATCATTGAGCGCGTCCATCTTTAGCGAGGAAGCCAGGTGTTCTTCTGCCTTTTGGAAATCGTTGTCTTCGCCGCTCGCAAATTCTGCCAGGGCACCGGCGAGGGTCTCGATCCGCCGGTCCAATTGATCCAGATCGCCGTCGATGCTGTCGATCTCGCCGCTTAACGTTTCAATGCTGCCGACCAGATCCGTGCCTGCGGCATCGGTCATGGCGTTGCGGCTGAGTTCTGCCAGTTTCGCCTGTTCCTGGTCTGCGATCTCGGCGCAGCGTGCGGCATGTTTTGCCATGCGCTCGGGGATCCCGGTGAGCATCGCGTAGTTGGCTCTGGCGGCATTATAGCCGATCAACCCGGCAACCCAGCGGTCCAGCGAACGGGTCAAACCGCGCTTGTCATAGGAGGGTGTCGCAAACCCCCGGTCCCAGAGGTAGAGAAACAGCGGATCGGCTTCGTACGCTTTACCTTTTTCGAGCCGGTCAGCCTCAGACGTTTCCGCTTTTGCAGCTGCCGCAGCTGCCGTCTCCTCAGCGCGCTCGACTGCAGCCTTCTGGCGTTGAAATGCGTCATCGCCTTCCAGGCGGCTGTCCACGGCCTCTAGAAGGTCGTCCATCTGGTTTTCTGCGGTGTCCCGATCCGCATCCAGCTTCTGGCGGCGGGCATGAAGCGCGCTGCGTTCGCTTTCGCACTGCCGCAGTTGGTCGCTCAGGACCTTGTAGTCGGCTGTGCGTTTTTCCAAAAGCCGCCGGGCTTCCCGCGCAGCGCTGTCCAGGCGGGTGTTGAGAGCGCCGGCCGCATCATTGTCCAGATGAAAGCGGGCAAGATCCCGATAGGCCTCGGTCTGCCGCTCCTGCAGGTCGGTCAGCCCGCGGGTCGCACGTTCGATCCGCTGGCTGAGCTCGGACTCTTCGCGGCGCAAGTCGCTGAGCGCCTGTTCAATGGTTCCAAGGGTCTGCCGGCCTGTCAGCATTGTCTGTTCCGCATGCTAGGAAATCGGCAAAGCAGTCTTACCATTCGGTGATCGCTCCGTTTTGGACGCCGCTGCGCCAGGTGATGTCCAGCTCACCGCGCTGCTTTTGGCCCAAGGTTCCTTTTTGGACGATGCCGTCATCGACCTTGTCGCGCCGCACTGCAGTGTAGATGGTATCGGATACCCGCTGTGCCCATTTATTGACCCGAACCGTCTCACCGTTTTCTTCCGAGACGATATCCCGCTCCAAGATGTTGCCGTCCGGATCGACCGCTTCAACCACGATATAGTGATTTTCCGCATCCTGATTGGCGTCAGGGATCCGGGTAATGCCGGTTGGTACGCCCTCCCTTGAAATGATCTGAACGTCAAAGACTTCGGCAAGACGGCTGGCCAAATCCCTAAGATCGGCTTCCGCCTTGAACGCCACATTGGTCTTGCCGTCTGACAGGGCGATGGTTCCGTCGTCCACAAGGCGCTGGGCATCGGCCTCGATTGCAGAGTTTCCGGTCAGGTCATCGATGCGTTGAAACAATTCAGAATAGGTCTGCGGCATGTTTTCAAGCCGCTCTGCAAGGGCAGCTTCAGACCGCTGTGCCGGCAGCGTGACGAGCATATACCAGGCAGTGGTCGCGACGATGAGAACAGCGGCCAGCCCGGCCAGCCATTTGGACCAGATCGAGCGCGTGATGTAGACCATGGCCAGCGTGCGCTGAAAGCCAGCGGCCGGCGGACTGTAGACAAACCGGTCTCGCTTGAGGTCTTCAACACCGGTTTTCAGAATATGGTCCGGGACGTCGATCCCTTGCGCGGCATAGACATTGCGTAGCCGCTCGACCATGGCGGCATCGCGTTCGTCGGCTTTAAGTTCACGCGCGACCTGTCCTTCTTCGTGGCGGAGCGTGTCCACCACGTCCATCGCCATCATCAGATCATCGAGCGGCGTGTCGGGCTGTGCAGCCATAGACTTGGGTCTTCCCAAATTGCTGGAGCCGGGCAGACCCGGCTCCCAATGAGTCTTAGTCCGAAGTTAGAGCCCTTGGCCTTCGGCCGTCAACTTGGCAAGACGGCGCTTGCCGTCCTCGACGGCGTTGCGGATCTCTTCGGAGTTCTTGGTCGACATATCCCGCATTTCTGAAATGATTTCGCGGGACTGGACCTGAAAGTTCACAACGGAATCAACCAGTTTTTTGACTGATGCCGCCGCAACAGTTGGACCATAACCGGCCTTGAGCGCTTCTTTTTGGACCGCATCTCCAATTTCCGCCAGCGTCTCGAGGCTCTTGTTGATGCCGTCTTTCATGGCGTTGAGCGTTTCGGTGGACTCATGCAGGCCTTGCAGCCCTGTGAAAGAGGCATTGAGCGCAGTCAGAACAGACTCGTTCGTCGAGAAGAAGCTGACCGACTGGGCGTACACCCGCTCCTTGGCGTTGGTGGTCTGGACCAGCCGCGCCATAATCACTTCTGACGTGTTGTAGCCGACTGTCAGGTTGTCCGAGAGATCCTTGGCGATCTGGTACCGCTTTTCCTCGTCCTGCATCTCGCGCAGACGTTCGTCGCGGGCAAGCTCAAGGCGGGCCTTTTGGGCTGCATCATCGCCAGCGTAGGCTTCAACTTCTGCCGAGGCCCCCTCAAGTGCTGATTTGGCTGCATCCAACTTGGCGGTTGCCATGTTCAGCAGCTCGAGCGCCGTGACTTCAGCTTGTTTCAACGCGCCGCGGAAGTCCCGATAGGCTTCAAGGATCGTCTGTTCCCGTTCAATCTGGTCCTTGGTCGCCTTGGCAACATCCTTGTAGGTGGTGCGGATGTCGGTGAAACGGTCTGAAATGGTGCCGCGGCGCATGTCCCGCCACTTGTTTGAAAGATTTTCTGTGAAGGAGATCTTACCGTCTGCGAGCTGGTCAACCAGGGCCTTGGCATCATCGCGGATCGAATTGAACGCGTCGGTGATTTCTTCGTACCGCTCGCCAATATCCATTTGCTGGACCTGATTGCGGACCACTTCATTGAAATTCGAAGCCTGGCCCAGCGTGCGGGAAATGATCAGCACCTTGTCCGGAGATAAATCCGAGATCTGTTCCAAAAGGGCGTTGATCGGCGCGTCCGATTCTGTTTCGGGCGTGATGCCGATGTCGCGCAACGTCGTCAATGCGCGGTCGAGGTATTGAAGGGGCGAAAATCCACCGGCCGGAGCTGGGGTTTGGACAGCTGTTCCTTGGGAGTTTTCTTCAACCATTTAAAACACCTCGATACCTGTTTGCTTATGTTTAGCCGCACGAGTTTTGCGCGGTCCGGATGACTACAGCGCTTCACATAGGACTGCCAACGGGCATGTTGTCAATGAAAACCCATCCCGTTAGGTCACTTAGCCTTACAGCCATGAGATGACAGTCTTTTTGCATTACTGGTCAGCCCTGATTGGCATTTGAGCAGACCTTGGACATAAGGTCATCGGCGGCGCAATACGAGCGTCATCGTGAGTGTTTCGGATGCATAGCGGCCGGGCTCGGCTCGGTACAGCTTTTCGAAGCGCTCGAAAAACGTTGCAATCAAGGCATCAGCCTCATCAACGGTTTTTGCCGATTTTTCAAAAAGGTGCAGGCGGAGTGACGATTCTCCAAAGCCTCTGACATACCCTGTGTAGAGCTCAGCGTATTTTTCACGATCCGCCAGCCAGTCTTGATAGGCGTCTTGCGGGTTAATTGCAGCGTCGGTTACGGAGGCCTCAATCACTTCGAACGCAGCTTCCAGATCCTCGTTTTGAATGAGCGGACCAACTGCGTCGCTGACAGAGGGAAACCAGAGGGGGAATATGAACCGGTCAAGGGCCTCTTCGGATAATAGCCCATCGGTGACCATCGTAGCGGCGACCTTATGAATGGCCCGGTAAAGGTGGCGGGCTGATCCGCGTATGCCATTGATCTCTTCAAGGTCCGGCGTGCTTCCAAGGGTCGAGACGATCAGATAGCCGCCGGGTGCAAGTTCGATTGCCCGGCTTCTCAAGAATCTGGTCCAGTCGGATCTTGCGAGATCTTCGTAGGCGGCCCGGGCGTCCCCCTCAAGATCGGCATACCAGACTGTGCCGGGCGAAGAGATCAGCAGGGGGCGGGACAGCCAATGGCTGGCCACAAAACAGGTCGCCAGCGAGATCGAACCCGAGGCTGCCATGACGTCATAAAAGGATCCGATCGAGGCCTCTGTCCGGATATTTTTGTCTTGTAGATATCCGGACCCTGAGAATACGAGACCAAACAAGCCGTTCCAGTCATTGTGGGGTTGATCGCCATGACAGACGGCAATGTGGCCGTTCGGAGAAGTTTGACGGTAGGCCGCTATAGAAGGTTTGACTGCCTCTATTGCCGTGTGACCCGGGCCGCAGCCGAGATCGAGATGCCGGAATTCCGTTTTCTGGGGACCAATGTCCCGAACAGCTCTTTCTATCCAGTCTGCTCTACTTTTGACCAGATTGCTCTGCATGTAGGAGTTCCGGTCGTAATTGACCATGTGTTCTGTCGCGGTGTCTGACCCGGTCTTCTCATCCGTCATGCCATTGCCTTTCGTGAAAAATGGCAGATGAGACTAGGAAAGACCAATCCCTGCAGTCTCCGCAAGGGGCAACAGCAAACCAGATCGAAAGCAACAGTGGGCGACAGCCGGTCATGACCGGCTTTCTATTGACTGGTCTTTAAAGACCGTCAGTGTGGACACGTTAGAAAGTAGTTTGTCAGGCGGCAGTCATTGATGCGTTTTATCCAGCTTCTGGGCACATTTTTGATCTTCTGGACAGCGGCTGCGCTGCCCATTGCACCTGCTTCAGCGCAAAATGGTGACGCCGAACAAACCGATGCATTGGGGCTACCGTCATCGGCGGATGAGCTTTTTACCCGGGCAACCCATGCGCTTGAGCAAGGTACGGTCTCGATCCGGACGTTGGAGCTATTGCGCAGCCAGTTGGTCTCAGTTCGGGACCGCCATGCTGCCATCGTCAATCTGGGAAGCGTTGAGGCGGATACCTTGCAGGCTCAGCTTGATGCTCTCGGGCCCGTTCCCCCGAGCGGTCAAAAGGAAGCCGATGATATTGCGGCGCGCCGCGCCGAGCTGATCAATGCCGTTGCTGACGCCAATGCGCCGGTCATTCAGGCAAAAGAGATTCAATTCCGCGCTGCTGCCCTGATCCACGCTATTGATCGGCATATACGCACCAAAACCCTCGACCAACTCACGCAGCGTTTTCCGTCTCCCGTCTTTCTTTCGACCTGGAGTTCGGCTGCTGCCGAAATTCAGCAGTACCAGCAACGTCTTCAGCGGGACATTCAGAATCAGTTGGCCCGGCCGAGTGTTTCCAAATCGCTCGGGCAGACTGTCCCTATTTCAATTGCACTTGTGGTGTTTGGCCTGGCCTTCTTGTTCTGGCTCCGGTTTCCGATACACCGCTTTCTTCTGAGGTTTAGCCTGCAGCAGGAAGGGGGCTTTCGGGTCATCCTGGCGGCGGTGTTGTACAATCTGAGTTATCTGATTTTGCCCGCAATCGGCCTGATCTCCTTCCTGGCCGTCATCCGGATCCTTGATATTCAGCCCAATGCGGCCCGAACCGCACTGATCGCAGCGCCCGCGTCTGCATTGGCGGTTGTGCTTGCCATGTGGCTCGGACACACACTGTTCGCGCCGGAGCAAACCCGATGGCGTCTTTTGGATCTTGAAGAGCGAAGCGCGAAACGCGGGCTGTGGTTCTGCTTGGGTCTCGGCATTTTCCTGATGCTGGAAATCACTCTGGAAGCGCTGCAGAGGGACAATGCGTTTGGCGAAGCTGCGCTGTCTGTGATCTCGTTGCCCCTCATCGCTGCGGCATCCATTTTTCTTTGGTCACTCGCTGGGGTTTTGAGGCCGAATACGCCCGCCGCGGATGCTGGTCAGCCTGAAGCAGAAGACCCGGACGAGGAGGATGAAGCCGGGGTGGAAGAAGCCTCGGTCAATCCGCGGGACTCCGGTTTTCTGTTTTCAATGTCCGTGCTGATGAAGGCATCCGCTGTGATTGCCTTCATTTTGACCCTGGCCGGGTATGTCTTGATGGCCCGGGCGGCAATTATCCCGATGATCGTGACACTCGCTCAACTCGGGCTTGGGTTCATGTTCTATCACCTGGCGCTTGCCTTGGTGCGGACGGCGACCAAAAGGGATGCAACGGAGCCGGTTCCCATCCTCATTTCGCTCGGCTTGATAATCGCTCTGGTCATTGTGTTTGCTCCGCTGATCGCCATGACTTGGGGCGCGCGGCCAACCGATATTGCAGATGCCTGGCGGTTGTTTATGGGGGGCGTCCAGCTGGGTGACATCCGGCTGTCGCTTGACACGCTGCTGATCTTGATCGTGGTTTTCGGCGCTGGGGTTTTGGTCACGCGCTGGCTGAAACGACTATTGCGGACGTCCGTTCTTCCGCAAACGCGTATGGACATTGGTGCGCAGACAGCCATCGTCACTGGAACCGGGTATGTCGGCTTGACGCTGGCGGCGTTGATTGCGGTTTCCACCGCTGGTCTCAATCTCTCCAGCCTCGCAGTGGTCGCCGGTGCGCTGTCTGTTGGCATTGGTTTTGGCCTCCAGACAATTGTCTCCAACTTTGTCTCCGGGATCATTTTGCTGGTTGAACGCCCGATCAAGGAAGGTGACTGGATCGAAGTCTCGGGGCAGTCGGGATATGTTCGGAAAATCTCAGTGCGGTCGACGCGGATCGAAACGTTTGATCGTCATGATGTCATCATTCCGAACTCGGATCTGATTGCCGGCACGGTGCGCAACATGACGCTGAGCAACAAGACCGGCCGCCTGATGCTTCCGATTAGAGTCGCCTACGGCAGCGATCTGGAAAAAGTGAAAGAAATCCTGACCAACGCCGCGCGGGCGCATTACACGATTGCCCGGTATCCATATCCGTTCGTCTTGTTCATCGGGATGGGCGACAGTGCGCTCAATCTGGAACTTCGATGTTATTTGAAGGATGTAAACAACATCCTGACCACCCAGTCTGACCTTTATTTCACGATCTACAACGAGCTCGGCAAGGCAGGCATCGAAATCCCGTTCCCGCAGCAGGATGTTCATTTCAAGGATATGGACAAGCTGATTTCAGCCTTGGCAAAACGGGAAGAGGCAGATGGAACACCGGCCTCTTCGTGAAGCCTGATCAGACCAGTTCTGCTGCAATTCTTGCGGCGAGACGCGCATTGTTGCGCACCAGCGCAATGTTGGTGTCGAGGCTGCGGCCATCGGTCAGCTCAAGGATGTTGCCGAGGACGAACGGTGTTACTCCCTTGCCGGTCACATTCTGCTCGGCTGCTGTCTTGATGGCCGCGTCGATGAAACCTGACATTTCATTGCGGGGAATTTCATCCGTCTCCGGGACCGGGTTGGTGATCAGCACACCGCCATGATCTGAAAAGTTCTCCCGCACCTTCAAAAGCACACCGATCTCGTTCGGCGTATCAAGACGGTAAGGAGCGCTGAGGCCGCTTTCGCGGGACCAGAAGGCAGGCAATTCGTCAGTCCCGTAGGCAACGACCGGAACGCCTTTTGTTTCGAGTACCTCAAGGGTTTTCGGAATGTCCAAAAGCGCTTTGGCGCCAGCACACACGACACAGACAGGCGTGCGGGCGAGTTCATCGAGGTCCGCTGAGATGTCGAAGCTTTGCTCTGCGCCCTTGTGCACACCGCCGATGCCACCCGTCGCGAAGACTTTGATGCCAGCTGCGTGAGCCGCCATCATCGTCGCGGCTACCGTAGTTGCTCCGTAGCGGCCAGTCGCAAGCGCAAAAGTGAGATCCGCCCGTGAGCACTTCATGACATCTTCCGCCTGTGCAAGCCGGTCGAGATCCGCGTCGGACAGGCCGACATGGATCTTTCCGTCCATGATGGCAATCGTTGCCGGAACAGCACCGTTTTCCCGAATATCGGCTTCGACTTGCCGTGCCGTTTCAACGTTCCGCGGGAATGGCATGCCGTGAGTGATGATGGTCGATTCCAGCGCAACGAGCGGCTTGTTGGCGGCGAGCGCATCACGGACTTCGTCGCTGTAGACGATCACGTTTTTCAAAGCGGCGGATTGGGCGGGGTGTGTCACAAGCAAAAGCCTTTTAGATGTGTGGCAGGTCGGCCGGAGCCGGGGGAATTTTGCGCCTTATAGACATCTGAACAAAAATCGCCAAGAACGGTATTTGTCCATTTGGTCAAATTTCATTGAGGGTTGCAAGGGCGTCCCATGATAATCCTTCTGCCAGGGCTCCGGTGCTTTTCAGTGTGATGGCGGCGGCCCGAAGCCCTAACGGCACGGCATCGTTCAGATGATACCCGCGGCAGAGGCCGGCAATCGTTCCGGCGGTCAAAGCATCTCCGGCACCGGTCACGTCAACGATTTGGGTTGCAAGGGTCTTATGAGCGGTGATTGCCTCTACGTTGAGGACAAGCACATCGGATTTGCCATTGGTCAGGACCACCCGCTTAGCGCCGAGGTATTGAAGGTCGCGGAGCAGGTCTTCGCTCGATGTCTCTGTGCTCTTGCCCGTCATGGCGAGCGCTTCGCCGCGATTGAGCATCAGGCAATGGAGTTTGGGAAGCAGCGGCAGCAGCCGGGTGGCTTTGGAATTGGAAACAGCGTTTGCGACCAATCTGCCTTTAGGCGCGCGATCAGAAACGGACTTCAAGAGCTGATCCGGCAGGTTTGCATCGATGAACCACAGCCCGGTTTTCAAGGACGCTGGGAGCGCATCGAAGACCGGATCAAAGAGATCTGGCGGAGCTTCGCTCAGCACCCGGTCATCCACGCTTGCAGCAGCGAGCGACCCGTCCGGATTGTGAAAGGCAATGTATTGACCCGTCGAAAATCCGGTGCGTTCCAGGGTGTAAAGCTCGATCCCATCGGCGGTCAGTTGCTCCGATAAGCTCGCCCCAGCGCCATCGGCTCCAATTGCACCGGCAAGCCCGGTTGGAATGTCCAGCCGAACAAGTGTCCTTGCAATGTTGGTCGCAACTCCGCCGGGCTTTGCAGTCAGCTTCGCCGGTGTTGACGTTTCCGGGCGATAGGCCTCGCTGGCATGGGCAAGCGTATCATAGTGGATTGCGCCGGTACACAAGACCGGTAGGGGAGAAAAAGGAAACACGTTTGTCATCATCACATCAATAGGCGAGGGAGTGCCATTTCCGCTTTGACATCCCTGCAGAAAACTTGAAGACCGGCGGGCTAACAGATTGCGCCTTTGTCCGCAACCAGCCGGTCACTCTGTGATTCTCTCACGCTGCCCGGTCTCCGAATGTTCCAAATTTAACTTACCTTGCGTTATTCTTTATACATTCATATGAGAACATATTGGAAACAAAAGGCAAATTCCATTTAAATACCAAACGGTTTTGGGGGCTTGAAAAATGAGAACAAAATAAGTACAAAGGAGCGGATTGAAACAGAGCGTCCATCATGGAATAAGGAGCGTTCAGCCATGTCGCAAAGTACACTTCGTCTCGTAGAAAGCAGCCAGATGGACAAGACAAAAGCGCTTGATGCAGCGCTCAGCCAGATTGAACGGGCCTTTGGTAAAGGCTCCATCATGCGAATGGGCCAGGGGCAGGTCGTGGAGGTTCAATCAGTCTCCACCGGGTCGCTTGGTCTTGACATCGCCCTTGGCATTGGCGGTCTGCCGAAAGGCCGGATCGTCGAGATCTACGGGCCGGAATCGTCCGGTAAGACGACACTGGCTCTGCACACGGTGGCCGAAGCGCAAAAGACCGGCGGCATTTGTGCCTTCATCGATGCCGAGCACGCGCTTGACCCGATTTACGCCCGCAAGCTGGGTGTTGATATCGACAACCTGCTCATTTCCCAGCCGGATGCCGGGGAACAGGCTCTGGAAATTGCCGATACGCTTGTCCGCTCCGGCGCGATCGATGTGTTGGTGATCGATTCGGTTGCTGCATTGACGCCGAAGGCCGAGCTCGAAGGCGAAATGGGCGACAGCCTGCCCGGTATGCAGGCGCGTTTGATGAGCCAGGCCCTGCGGAAGCTGACGGCGTCGATTTCCAAGTCAAAATGCATGGTGATCTTTATCAATCAGATCCGGATGAAGATTGGTGTGATGTTTGGCTCACCGGAAACCACTACCGGCGGCAACGCCTTGAAATTTTACGCCTCCGTCCGTCTGGACATCCGCCGGATCGGTGCGATCAAGGACAAGGATGAAGTCGTCGGCAACCAGACCCGTGTCAAAGTGGTCAAGAACAAGCTTGCGCCGCCATTCCGTCAGGTTGAGTTCGACATCATTTACGGTGAGGGCGTGTCAAAGATGGGCGAGTTGATCGATCTAGGCGTCAAGGGCGGCATTGTCGAGAAGTCGGGCGCATGGTTCTCCTACAACAGCCAGCGGCTCGGCCAGGGTCGTGAGAATTCGAAGCAGTTCCTGCGCGAAAACAAAGAAATTGCAGACGAGATTGAATTGTCTATCCGCCAGAACGCCGGGCTCATCGCCGAGGCGATCATTGACCCGGCTGGCGGTGAAGAGGACGACGATTAAGTTCGACCCGCATTTAGATCGAAAACATTAGCTGTTCTAGTCGGAATTGGCGGTTTTCAGAATTCAAGAGCCCTTCCGGAGCTGATCCGGGAGGGCTTTTTGTGGTCCGGGCACTCTCCGTCGATTGCTGTCGCGAACCCCGTATGAAACTTCGATCCGAACCGCAGAATCTCGGGGGCAGACCGCTGGACACACCGAGTGCCGAAAGTTAAAAGGCTGTTCCGGTGCGCAGGGATTGTCCCTGACACGCACCTTTGTCGATGTTTCTTTAGGGCCCGGACGCGGGCCCGGATCTAAGCGAGACGTGAATGACCGGCGTAAACGAAATCCGCTCCGCCTTTCTGGACTACTTCAAGGCCAACGATCACGAGGTGGTCGACTCCGGTCCGCTAGTGCCTCGCAACGATCCGACCTTGATGTTCGCAAATGCGGGCATGAACCAGTTCAAGAACGTCTTTACCGGGCTGGAGACGCGGGATTACAGCCGGGCCGTTACTGCCCAAAAGGTCGTGCGTGCGGGCGGCAAGCACAACGATCTCGACAATGTTGGTTATACCGCGCGCCACCACACATTCTTCGAAATGCTCGGCAATTTCTCCTTCGGCGACTATTTCAAGGAACGCGCGATTGAGCTCGCCTGGAACCTGATAACCAAGGAGTACGGTCTTCCGAAGGACCGCCTGCTGGTGACGGTGTATGCAGAAGATGATGACGCGGCAGTGTTCTGGAAAAAGATCGCCGGTCTTTCTGACGACAAGATTATCCGCATCCCGACGTCCGACAATTTCTGGACAATGGGGGACACCGGTCCGTGTGGCCCGTGTTCGGAAATTTTCTACGATCACGGCGATCATATCTGGGGCGGCCCTCCAGGAACGCCGGAAGAAGATGGCGACCGGTTTGTCGAGATCTGGAACCTCGTCTTCATGCAGTACGAGCAGACACCGGATTCGCGTCTCGATTTGCCGCGCCCGTCCATCGACACAGGCATGGGCATTGAGCGTCTTGCGACCGTTCTCCAAGGCGTCCACAACAACTATGACATCGATCTGTTTCGGGCGTTGATCTCCGCTTCCGAGCACGAAACAGGTGTTGAGGCGTCCGGCGATGCGCTGTCGAGCCACCGGGTGATCTCGGATCACCTGCGCTCCACCAGCTTTTTGATCGCCGACGGCGTGTTGCCGTCGAACGAGGGCCGCGGCTACGTTCTGCGCCGGATCATGCGCCGCGGTATGCGTCACGCCCATTTGTTGGGCGCGCGCGATCCGCTGATGCACAAGCTGGTCCCGTCGCTGATCCGTGAAATGGGCCGTGCTTATCCCGAGCTAACGCGTGCCGAGGCGTTGATCACCGAAACCTTGAAGCTGGAAGAAACCCGGTTCCGCAAAACACTGGAGCGGGGGCTTGGATTGCTGGACACAGCAACCGAAGATCTGACCGCGGGTGGACAACTCGACGGCGAAACGGCCTTCAAGCTCTATGACACATACGGTTTCCCGCTGGATCTGACGCAGGATGCCTTGCGTGTCCGGGATATCACCGTCGATACCGACGGTTTTGATGCTGCTATGGAGCGCCAGAAAGCGGAAGCGCGTGCAGCCTGGTCTGGATCCGGCGGTGCGGCTACCGAAGCCGTCTGGTTTGCCATGAAGGAAAAATACGGTGCCACCGATTTCCTCGGGTATGAGACGGAAGTCGCCGAAGGTATCGTTGCGGGCTTAGCGGCAGATGACGCGGAGACCAATGAACTGAAAGCTGGTGAGACCGGTTTTGTCGTTTTAAATCAGACGCCGTTCTATGGAGAGAGCGGCGGTCAGGTCGGCGACACCGGCGTGATGACGGCACCTGGTGTGAAGATCACGGTCACCGATACACAAAAGAAGGCTGACGGTCTTTTTGTGCATGTCGTGACTGTTGACGAAGGTACCGTAACGCCTGAGCTCGCACTGGAGTTGAAGGTGGATCACGACCGGCGTTCGGCTGTCCGGTCGAACCACACGGCAACCCACCTTGTGCATGAAGCTTTGCGTGAAGTCCTTGGAACGCACGTCGCCCAGAAAGGCTCGCTGGTCTCGCCGGACCGTTTGCGCTTCGATTTCTCTCATCCCAAGCCGATGAGTGACGACGAGCTGGCGATTGTCGAGACCTTCGCCAATGAAATCATTCTGCAGAATGCGTCTGTTGAAACCCGTTTGATGGCTGTTGATGACGCGATCGAGGCTGGCGCCATGGCGCTGTTCGGTGAGAAATACGGCGAAGAAGTCCGCGTCGTCTCCATGGGTACAGCGCTTCATGGCGACAAGACCGGCAAGCCTTATTCACTTGAGCTTTGCGGCGGAACGCATGTCAAACGGACGGGCGACATTGGCCTTGTAACACTTGTTTCCGAAGGCGCGGTGGCCGCTGGCGTGCGCCGGATCGAGGCCCTGACCGGGGCTGAAGCGCGGACTTACCTCGATACGCAAGACAAGCGGCTTCGCGAAGTCGCCGGGATCCTGAAGGTGGGCACTGGGGATGTTCCATCCCGTGTTGCTCAGCTTGTCGAGGAACGGCGTAAGCTGGAAAAGGAACTGGCGGACGCACGCAAGAAGCTTGCAATGGGCGGCGGCGCGGACGGCGGAACTCCGGTCAAGGATGCCGGCAGTTTCAAACTGATGGCCCGCACCGTCGAAGGCATCAACCCGAAGGACCTGAAAGGCATGGCCGACGAAGCCAAGACCCAGCTTGGGTCCGGCGTTGTTGTGCTCATCAACGTCGCGGAAGATGGGAAAGCAGCCATCGTCACTGCGGTGACGAGGGATTTGACCGAAAAGGTGAGTGCCGTGGATCTGGTGCGGATCGGGTCTGAAGCGCTCGGCGGTCGTGGCGGCGGCGGCCGCCCGGACATGGCGCAGGCCGGTGGCCCGGATGGATCAAAGGCCGAGAGTGCCGTTTCTGCGATTGAGGCGCATTTGGCTGGTCTTTGAAACTGACCTGACAGCACACGGAACAGTAAAAGGAGCGGGAGCACACAGTCTTCCGCCCTTTTTGTTATTGCTCCTTGTGCAGCTTGCCTATCTGCAGACATGCACTTGCGCTTCCGCAGGATAATTTTGCGCAACTCGAAACTTCGGCTATGTCTTTTAAAAAGTGAGTCCACTGCAAGCAGGACAACCTGTGCCCGGCCATGATTTTAAACGCGCACTCTACGAAGTGCTTGAAGATACCGGTAAACGCCGTCTTGCGGCGCAAAGCCTGCGCAATTTTCTGATCTTCCTGATTGTGGCAAATGTCGTGTTTGCCGTCTTGGAGACCGTGCCGGAAATCCGGGACACGTTCGGCCCGCATTTGAGGTTTTTACAGCTTGGCTCCGGCGTCATTTTTCTGATCGAATACCTATTGCGGCTCTACGTGGCGGACCTTCACCCGCCGATGCGCCGCTACGGACCGGTCGGGGCCCGGTTGCGCTATGCGCTTCATCCGGACGCGATTGTCGATCTCATAGGCGCATTGCCGTTGGTTCTCGTTCTGGTTTTGCCAAACCAGGCCGTGACGATGGTCGTCATCTTTCGTTTGTTGCGGTTCCTGAAGCTCGCCCGCTATTCCCCGGCGCTCCGATCGCTGATTTCCGCGGTTGCCGCAGAGCGCAAGGCGCTCATAGGATCCAGCATGATCATCTTTGGCGTGATCCTGATGGCCGCCACGCTGATGTATCTGATTGAACACAATCATCAGCCGGAGAAATTCCGCAGCATCCTGCACGGTATCTACTGGGCCATCACCACGGTGACCACGGTTGGCTACGGAGATGTCGTGCCAATCAGCAACCTCGGCAAGATGGTCGGGGCGGTTGTCATGCTCATGGGTTATGGGTTGATTGCATTGCCGGTTGGCATCATTGCCTCAGCTTTTGCGCGCGAGATCCACAGCCGTGATTTTGTCGTCACTTGGTCCATGGTTGCCCGTGTGCCGCTGTTTGAAGATCTGAGCGCGACGGAAGTGGCGTCGGTTTCAAAACTTCTTCAAGCCTTCAACGTGCGCAAGGGGGCCACCATCGCCGAAGCTGGAGACATCGCTGACCGGATGTTTTTCATCACCAGCGGTGAAGTCGAAATCCGCACGGAACACGGGACGGTGTTCCTTGGCGAAGGAAATTTCTTCGGCGAACTGGCGCTCCTCAATCAGGCAGTTCGCAGAACAACGGTGGTCGCCTACCGGGATTGCCAGTTACTCGTGCTTGAGGCTGGCGCTCTGCAACAGCTGATGGATCAGGATGCGGCTCTGGCGAAGAAAATCATGGATGAGGCCCGGGAGCGGGTCGAGGCCGGCAAGAAGGTGCTCGGTGAAATCGCTGAAGAAGAACTGGAGCAGGCGGGCATCGTGCCTTCCGATGAAGATAACAATCTGCAGCCGGAGTTGTTCGAAGATGGCCGGCCCGTGAAGGCTGACTAGAGCAGCACTCCGCTTAAAAGGCGCTGCCTATTGTCTGCGGCAAATGAAAATCAGGGCGTCAAGCCGGGCGGGACCTGCCGGTAGAGCGGATGGCCATGCCAGAAGACATCCGTTGGTCCGACTGCAAAATCAACCACGTTCCAGCGGTCATATTGATAGCGAAGCAGAACATAGGTTTGAAGACCGTCCATATAGTCCGCCTCGCTGGCGTAAACGGTGTTGCGCAGGTCGATCGGAGCGCCTCCGGGCCGTTGTGGCGCAACGCCTGCAAAGGCCCAACCACCGCCAGCCCGAAGCCAGCTCACAACGAATTCGACCGGCGCTCCAAAATGGGCTTCGGCCAGCGGGCGGACCGCGTTAAGGATTGCTGAGCGCTCGGCAGTGCCTCTTGCTGGCTCCTGGACCGGTTGGGCATGTGCGGCCGGGGTGAGGATCAAGAGGCAAGCGGCGCATAAGAGTGCGCTGACAAACCTCTGGAATACATATAAAAACCGGCCTTGTTCTGAATTTGATTCAACCAGCTTCCGTTTGGGAAGTATCTGTCCGCCTGGCGCGGAAATCTTAAGATGAAAGTCAGTCATGAAAACCATTGGTCTGCTCGGCGGTATGAGCTGGGAAAGCACAGTCACTTATTACCAGCTTTTGAACCGAATGACACGGGATCGGCTGGGCGGCCTGCATTCGGCGAAATGTCTGCTTTGGTCTTTCGATTTTGCCGATGTTGCCAAGGCGCAATCCGATGGCGACTGGGCACGGGCAACGCGCCTCATGATTGACGCAGCGCAGAACCTGGAACGCGGCGGTGCGGAGTGCTTGGTGATATGTACCAACACCATGCATAAAATGGCCGGAGAGGTTCAGGCCGCGGTCGATATCCCACTCATTCACATTGCCGATGCGACGGCACCGGCAATCAAGTCAGCAGGCAGCACAGCGCCCTTGCTGCTCGCAACCGCCTATACGATGGAGCAGGACTTTTACAAAGGTCATCTGCGTGATCAGCACGGGATTGAGGTGCGGATCCCGGAGGCTGATGACCGGGCGGCGGTGCACCGGATCATCTATGAAGAACTTTGTCAGGGAGAAGTGTTGGACCGCTCCAAGACGCGCTATCTCGACGTTGTTGACCGCGCCGTCGCTGCAGGTGCCGATGGCGTTATATTCGGATGCACGGAAATCGGACTATTGGTTTCAGAAGTAGACTTTCGCGTTCCAGCCTTCAATACAACAACGCTGCATGCCGAGGCCGCCGTCAGTTTTGCACTCGGCTGAATACGAAAATCTGATCAGAGACACTTGAAACTGCGGCCGGCAATGGGCATTTGCGCAAAAGTAAACTCATCAGTATACTTTTTTCGCAAAGCTTGAAAGGAAAGACCATGACCGCCACCGCTCTGATCACCGGAGCCTCTTCAGGTATCGGTGCCGCATTTGCCCGCTACCATGCCGCAAAAGGCGGAGATCTTGTTCTCGTCGCACGGCGTGAAGACGCGCTCGAGCAGTTGAAAACAGAGCTGGAGGCAAAGCATGGCATTAATGTGCATGTCTTTGCGCGGGATGTGGGGTCTGGCGAAGCCGCGCAAGCGCTGTACGACGAGATCACCAAGGCGGGGATTGAGGTTGGAATTCTGATCAACAATGCCGGATTTGGCGGCCGGGGCAATCACATCGAGCGGGAGCTTGCCAGCGAGCAGGCGATGGTCGATCTGAATGTCATGTCCTTGATGACGCTGACCCGGCTGTTCGGACACGAAATGGCCCAGCGCGGGAAGGGCTACATCCTGAATGTCGGGTCAACGGCCGGTTTTATGCCCGGGCCATCACAGGCCGTCTATTTCGCAACCAAAGCCTTCGTGAACTCCTATTCGCAGGCGCTCAATGAAGAGTTGAAGCCTAAGGGCGTGAAAGTGACAGTTCTGGCACCTGGATATGTCGAGACTGAGTTTGCCAAAATTGCAGATCTTGAAGGAACGCAGCTGACGCGCTCCGGCGCAACGCCGGAAAGCGTGGCAAAGATCGGCTATGACGCGATGATGGAGGGCAAGCTGGTTTCGATTAACGAGAAGGCACTCGACTTCTCGCTCAATTGGGTGATTCCGCTGTTGCCGCGCCGAGCCGTCCTGAAAATGGTTTCCAAGATGCAGGCGAAGTAGCCGCGCGAAACTGTCAGTCCAGCGGTCAATGCACCCGGCAGGCGGAGGTAGACCTGCGCCGGGTGCCGCTGTTTTTTAAAGATCAGCCATGGCCTTTTGCAGGTTCTCGTCGATCTTGTCGAGGAAGCCGGTTGTTGTCAGCCAGCCTTGATCCGGGCCGACCAGCAACGCCAGATCCTTGGTCATGTAGCCGCTTTCAACGGTCTTGATGCAGACGGTCTCCAGCGTCTTGGCAAAGCGGGCGAGCTTGTCGTTGCCGTCCAGCTTTGCCCGATGCGCTAGCCCGCGGGTCCAGGCAAAGATCGAGGCAATCGAGTTGGTCGATGTGCTCTCGCCCTTTTCGTGCTGGCGATAATGACGGGTAACCGTGCCGTGGGCCGCTTCCGCTTCCACCGTCTTGCCGTCCGGGCTCATCAGGACCGAGGTCATAAGGCCAAGAGAGCCGAAGCCTTGGGCAACCGTGTCGGACTGCACATCCCCGTCATAGTTCTTGCAGGCCCAGACATAACCGCCAGACCATTTCAGGGCACTGGCGACCATGTCGTCGATCAGGCGATGCTCGTACCAGATCCCGGCTTCGGCATACTTGTCCTTGAACTCCGCCTCGTAGATTTCCTGGAACAGATCCTTGAAGCGGCCGTCGTAGGCTTTCAGGATAGTGTTCTTGGTGGAGAGGTAACACGGCACCTTCCGGCCCAGCGCATAGTTCAGCGAAGCGCGGGCAAAGTCGCGGATGGAATCATCAAGATTGTACATGGCCATCGCGACACCGGAGGAGGGCGCGTCAAAGACTTCGCGTTCGATCTCCGTACCATCCTCGCCAACAAACTTGATGGTCAGCTTGCCCTTGCCGGGGAATGTGAAGTCTGTAGCGCGGTATTGATCGCCAAACGCGTGTCGGCCGACGATGATCGGCTGGGTCCAGCCCGGCACGAGGCGCGGTACGTTTTGCATGATGATCGGCTCGCGGAAGATCACGCCGCCCAGAATGTTCCGGATCGTGCCGTTTGGAGACCGGTACATGCGCTTCAGGCCGAACTCCTCAACGCGGGCTTCATCGGGGGTGATGGTCGCGCATTTGATGCCGACCCCGTGTTCCTTGATGGCATTGGCCGCATCGATGGTGATTTGGTCGTCGGTTTCGTCGCGCTTTTGAATCGACAAATCATAGTAGTGCAGATCAACATCCAGATAGGGATGGATCAGCTTGTCCTTGATGAAAGCCCAGATGATCCGGGTCATCTCATCGCCATCAAGTTCAACAACCGGATTTTCGACTTTGATCTTGGTCATGGAATGTCGGCCTCTTGTCTGGTGAGGAAGGGGGCGGTCCGAAACAGCCTTTTCACGGCTCTCTAACACATATCAATTATTGTGTGCATATGTATACAATGTGACGTTGGCGCGCAAGTTCTGACTGTTTATCAGCTTCGCTATGATGCGTAGCGGTTAATTGTATACCGGTAGTAGCGGACGGATACGGTAGTTTCCGATGCTGATCCCCGGTTAAACATGTTCTTCCTTCGTCGCCTTGATCAAGGCGGCGTTGAAGTAGCGCAAACCGCGAACATGGCGGGCTGTGCCGATGATCCGCGTGGCGTTGCCCTTGCGCACCACGGGCAGCGATGACTTTCCGCAGGCATCAAAACTCTTCAGCGCGCTTTCAAGACTGTCTGTGTCATGCAGATAAGGTCCATCGGAGCCGGGATCGAATTTAAGGGCGTCCGAGTCTTCGTTTTCCGGGGGCAGATCCATGAAATCGCGCACCTTCACAGTCTCGCTGAGGAGACGGTGCGCGCCCTCATTGACGAAACACCCGCGCATGCCCAGCTGCCAATGGAAATAGGACTTGCCATGCACGGCCTGCGTCAGCCCGGTTGCGATGGAGACAGACAGAAGCAGTGCGATTGAAAGGGCATAGCCGCCGGTCAGCTCGAAGACGATCATCGTCGTGGAGACAGGTGCGCCGAGAACAGCCGCGGCCACCGCGCCCATGCCAAGGATCGCATAAAGCCCGTGGCTTGAGGCCATTTCCGGGAACACGGACGCCGCAATCAAGCCGAAGGCACCGCCGGTCATGGCACCGAGATAAAGGGCCGGCGAGAAAATCCCCCCGCCAAACCGTGAGGCGAGGGTAATGGCCGTTGCCGCGGTCTTTGCTACCAGCAGGATCAGCATGGTCTGAAGCGGCAATTCGTGTTTCAGCGCAAGGTCGGTGGCTTCATAACCAACACCTAGGATGCCGGGAACGAAGATCCCCATCGTGCCGACGGCAAGACCGCCCAGAACCGGGCGAAGCCAGAGCGGCATGGTGATGTTGCGGGCAGTCCAGTCCGTCCCAATCAGCGCGAACTGGAAAATGATGGCCACAGCCGCACATGTCAGACCTAAAAGCGCGAAGGCCGGGATCTCAAGGTAAGACGTGATCTCATATTGCGGGATCACGAAGGCGGCGACATCGCCAAACCACCAGCGGACGATCAACGTGCCCATGACAGATGCCAGAACAATCGGCACGAAGGCCGAAACGGCGTAGTGGCCGAGGATCACTTCGTGGGCAAAGAGGACGCCTGCAATCGGCGCGTTGAACGAGGCAGAGACCGCACTGGCGACAGCACAGCCCAAGAGGACCCGGCGCGCTGAATCCGGCAGCGAAAATTTCGAACAGATGGCAGCGCCGATCGTGGCGCCGAGGTGGACAACGGGGCCTTCACGTCCGGCACTCGCGCCTGCACCGAGAGAAATCGTTGTGACCAGACCGGACCATAGCCCTGCTTTCAGCGGCAACCCACGGCCGCCATAGGCACGCGCTTCAATAACGTCGGCCACACCGCCAGCCCGCTGATACGGGTGATATTTCTGCAGCATCCAACCGACGATAAGGCCGCCAATGGTCGGGGCCGCCAAAATCACCCACCACGGCTGAGCGGCAGCAGCTTCCATTGTGAGTTCGGTTGCCGTTCCCAACCAGGGCAATTGGAACAGCCCGATCAGGGTCCGGAAGATGATGGCGGCAATCGCAACCAGGACGCCGACGATAAGCGCGAGCAACCAGACGACATGCAGACGGCTGGATCGGTACTGGCGCACGTTGGGCGTGATCCAGCTGATCAGGATGTCGGGCAGGTGGCTCGCGGCGTCTAGTATCTTGCGCATTCTGTCGGTCCGCTGGCGAAACGGCACATTACTATTTACGTCTGCCAGTGTCGCTCGAGTCGTGCGCAAAATACAGATCAAGTTGACCGATAAACGTCCTAAATCACTGCAATTTGTGCTGAAATTTAAGGTCTAGCTCTTCTTTTTGATCTCGATATGCCGTCCGACACGCTCCGGACGGGGCAAAGAGCTGTGCGCGTCTGCAAGCGCTTGCAGGTTTGCCGTGATGTCTTCCGGCCATGGCGCGACCTTTCGGGCTCCCATATCTACATGCAGGCATAGCTGTTCGGACGTTGCAGAGAGCCAGTCTTCCTCTGCGTGATGCATTTCTTCGTAAAAGTGAGCCCGCTTTTCATCGAAATCGATCAGCTGCAGGGAGACGATCACGGGCATTCCGGCACTAAGTTCCCGAACGTAGCAAACATGAGCTTCTGCGGTGAAGAACGAGGCATTGCGTTCCTTCACATAATCCGGGCCGAGGCCGAGCTGTTCAAACACCTGATCGCACGCCTTATCAAGGAGGACGTTGTAGTAGGCCATGTTCAGATGACCGTTATAGTCGATCCATTCGTCCTTGACGGTCATGACATCGCACCGCACCGGCTCCGGCTTCCAGGCAATAGGCATGAAAAACTCCTCCAAATATGATCGGTCTGCGGCATTTTCAGACCGTTGACCAATGGTTTTTTGCTGTAAGGTGCGGCTAACATAGGCGATGAAAAAGCACGAAGAAAAGACGTGTCTACGGAGAAAATGACAATGCCGGAATTGGCGGGAGCGGCCCAAACACTTGAAAATTCAACCGGGAGCGCCGGGGTCGAGGGACTCGTGTCGACGTTGAAGGACAGCTTTGGTGAGCGATGTGGAACTTCCGCAGCGCTGCGCGAGCAACATGGGCACACAACCACCTGGATCGAGACCCAGCCGCCGGATGCCGTTGTTTTTGCGCAGACAACGCAGGAGGTCTCAGACATCGTCAAACTTTGCGCCGCGGCCAAAGTGCCGGTTATTCCCTTTGGGACGGGAACTTCGCTGGAGGGGCACGTGAATGCCCCGCACGGGGGGATCTCCATCGATGTCAGCCAAATGAACCGCATTCTGGACGTGCATCCTGAAGATCTGGATTGCGTCGTTGAAGCCGGTGTGACCCGCAAGCAGCTCAACAGCTATCTTCGGGACACAGGTCTGTTTTTCCCAATTGACCCAGGCGCAGATGCCAGTATTGGAGGCATGGTGGCGACGCGGGCGTCCGGCACCAATGCCGTGCGCTATGGCACGATGAAGGACGCCGTGGTCGCCCTGACCATCGTTATGCCGGACGGCTCGATTGTCCACACCGGCGGCCGGGCGAAAAAGTCCTCGGCGGGATACGACCTGACCCGGTTGATGGTCGGCTCGGAAGGCACGCTCGGCATCATCACGGAAATCACCTTGCGCCTTCATGGCCAACCGGAAGCTATTTCCGGCGGTGTTTGTCCGTTCCCGGATGTTCAGACCGCTTGTAACGCTGTCATCAGCACCATTCAGATGGGCTTGCCGGTCGCCCGGATCGAGTTACTGGACAGCTTGCAGGTGCGGGCTTGCAACAATTATTCAAAGCTGGACCTGGCCGAAACGCCAACGCTTTTCCTGGAGTTCCATGGCTCCGAAGCGGGCGTGAAAGAACAGTCTGAAATGTTCTCCGCCATTGCAGAAGAGCTTGGCGGCGGGCCTTTCAAATGGGCAACAGCGGCGGAAGAACGCACACGCCTTTGGACGGCGCGACACGATGCCTATTGGGCCGGAAAATCCCTCAAGCCGGATGCGGACATCATGGTCACGGACGTGTGTGTGCCGATCTCGCGGCTTGCCGACTGCGTTCAAGCGACAGCGGATGATATTCAGGCAGAGGGTTTGCTCGCCCCGATCGTGGGCCATGTCGGTGACGGCAACTTCCACGTTCAGGTTCTCGTTGATATGGATGACGCTGATGCCGTGCGCCGCGGCAAGGATTTTGTTGAGCGCCTGTCCTTGCGCGCCATTGATATGGGCGGCACCTGTTCCGGTGAGCATGGCGTGGGGCAGGGCAAGCGCAAATACATGGAGCGGGAGCACGGCAACGCGCTGGGTCTTATGAAGGCCATCAAGCTGGCGCTGGACCCGGACAACATCATGAACCCGGGCAAGATCTTGCCATAAAGCTCTGATGGATGTCTCAAAGACGCTTTGCAATTCCTTTAGGAAGGCCCTCTTGCCGTTTGCTGAATAAAGGTGAATCGGCAATTTGCGCAATTCGGGCAGATAACGTTTTACGGCAGTCATGATAGTGTAGGGAATCGGATAAATAACAGGGGTAAAGCCTCGCTGTTTCCTGTTCCGGTTTTTGGATGAAATGACATACGTTGCCCCAAGATAGCAGTTGGTGTGATTGGCTGAACCCAAAGGAGATGCAGCCTGAACTCGGTTTACATTACATTCGGGATTGCAGTGGTTCTGGTGCTGGTAACGGCGCTCGTAGGGCCTTTTTTCGTCGATTGGACCATTTACCGGTCAACCTTTGAAACCTATGCAAGCCGGGTGCTTGGACACCGCGTGACCGTCCTCGGGGAGGCGGACCTCCGCCTGTTGCCTGCACCCTATATCCGGTTTTCCGATGTCCGTGTCGGTGAAGCAGAAGATCCTTTGTTGGTCGTCTCCCGCTTCGACATGCGTGTTGAATTGCCGCCGCTCTTGAAAGGCGAGTTCCGGGTCGTTGACATGGCTCTGGAGCGGCCACACCTTACCCTTTCTCTGGACGAGGCTGGCCGGTTGGATTGGCTGACCGCGGTGACGGCCGATGGCGCCCTTGCCGATCTGCCTCCCGAAGATGTGGCGCTGGAGAAGGTCACGATCCGCGACGGGGCGATTTCTGTGATCGATGCCCGTACGGGTGAGACGCACAGCCTTGATAACGGCAACCTCTCCGTCAGCGCGCGCACTTTGGCCGGTCCCTTCCGCGCCGATGGAAGTCTGACGTTGAACGGGAGTGCCTATTCGGTCAGTCTTGCCTCTGGCCGCATCCGCGACAATGAAAGTCTGCGCCTCAAAGGGGATGTGACTCCCACGGATCTGCCCGTCACCTTCAGTTTTGACGGAGCCTTGAGCGAGACGGATGCAGCACCCCGTTTTGACGGAGCGTTCGACATAACCTCCGTGGCGCTGGACGAAAGCGATACGAACACTTGGTCGGTTGACGGCCAGTTCTCCGCGGATATCGCGGAAGTGGCTGTTCCGGAATTCGAATTCCGGTTTGGACCGGATGACAAACGGCTCAGCATGACGGGTGAGGCGGATCTGGTTTATTCCGGTGATCGGCGTTTTGAAGTTCGTGCGCAGTCGAAACAGGTGGATTTGGATCGTCTTCTGGGCGGCGGTCCACAAGCGCCGGTAGAAATCAACACTGCCGGGCAGCAGCTTGTCAGTGCGTTAGGGGCTGTTCCGCTGCCGACGATCGATGGTGCCTTGTCGCTGGATGTCCCGGCTGTTGTCGCTGGGGGTGGCATCATCCAAAATGTGCGTCTTGATCTTGAAACCATGCTGGGAGGCTGGCGGATTGCCCGCCTTGCCGGCCGCTTGCCAGGCCGCACCATGGTCGCGACGCAAGGGGACCTTGGCCTTGAACCGGCGTTGACATACCGAGGTGCCGTCTCCGTTCGGTCCGATCAGCCCGCGACATTTTTCAGCTGGTGGCAGAGCCAGGAAAGTGGAGCTGCGGTTCTAGAGCCTGTTGCCGTTGAGGGACGTTTGAACCTGATGCCGGCAGGCGCCGCCCTTGATAACTTGCGTCTCACCGTTGCCGGCTCGGAAGCCCGTGGCGGGCTTGCGTATCGCCAGCCGCGCGGCGGTGGCAATGCCGAGTTTTCCCTGTCTCTTGATGCCGACACTCTGGATCTCGATCAGATGGAAACGCTGACGGCCTTAATGCGGCCGTTCCGCGGGGCGACAGGGCAATCGACATCCGGTGGGACCAGGTCTACCAATGTGTCGCTGCGCCTGCAGGCACGTGAGGTGCGGGGCCGGGGCGTTGCCGGGGAAGGGCTGGCGTTTGAGGCCGAGTACGCCGATGGCAACATGCGCATTGATCGTTTGTTTGCAGCAGATCTCGCCGGTGCCCGGATTGATGTAACAGGCGATGTCCGCAATCTTCTGACCGCTCCAAACGGGGCCGTTTCCGGAACGCTCGATGCCAGGGATCTGTCTGGTCTGATGGCTCTGGTCAAGGGAGTGCTGCCCGATTCGGCGCTCATTGACCGGCTGGAAAAAGCCGCAGATAGCCTTGTGCCGGCCCAGTTCGATGCGTCCCTGAAAGCTGCAGAACGCGCCAACGGCACTGATCTTTCCGTTGAATTGACCGGCACCGCCGGAGGGACGGAAGTTGCGGTCCGGTCCAATCTGGAGGGCCGCATAGACGCTTGGCATGAAGCTGATATCGGCGTTTCGCTGTCCATGACAGGGGCGGATGGCAGTGCGGTTTTACAACAGCTCGGCCTTGATGTTCTCCCGGTTGAGGCGATCGGCGAAGCGCGGATTTTGGCAGAGGTCTCGGGCGTGCCCGCCAACGGCCTTGACGTCCGCAGCACTTTTGCGCTGGGCGAGACCAAGATAGAGACGACTGGAACGCTGACCCTCAAGGCAGATGAGGAAGCTGCCTATGCCTTGAACGGGACGCTGGAAACTCCTGATCTGACACCGCTCGCGTTGCTTTCCGGCCGTATTCTGCCGGTCATGGCTGGTGACTTGCCTGCAACGCTCACAGCGGCTGTTGAAGGGGTCGGCACCAGTCTGGCACTGCCGTCCTTTAGCGGCACGTTCCGGGATACCCGGTTCGACGGCCGGCTGGAAGGCGATCTGACACCGGTCCCGGGCGAGCGGAACCGCCGTTTCAATGGAGAGCTCAACGTCAGCCAGATGGAATTGCGTGCCTTGAGCGAATTGGTGCTCGGTCCGGACCAATGGTACGCGCTCGGTGATGGATCCAGCGTTTGGCCAACGGCCTTCTTTGGCGCGCCGCTTCTCGATGATCTGGACCTGACGCTGGATCTGCGGGCAGATGATCTCTACCTCGACGAAGATATGGCCCTTCAATCTGCGCGCGCCGAGTTCCGCTTAACGCCGCTGCTTCTTCGTCTTGATGGTCTGAATGGCACTTATGCGGGCGGCAAGTTTGACGGTAATCTGTCGCTCCGCCGTTCCGAGGCGGAAGGGGCCGCGTCTGGCCGGGTCAAGCTGACTGGCGCGGACCTCCGCCAGCTGTCTTGGCGCCCGGATGGCCGGGCGGTTGTTTCGGGGACAGGCGATCTTTACCTCGACTTTGAGGGCATTGGCAGGTCGATCGCGGCAATCGTTGCAGGGTTGAATGGTGGCGGCTCCTTTGCGCTTCAAAACGGCACGGTTCAGCGGCTGAACCCGCAGGCCTTTCTTCAGGTGACCCGGGCGGTCGATGCCGGTCTCGACTTGCAGGACGACAAGATCGAAGAGGTTTTCCTCAGCCACATGTCTGCCGGCAGCCTTCCGTTTGAAAAGGTGGAAGGAACGCTGACACTGGTTGGCGGCCGTCTTTCTGCCCGCAACGTGGTGGTTGATGCGGAAAAGGCCGAAGTCTTCGGGTCGGCTCAGCTGGATCTCAACACCTATGACCTCGATGCGGATTTCTCGCTCAAGGTCGATCCGGGCGAAAATGCGGTGACCGGAGCAGAGCCGCAGATTGGTTTGCTGTTCGAAGGGCCCGTCGAAGCGCCTGCGCGCAGTGTCGACATCACGCCCTTCACAGCTTATCTGACGCTCCGCGCGTTTGAGCAGGAAGTAGAGCGGGTGGAACGCCTCCAGGCAGAAATCTTGGAGCGGGACCGCTTGACGCGCGAACTCAAGCGCCAGTCCGAAGCAAAAGTGCGGCGCGAGCGGGAAGCGATCGAGGCTGCCGCTGCCGCAGAAGCAGCGGCGCAAGCGGCAGAAGAAGAACGTCTCCGTTTGGAGCAGGAACAGCTTGAGCGGGAGAGCCAGGAGCAGGAGCAAACGCAGAACAGCGAGCAGACCCCGGTTGTGCCCGACACGCAAGCCGTTGAAACCGCCGCCAGCCCTGCCGATGCTCCAGTGGATGACCCGATCCCGCTGACCGACCGGATCCGGGCGGTGCTTGATGCGTCGAACGACAATCTGGATCTCACCGGCGCATCCGCGGCGCCTGAAACCAAACCCGCCTCCGACCTCCCGCCTCTTGATGGCCCGATCACCATCGAAGATCTTTTAAGCGGACAGTTCGGTATCCCGGCAGGCCAGTGACGCTGGTTCAAGTTTGATGAATTATGCTTTTTGATCAGCACGCCATTGCGCCCGTTTGAGCACCCAAACGCGTATGGCAGAAGACAGCGGATCGTCCGGATCCCGCGTGTCGTCTATTTCTGCGATCACGCTGGCAAGGGAGCGACTTTCTGCTCTTACGGCTTCGTCAATGACCGCCCAGAACTCCGACTCAAGGGCGACGCTGGTCCGGTGGCCGTGTAGGGAAACCGATCTTTTCTGGAGCGCCATGAGGGTTAATTGTCGCCTGGCGGAGTGGTGGCCGGTCCGTCAAGCTTGTGGCCATCTACCTGCTTTTCATGCATGTCCCGGCGCCGGCGGTCCGCCTCGCGTTCGGCTTTGGTCCGGCCAAACTTCTGGCGGTTGCTTTCAGCGGTTTTTTCCCTGGTTTGCCGCTGCTTGTGCTTGCGCGCCTGGCGCAGATTGACAATTTCGGCGCTCATGGCCTTGTCCTGAGGGTCAGGTTTTTTTCCGGAAAGCGTCCAGCGAGACAACCTCACCGCCGCCGTCACCGTCTTCAGTGTCTTGATCGGGTTTTTTGGTTTTTTTCTCAGCTTCGACAGCAGGAACATCATCCTGCTTGTTGTCGGCTGTCATCAGCTTCTCGGTGGTTTCCTGTTCCGCCTTCGCAAGCTCTTCGACCGCTTCCAGCAGGTCTTCCGGCAGTTCCTCGGCTGTCTTGCCCGGATCGAATTCTAGCGCGAATTGAACGGAAGGATCAAAGAAGCCTTTGATTGCTGAGAAGGGCACCAGCAGCTTTTCTGGAACGCCGCCAAAGGACAAGCCAACCTCGAAGGCATGTTCGCCGATCGCCAGATCCCAGAACTGGTGCTGCAGGACGATGGTCATTTCCTGCGGGTAGCGCTCTTTCAAACGCTGGGAGATTTTCACACCTGGTGCGGTTGTTTCAAACGCGATGTAGAAGTGGTGATCGCCGGGCAGGCCGGTGCGTCCAACCTCCGCGAGGATTTTCTTCACAGCACCACGCAGGGCATCCTGGATCAGGATATCGTATCGCAACAGGTCTTCAGACATCGTGTTCAGTCGAATCTCGCTTTGAATTTCATCTCAGAAAAGCACATTGACGGGCAAGGTTCAAAAAGGAAAGGCCCTTTTCCAAGGATAGCGCTTTATGGAGCGGGCGGCGATAGGCAGTGCAAATGTTTCGCCTTTGCCGGAGGCCTATCTTTCGCTTTTGCGCAGGCAGGAGTGTGAAGTGAAGGCTTCTGTTGCCAGGTGCCTTCGAACCCCGCCTGAAGGGGCTAACCAACAGGACTTAGTGGACTACCGGAACCGCATTACGCAGCTACAGCGTTGTCCATAGCAGTGTTGTCATTTGCAACTACTGAGATAGCCCGATAACGGTGGTACAATGCCGAGCAAAAGCACAGTCTTTACGCCCTCGTCGATCCTATTTCGCCCCCGCCGAAACCCATATGGGCTCAAAGCTTTAAGCCTTATGGGCTTGGGTGGAGGCGCCGGGTACCGCCCCCGGGTCCGATAGGTTTATTACACTGACAATTTATTGCCATAGCTGGCGAACCAGCACCCCTGATATAGGCACTTTCGGTTTGAATTGAAAGGGCTTTGCCAAAGGACCGGCGCTTGGTTGGCTAAGATCATCCACAGGCAGACGGCCGGTCCTGTGGCCGGAGCTGGGGAAAGTCCGGGGCAGGGGGTGTGTTTTTGGCAGAATCTGCGAAGTTAGCGATACGTTTCCGGCAGTATGACGAAGGGCGCCCGCCGTGCAGCAATATCACGATCTCCTTTCTAAGATCCTTGAAGACGGCATCGACCGGGGCGACAGGACAGGAACCGGAACACGCTCGATCTTTGGCCATCAGATGCGGTTTGACCTGTCTGAAGGCTTTCCGCTGGTTACGACCAAGAAGCTGCATTTGCGCTCGATCATTCACGAGCTGCTTTGGTTCGTTGCAGGTGATACGAACATTGCCTACCTGAAGGAACATGGCGTCAAGATCTGGGACGACTGGGCCGATGAAAACGGCGATCTGGGCCCGGTCTATGGCTACCAGTGGCGTTCCTGGCCGGCTCCCTACAGAGACGGAAGTGGCCAGTCGATTGATCAGATCTCGAACGTTCTGGAGATGATCCGCAAAAGCCCGGAAAGCCGCCGCCTCATTGTCTCAGCCTGGAACCCGGCCTTGGTGGACGAAATGGCGCTTCCACCGTGCCACGCGCTTTTCCAGTTCTATGTCGCTGACGGCAAACTCTCCTGCCAGCTGTATCAGCGTTCAGCCGATGTGTTTCTCGGTGTGCCGTTCAACATCGCATCTTACGCCCTGCTGACGATGATGATCGCACAGGTCACAGGGCTCAAGCCCGGCGACTTTGTGCACACACTTGGTGATGCGCACCTTTATTCCAACCATTTCGATCAGGCGCGCGAACAACTCACGAGAGCGCCGCGCGCTCTGCCTGAGATGAAGATCAATCCCGCAGTGACAGATCTCTTTGCGTTCACGTATGAAGACTTCGAACTGACCGGCTACGACCCGCATCCGCACATTGCAGCGCCTATTGCGGTGTGAGACCGACGACGAGCTTCTGATCCGGATGCGCCAGATGCCGGATTGGAGAAAGTGCCTGTCTATTCTTGGGCTCTATTTGCCTTTCATTCTGCAATAGATTTGGTGGGGCCTGCTCTTCCAGGCAGGACCAGCTGAGTTCGGAGAATGCGGGAGAGGACATGACGACGCGCGGGCACTGTTTTTGCAAGAAGACCAGTTGGGAATTTACCGGTGAGGTTACCTGGGGCTGCTATTGCCACTGTGATGATTGCCGCCGCAATTGCTCGGCGCCGTTGGTTGCCTGGCTCGGCGTGCCATCAAAGAATTTCAGGTGGACAGGTGCGACGCCCAGATCCCTGGAAAGTTCAAAAGGTGTCTACAGACACTTTTGCGATACGTGCGGAACGCCCATGGCCTTCGAGGCCGAACACTACAAAGGCGGCATGCACCTCTATGCCGCGACGCTGGAGCACCCTGAAACCTTCAAGCCTGAATTCCATGTGAACTACAAAAGCAAGCTGCCCTGGCTCCAGATGACGGACGATCTGCCGAAATACGATACCACGCTGCTGCATGCGCCTCAGGATCTGAGCGAGTACGATACCTGACGTTTTCGTCTGCTTATTTGCACTTCAAGCCACATCGCTTTTTAGTAATTCATGGGCTGTCCGTGGCAGTGGCGGACGGATCGCGTCCGCTATTGGCTGGGTGAGCTGCCCCTTCGCGTCGGTGAGGAACAGCGGTTCGAAATACCTAGCGAATTTTGCGTCCATCCGGTGCAATGGCTCGTAGGCGACACTCAGCGGCTCGGTCATTGCATTGAAAGTACGTTTCGGTTCACGCCACGTCTGATGCATTTGCCGGTGATCTCCGATACGGATACCGCCCGCATATCGGACGATCGGGCCGAGCATGCTGATCAAGGTTTGCAGCGTATCGAACGAATGCCGCCGTGACCATGCATGGCGCACCGCATGGCGGGAAAACGCGAGCTTCCGGCCTTTGAATTGCAGAAGGTTTGCAAGATACGGAACAACCTCTTCCAGCGGTTCCTTCGGCCACTCCACCAGTTTTTGACCATCCATGTCAGCCAAACGCACATTCGGCATTAAACGCCCTTCAGTGGCGGCAGTATTAAAATGCGGCGTGCCGAGGATCGGAATGGTCAAGGACATCAGCGCCGGCAGCGGTGTTTCCGGACTGGCCAGCAATCCGTCGATCTGCCCGTCGATTTCTGCGATCGTCTGATGGGAAAAGTCCAGCATCATGCCGTAGTCGAAGAGGATCCCGTACTCGGCGCACAGCCGCGCCAGCGACCTCGGATCGGACGAGAGACTGTGCTTTTTGTTGTAGGCTTTCAAGACCGCCGGATCGAGTGATTCAACGCCTGAGAACAAGGCTTTGCAGCCATTGGCGGCGATGATGGCCAGGTTCTCCGGGTTTTTGAAAAAATCACCGGTGACCAATGCCCCCCAGCCACGGTATCTGCCGCGCCGCCAGTGGTCGCCGAGGAGTTCCGTCCGGCGTACGAAATCCGCGCGGTTGTTGCCGTAAAAATTGTTGTCCAGCACCATCAGCATGGAAGTCTTGCCGCCAGCCTCGATCTGGCTGGTGATCCCGGCCGACGAATAAGACTGATAGGCGCGTCCCTCGCCGGTCAGGGAGCAAAAGGCGCACTTGAAATTGCAATTCTTTGTCGTCTCGACAAATCCAAGGCCGTAGGACCAGCCCGCAAGATCAAAGCGGGGGGCGGGGTTTTCTGCCCGACAATCTGCCCCGAGTCTTTCGTCAATGAAATCATCGAAGGTCTCGACATCGCCCTGGCAGACATAGTCAAAGACGTCAGCACACAGAGCGGGCAGTGTGCGGGCAATCGGACCGCCAATAGCGACCGTGACATCCGGCCGGGCATTTCTGAAATAGGCAGACAACTGCCGGGCCCGGTCAAAGGCAGCCGTCAATCCGGTCAGAATGACCATGTCCGGCCAGTCAAGCAGACGGGGATTGAGCAGCGCCCCGTGATAGACTTCGTCGTAGACGCGCACGTCCGCTCTGGTTTTATCTAGCCGCCCGGCAAGATAATAGGGTGCCATCGCGCGCGGAATAAACAAGCGCATGGGTGCCGCAGAGCGCCACGGATCGACATAGGCGTTCACGATCAAAACCTTAGGCCTTTTACCGGCCGGTGCTGCGTTCTTGATCATGAAAAATTCCGATTGCGGCTCATACCTGGTCCAGACCAGCGAATATCCCCAAGATGAAGATCGCGTAAACACCGATGATGGCGTGGGAAATGATTGAAGGAACGACACTGCCGGAGCGCATGAACAACCAGCCCCAAAGAAGAGACGGAACAATCACGGCGAGCGATACGAGCGGATTGAGATGGGCGTGAAGAACCGCGAACAGGAGTGTGGACACCAGATTGGCGACCCAGCCTGCCGGGCCGATCACGCCGGTGAGAAAACTCTGGAGTGGTGCCTGGATGGCGCAGCGGATCGCAAATTGCTGAAACAGCACCGAAACCAGGTAAATCGCCAATGCGATGAGAAACAACCCGGGCTCCCGGACCCGTGTTCCGTCGTCCAGAACCAGGAAACTGAACAGTTCAGGCGGCGTTGCACCGTCCTCGCGGGCGAGCAAAATGAAGATCAGTTTTCCGAAAGTCATCAGGACACAGAATCCCAACGACCAAACAATACTCTCAACCACATAGCGCCTTTCCGGACGCAGGTTGAGCTTCAGGGTCCGGCTTTCCGGAGAGGACCAGCGGTCAAGGAAAAACGCGATGATGACAAGTGTCAGGAGCGCGATTACCGGGCCGAGGTCGTAAAAATGAGCCCGTGCGAGTTTCTGGATCGGCTCCAGGAGTAGTGTGAACACGCTGAAAATCGTCAGGATCGCAACAATGAAACGCCCCGTCGCTGCCCGCTCGCGTTCGCGGTCGGCCGTTCGGGTCAAAAGCTCCACCCGCTCGCTTTCATCGGCAATCATGACCAGAACGCCAATGCGTTCATCCGAGCCTTTCCGGTGAAGCAAGACCGTCCGGACACTGAGGTGGAGGATACCCTCCGGCCGTTCCAGGCTGATCGTCGCAACGTGTTCCTTGTCCGGCTGCCGGACAGCCTCAAGCACACAGTCTGTGAAGGCGTCGAGATCTTCCAGCGGCAGGAACACTTCGGCAACGGTCAGTCCGACCACGTCGGTTGCCGTGAGCCCAAAGATCGCTTCAGCGCCTGGGTTGAATGAGGTGAGCACGCCGTGCGGATCAATGGTGATGATCCCGTCTCGGGACGAAGCGACGATATCGTCGGTCATTGCCGCCGGAAATACCTGCGTTTGGTCCGGGTCAGTCAAAAGGGCACCGGGCTAGAGCTGAACCGCTGCGGGTCGCCGCGAAAACTGAAATTGAAGTGGTCACAGAAACAGTCAATCTGGATGTGCAAGTATCGATATGTGGCCAACATAGCCGTAACGAGCCCACTCGCGCCACCCGTCTCGTGCGGCGGTCCACTGCAGAGGCGGACTTACGCCACCTCGAACCAATCCATCATGCCGGAGGCCGCATGGCCAAGCATGTGGCAGTGAACCAGCCATTTGCCGGGATTGTCAGCGACCAATGCAATCTTCACGGTTTCGCCGCGCTGGGTTGTAAATGTGTCGCGCCAGTCCGGATGAGCCAGCTTCTCGCCGTTGCGCTCCAGAACACGGAAATGATGGCCGTGCAGATGGATCGCGTGGGGGAAGGCGGTGTTGTTGGTGCTTTCCAAAATGATTGTCTCGCCGCGTTTTGCGGAGAAAAGCGGTTTGTCACCCATGCCCGCCTGGCCGTTGAACGCCCAAAAGTTTCCGGCCTGCACCAATTCCCGCATGGACAGTTCCTGGCCGTCCATTGTTGCTGATTGCATCCGGCCCATGGCGCCGCCCGCCATGTCGAGCGGGAAAGACCGGGCGTTCACAAGATCGGGTTCTGGAAGAGAGTTGGGGGCTGGAACTCTCAGTTCCTTTGGCTCTGCTTTTTCACCGGACACAACGAAATTAGCAAAGGTGAACGGCTGGCCTGTCATCATCTCAAAGGGGATCGGGCCGGCGCTGTCTGGCTTCATCACGAGATCCATGCGCTGGGCAGGCGCGAGCTGTATGACGCCGTCAATGTCTCTGGCCGTGCCGAAGCCTTGACCGTCCAGTGCGATGACCTTGGCGCCAAAACGGGACGGGGCCAGATCAAGGACACGAGAGGCTGAGGTGTTGATCAGGCGGATACGATGCCAGCGGCCCTTTCTGACCGGAATGTCGGGCAGCGATGTGCCGTTGATGGTCAACCAGTTGCCAAGCCGTCCAGCATGAGAGAAATCATGCCGGGCACCGAAACTCGCCGTATCGAGCAGGCCATTATCGTCCAATCGCCAATCGGACAGCGACAGGATAATGTCAGCATCCGGTGAGAAGGGATTGTCCTCTTCTTCAACAATTAGGGGACCGGCCAACCCGCGCGGCACCTGGTTCCAACTCATGTGATGGGCGTGATACCAGTATGTTCCAGCATCCGGGGCGACAAAATCATAGTCGAAGGTCTCACCGGGCTGCACCGCTGGCTGCGTGAGTCCGGAAACGCCATCCATGGCATTGTCGATCCGGATACCATGCCAATGGACTGATGTCGGTTCGTCAAGGCTGTTCTTGAAGCGAACCTTGACCCGCTCCCCGCGCTTTACGCGGATTTCCGGTCCGGGGAGTTTCCCGTTGTAGAGCCATAGATCGGACAGGCCGCCATCTTCGCCGTAAAGCCTGCTTTGCCCTTTGACGGCTTCAAGCTGAATAAAGCCATCACCGCTCGCTGCCATTGCAAATCGCGGCATGCTCAATAGCGCTGCAGCGGAAGATATTGATTTAAGGAACTGTCTTCTATTCATGCTGTCTTCACGGCCATAAAAGTGTCAGCGAGGATGGGACCGGGCTTGTCGGGCTTAGAACGCAGGGCCGGTCGTCTTCGGAATAATAGGGTGGGACGATAGGGCTTCCAGTTGCAGGAAGGTCAAGCCCGTGCCGTACAAAAGCGCCGCGTATGAAAAAGCGCTCGTTTTCCGGCTGGTACACGTGTTACGAGCCGGTTGATCATCGAGAATCGAGCGGGAGTGGGTTTTGTCTGAAATTGTCGTTATTGCTGCTGTGGCCAAAAACGGGATCATTGGCGCCGACAATGATATGCCCTGGCGCTTGTCATCCGATCTTAAGCGCTTCAAAGCCATGACCTTGGGCAAGCCTGTCATCATGGGCCGGAAAACGTTTCTGTCCTTTGGCGGAAAACCTTTGCCTGGCCGTCCGCACATCGTGATATCGCGGGATCCTGAGTACAAGCCCGGCGGCGCCGAAGCGGCGACCTCTTTACAGAGTGCGATAGACCGTGCGCGTGAAATCGCCGCAGACACATCAGCAGATGAGATCGCGATCATCGGCGGTGGTCAGATTTATGCCCAGGCGATGGACCTAGCTGATCGTCTGGAAATCACCGAGGTCGCTGCCGAACCCATCGGAGATACGCAGTTCCCTGAGATTGATACTGCTATCTGGTCGGAAACTGCCCGGGTATCCGGAGAGCAAACGGAAAAAGACAGTGCACCTTTTACCTTTGTGACCTATCGGCGCAAATGAGCACTCACGCGACCTTTGGAGACAATATTGAAGAATAAGCTTAATGGCGCCTGGAATACATTTGACGCTTTGAGCCCACGGGACGTACATGATCTTTTAAAACTCCGGCAGGATGTGTTCATGCTGGAACAGGATTGCCTTTTTCCGGAAATCGATGGCAAAGATCCGGACACTGAGCATTATCTCCTGCGCGATGCGGAAACCGGCGCGCTCGCTGGCGCAATCCGATTGTCTTCGAGTGACGATGGCGCGGTCCGGATTGGCCGTGTCGTTGTAGCGCAGTCCCATCGCGGCCTTGGTCTTGGCCGGGACTTGATGCTGGCGGGCATGGAAAAGGCGCGGCAAATTGCGCCTGCTGGACAAGTGCACCTTTCCGCGCAGGCTCATCTTGAAAAATTCTATGCATCCCTTGGGTTTCGGACGGTTTCCGAGGTCTATTTAGAAGATGATATACCCCACATCGACATGATTGCGTCGCATTAGAACTTACCAACGGCCATTCAAGTCCGGTTCAACACCTATTGGGGCTTGAAAATCGAGTGCAAATAGCCCACCTGCGGTCCGGGAAGATCGCGTTGTTGATATGGCAGGAAGCCGGGTGCTGCGTTGAAAGCACATGGTAACTTCCCTATAACCTACGTTGAGTCAGAACGGGCGAAAGCCAAAATCCAGCCGCGGTTATCGGGGCTGGAGTTCACAGAAGGAAATCTTGATGCCTTGGAGCAATCAGTCAGGTGGCGGTGGTGGCCCCTGGGGTGGTGGAAACAACGGCGGCCCATGGGGCGGCGGTGGAGGAAACAACAATGGTCCGTGGGGCGGTGGTCCCAATCGGGGCGGTGGCGGCGGCGGTGGCAATCCGCCTGACCTTGAAGAACTCCTGAAACGCACCCAAGACCGCATGAAAAACGTCCTGCCAGGTGGTGGCGGCGGTCTCGGTATCCTGGGCGTTCTCATTGTGATTGGACTTGGTGTCCTCGGTTGGCTCGCCACCGGTGTCTACATCGTTGACGAAGGTCGCGGTGAGGTGGGTGTCGAACTTGTGCTTGGTAAGGTTACAGACCAGACTGGCACCGGTTTCCATTACAATTGGCCATACCCGATTGGTGAGGTCTACAAGCCGCAGGTCGAGCAGCAGCGCGAAACCACCGTTGGTGTTGAGGAGCTCTTCACCAACACCGGCGCAGTCCGCTCCCGCGATGTCCCGGAAGAAAGCCTCATGCTGACCGGTGATGAAAACATCGTTGACGTCGGCTTCAAGGTCCAGTGGCGTATCAAAAACACGCGTGATGGTATCACCAATTACCTGTTCAACATTCAAAATCCTGAAGGCACCGTGAAAGCGGTTGCTGAAAGCGCGATGCGTGAAGTGGTCGGTGAGTCAAACATCGATGCGATTTTGACGCAAAACCGTGTGACCATTCAGAACGACGTGGCCACTTTGATGCAGAGCACGCTCGATTCTTATTTGGCCGGTATCGAAATCACCGAAGTTCAGATGCAGAAGGTTGATCCGCCACAGCAGGTCATCGACTCATTCCGTGACGTTCAAGCGGCGCGTGCCGACCAAGAGCGGATCCAGAACGAAGCCCAAGCTTACGCCAACCGGAAAATTCCGGAAGCGCGCGGCGAAGCAGCTCGGGTTCTGGAAGCTGCAAATGCCTACAAGGAACAAACCATTGCCGAGGCAACCGGTCAGTCGCAGCGCTTCACGAAAATTTATCAGGAGTACAAACTCGCGCCCGATGTGACCCGCGAACGCCTGTATCTGGAAACCCTGGAGAAAGTCTTGGGCGAGAATAACAAAATCATAATCGACAGCCAGTCGTCCGGATCCGGCGTCTTGCCCTTCCTGCCGCTAAACGACCTCAACGGACGCGGTGGCGGCCAGTCCACCCGCACGGGAGGGAACTGATCATGCGTAGCGGTATTTTTGGTATTGTTGTCGTTGTACTCGGCTTCCTGCTGTACACCTCGATCTTTGTGGTCAACCCGACGCAGCAGGCTCTGGTCTTGCAGCTCGGACGGGTGGATCGTGTGATCCAGGAGCCAGGCCCGCAGTTGAAATACCCGTTCGTTCAGAACGTTGTTTATCTCGACAAGCGTATCCTCGACCTGGACATGAGCCCGCAGGAAGTTATCGCGGCTGACCTGAAGCGTCTCGTTGTGGATGCCTTCGCGCGCTACCGGATTTCCAACCCGGTTCTGTTCTATCAGCGCGTGAATAACATTCGGACGGCTAACCAGCGTCTCTCGACGTTCCTGCAGTCTTCGCTGCGTTCTGAGCTCGGCAAGGCGTCTTTCGAGGCGATCGTCCGGGATGACCGGTCCGGTCTCATGGAGCTGATCCGGCAGGAAGTCTCTCAAGCCGCAGCAGAGCTGGGCATCGAGGTGGTTGACGTGAAGATCCGTCGCGCAGACCTTCCCGATGCAAACTCTCAGGCGATTTTCGCCCGCATGCAGACCGAGCGTCAGCGTGAAGCAACAGAGATCCGAGCTCAGGGTGAAGAACAGTCCCGTCGAATTCGGTCCCGTGCGGACCGTGACGCGACCGTTCTTGTGGCGGAAGCCAACCGGGACTCAGAAATCATTCGCGGTGACGGGGATGCAGAGCGAAACAAAATCTTCGCGCAAGCCTTTGGCGCTGATCCTGAGTTCTTTGCCTTCTACCGGTCCATGCAGGCCTATGAAGCTGGATTGCAAGCGGGCGATACGAGCTTGGTCCTGTCTCCGGATTCCAGCTTCTTCCGGTTCTTCAAGGATCCAACCGGGGTGAATGCTCCGGCCAACGGTAGTGGATCTGACGATGTGGAAGATATCCGGTCACCCTCGCTCGCCGCGCAATGAATGAGCTTTTAACGGCGATCGGTTTGGTCCTGGTGTTGGAAGGAGTTCTGTACGCGATTGCGCCAGGTGGCATGAAGAATGTCATGCGCAGCGCTCTGGAAACACCGGACCAAACATTGCGTGCCGCAGGACTGGGCGCAGCCGTTATTGGCGTATTTCTTGTGTGGATCATCCGCGGATAGCGAAAAGTTTAAGGGCGGGAGGGGCCAAAACCTCCCGCCCGTTCTATATTATCAGCTAAGTTCTGGGCCTGGCCCAGTCCCGTTTGCACTCTCACGACAGTCACGATGGCTGGTATGGAGGATAAAGCCCTATGGCTCTGAAACTATTACGCCAAGGCATGCCGCGCGTTGTCTGTGCAACGGCTGGCATTATGCTCGGCGGTTTGATTGCGGTTACTCCCTTCCAGGGTTCCCATGCGCATGACGGCCATGGACCTGAAAGTGTCGCAGACCTTGCCGAGAACCTGGCGGATGCCGTGGTGAACATTTCTACGGCTCAAACAGTCCAGGGACAGCGGTCTGTTCCGATGCCACAGGTTCCCGAAGGCTCTCCTTTCCAGGAGTTTTTTGAAGAATTCTTCAACCGCCAGAACCGCGACGATGATCAGCCACGCCGTGTCCAGTCCCTCGGTTCTGGATTTGTTCTGGACGGCGAAGCCGGGATCATCATCACCAACAACCATGTGATTGACGGTGCTGACGAAGTCACGGCAAACTTTAACGACGGCACCAAATTGCGTGCCGAAGTGATAGGAACGGATGAAAAAACAGATATCGCCGTTCTCAAGGTGGAGCCGGAAACGCCTCTGAAGGAAGTCAGTTTCGGCGATTCTGACGGCATACGTGTCGGCGACTGGGTGATGGCAATCGGCAATCCGTTCGGCCTTGGTGGCACGGTGACTGTTGGTATTGTGTCCGCTCGGAACCGCGACATCAATGCGGGTCCTTATGACAACTTCATTCAGACGGACGCCTCCATCAACCGCGGCAACTCCGGTGGTCCGCTGTTCGACATGGACGGCAACGTGATCGGCATCAACACGGCTATCATCTCGCCGTCCGGCGGATCCATCGGCATTGGCTTTGCGATCCCGGCAAAGACTGCCATCCGCGTAATCGATCAGCTGCGCGAGTTTGGTGAAACCCGCCGTGGCTGGCTTGGCGTTCGGATCCAGGAAGTGACAGATGAGATCGCCGAGAGCCTTGGCATGGACGATGCCATAGGTGCCCTTGTTGCCGGCGTAACTGACGATGGCCCGGCTGCCAAGGGCAACATCGAGGCTGGAGACGTCATCATCAAGTTTGACGGCAAGACCGTTGAATCCATGCGGGAACTGCCGCGGATGGTTGCCGAAACAGCGATTGGCAAGGAAGTCGATGTCGTTGTGCTTCGGAAAGGCGAGGAAGTCACGATCCGTGTGACCCTGGAGCGCCTTGAAGAAAACCAGGTGGCCGAGGCAAGCGCTCCTGCAGAGCAAGAGCCGGATCAGCCTGCTGAGACCAGCAAGGTGCTGGGCATGACACTGGCGGAGCTGGATGACGCATTGCGCCAGCAGTTTTCCATTGAAGAAGACGTGACCGGGGTTGTTGTGACCGAAGTCGAGGCTGGGTCTTCCGCAGAAGAAAAACGGGTGATGGCAGGCGATGTCATCAAGGAGGTCGCCCAGGAAGGTGTTTCGACACCAGCCGATGTCGAAGCGGAAATCCAGAAGCTCAAGGATGACGGCCGCCGGTCAGCGCTTCTGCTTCTCGCCAATCCGACCGGCGATGTCCGTTTCGTTCCGGTTCGGATCGAGGACAACTAGGGTTTTCGAACCTGACGTGAAATCGAAAGGGCGCCGATCGGCGCCCTTTTTGCTTAGTGAAAGCTCTTAGCTCAGCACAAAGTCCTGATCCGCATATCCCTGGAAATAGAGGAGGGCGGTGAGGTCGCCATGGTCGATGCGGAAGTCGGCCGCCGCAGCGACCGCCGGTTTTGCTCGATAGGCGACACCGGCTCCTGCGCGCTCAATCATCGCCAGATCATTGGCGCCGTCGCCAACTGCTATCGTGTCATCGAACGACAGTCCCTTGTCCGCGACCAGTGCTTCCAGACGATCGCGCTTGGCATCGCGTCCAAGAATCGGCTCTGCGACAAGGCCGGAGAGTTTCCCATCATCCTCCAGAAGGATGTTGGCCTGGTTTTCATCAAAGCCGAGCATGGCGGCGATCGTGCCTGTGAAGTGGGTAAAGCCCCCTGAAACCAGAGCACAATAGGCCCCATTGGCTTTCATGGTTTGCACAAGCGTGCGGCCACCGGGCATGAGCGTGATGCGATTGCTCAGAACGCTGTCGATGGCAGAAAGCGGCAGGCCCTTGAGGAGGCCAACCCGTTCACGAAGGGCCGGTTCGAAATCTATCTCACCGCGCATGGCCCGCTCGGTGATCTCGGAGATTTTCTCTTTCAGGCCGAGCTCGGCTGCCAGTTCATCGATGCATTCCTGGCGGATCATGGTGGAGTCCATATCTGCAATCAGCAGCTTTTTCTTGCGGCTTTTCACTGGCTGGACGAATACGTCAACCGGTGCGGCAGCTATGATTTCCCGTAGCTTTGTGTCGGCAGCTCTTGCGTCGACCCCATCAAAGAAGATATCCGCAGCTACACCGGGATTAAGTGTGGTTGGCGGCGTGTCAGACTTTAGCGCCTCCGCCGCCCTTTGAGCCAAATCTCCGCCTACGGCAGGGGCGGTTGGCTTTGACACCAGGGTAGCGACGAGGGACATGGACAAATCCTTTGAAACAGGGCCGGGCAGTGCGCACAAGCGGCGCGCCATTCTGATAGCGGGCCCAACGGCAAGCGGCAAGTCAGCCTTGGCGATTGAATTGGCAAAACGGGTCAATGGGGTCGTTGTGAATGCCGATTCCATGCAGCTTTACGAGGATCTGCGCCTTGTCAGTGCGCGCCCATCTGAAGACGAGGAGGCAGAGGTTCCGCATCGCCTATATGGCGTCCTGCCATCGTCGGAGGCCTTTTCGACGGGTGCTTGGTTGCGCCGAATGTCAGACGAACTGGAGTTGATCTGGTCTGCCGGGCAGATCCCGGTCCTCGTTGGCGGAACCGGACTTTACTTTAAGGCATTGACGGAGGGCTTTGCCGAGCTCCCCGAGATCCCGGAAGACGTGCGCGTAAAAGCCCGGTCTCTGGCGGACGACGGCGGCGTTTCAGAGCTCAAGGCAGCATTGGCAAAGGCGGGCGACAGGGACGGCGCTGAAGGGCTCAATGATCCGCAGCGCTTGGCGCGGGCGCTGGAAGTGCTTTTAACCACCGGCCGGCCGCTGGCAGAGCTCCAGACCGAACAGCAGTCTCCACCGCTTTTGGACATCAAACACTGCCTGTGTCTGGTGCTTGCGCCTCCACGTCCATGGCTTCACGAAAGGATTGAAAAACGGGCCCGCCTCATGCTGAGCCTGGAGGGAATCGAAGAAGTCAAAACACTGCTCGCGCGGGAGTTGTCATATAAATTGCCGGCCATGCGGGCCATTGGTGTAAAGGAAATCGCAGGGTTATTAACAGGCGGCAGCGACATTGGGGAAACGGAATACCGGCTTGTTGTTGCAACGCGTCAGTATGCAAAACGTCAGGAAACTTGGTTCCGGAATCAGATGCCGGACTGGCAACGGCTTGACCCGTCAAATGAAATTGACACTGCCCGAATTGCCGATGAGTTTCTGCGCGCTGAGTGAAGCCAGAAGTTTGTGCAGTGCACTGCGAGTTTCACGTTAACTTGTTGTAAATACGAATATTTTCATCGATATTTTGGCATTATACTTTGGTCTGTCATGCGAAAGGCACAATTCAGGGTTACATCAGCCCTGTGAAAAGAAACGAGGCCGCGAACCCTCGTCATGGATAACTCCAAAGCCGGTTTCCGGGAGGATGATATGCAGACGATAATTCTCGAATGCGACACCATTCGCCTTGTTCCGCTGTCCTTATCGGACACAGACTTCATCAAATCACTTCAGGTGAATTGCGGCGGTAACGGATGTCTGGAACGCAGTGAAGCCTGCAAAGCCACGGCTGCCGAAAAGTTTGTCCAATCCGCGCTCCAGTCACAAGATGACTTCGGTGTCTCCCGTTGGAAGGTCGAGACACAAGATGGGGAATTTCTTGGTTGGGCAGGGTTCACGCCTTTGTCCGAGACGTCTGAAATCAGTCTTGGCTATTGCCTGCCGTCCACGCACGGAAAGATGTCGAATGTGCCCCGGCGTTTGTGCAAAGCGCTGACTGACTGGTTTTTCCGGGAAACCTATTTCTCTCATCTCGTATCCGTCGTGCGGGTCGATAATCGGGCCATGCGGCAGGTTGTCCTGGACGCCGGTTTCACTCATCGGGAGAGCAAGGTCATCGATGGCATTCAGGCTGATCTCTTCCAGATGCTCAGCCCGTCGATGCAGACTTACCTCATGAGCGCTTGATGTCCGCATAGTCCAGTGCACAAAGAAAAAAGCGGCACCTTCCGGCGCCGCTTTTTTGTTCTCAGGGTTATGGACCTGCTGTCCCTTCGGATCAGACGGCCTGCAGAGCCCCCGGATTGCTCGCCTGCCGGCGTTGCGCCAGCTTGTTCATGGCGGAAACATACGCCCTTGCAGAGGCGACGAGCGTGTCCGTATCCGCGCCTTTGCCGGTTGCGATCCGGCCATCTGCCTCCAGACGGACAGACACTTCAGCCTGCGCGTCCGTGCCCTCGGTCACCGCGTGCACCTGGTAGAGCGACAAGGTTGCCTCGTGCGGCGAGATCGCCTTGATCGCGTTGAACGTTGCATCGACCGGGCCGTCGCCGGTCGCTTCTTTCGTGACATGCTGACCGTCGACATCCATGGTCAGGATCGCCTTCTGAGGTCCGCCCGTTCCGGCAATTACCGTCAGGGCGATAACCTTGGTGCTTTCGCCCAGGATGTTGATTTCATCCTCGACCAGCGCCTCGATGTCTTCGTCGTAGACGTGCTTCTTGCGGTCGGCCAGATCCTTGAAGCGGCGGAAGGCATCCTGCAGGGCATTATCACCCAGCTCAAAGCCCAATTCACGCAGCTTGTCGCGGAACGCGTGACGGCCGGAGTGCTTGCCCATGACCAAAGACGTGGCTTTGACGCCCACATCTTCCGGACGCATGATTTCGTAGGTTTCTGCGTTTTTCAGCATGCCGTCCTGGTGAATGCCGCTCTCATGAGCAAACGCGTTCTTGCCGACGATGGCCTTGTTGTACTGAACGGCAAAACCGGAAGCGCCAGCCACCATTTTAGACGCGCGGACCAGGAATTGCGGGTCGATTTGGGTTTCATAAGGCAGGATATCGCCGCGGGTGCGGATCGCCATGACGATCTCTTCCAGGGACGCGTTGCCTGCACGCTCGCCCAAGCCATTGATCGTGCACTCGATCTGCCGTGCGCCGCCGGCAACACCAGCCAGGGAGTTGGCAACCGCCAAGCCAAGATCGTCGTGACAGTGTACCGAGAAGATGGCCTGATCGGAGTTCGGGACGCGCTCGATGATCTGCTCGAACATCGCCTTGTATTCATCCGGGGTTGCGTAACCGACGGTATCCGGCAGGTTGATCGTGGTCGCGCCGCATTTAATAGCGGCTTCCACACAGCGGCACAGATAGTCGATCGGCGTGCGGGTCGCGTCCATGGCGGACCATTCGACATCATCGATCAGGTTGCGGGAGCGGGTAACCGTGTCGGTGATGATTTCCAGAACCTCTTCCTGGTTCTTGTTCATCTGGAACTGCAAATGGATCGGGGAGGTGGAAACGAAGGTATGAATCCGGCCTTTTCCCGCGTATTTGACAGCTTCGCCACACCGGTCGATGTCGGCATGAATGGCGCGGGCCAGACCGGCGATGGTTGAGTTCTGAGATCGTTTGGCGATTTCACGTACGGCTTCAAAGTCACCGTTGGAGGCGATCGGGAAACCGGCTTCGATAATGTCGACACCCATTTCATCGAGAATTTCCGCTATTTGCAGCTTTTCTTCCAGGGTCATGGACGCACCGGGCGATTGTTCTCCATCGCGCAAGGTGGTGTCGAAGATGCGGATCTGATCCTTCTCGGAAGTGGCAGTCATGATGTTTCGTCCCTTAGCTGGATCGGGCCGTTTTGAGCTTTCGGGTGGGGCGCGCGATCCGGATTTTCTGATGCGGTTCTAAGAATTCTCCCCTAAGTGCCCGTTCGCTTCAAAACATGCGAACAGCCGACGCTCAGGGGCATCTAAGAAGAAGGAGATCGCCAAGTAGGAGAAGGCCGCCGCGCTGCAGGATCTGCGCGTCGATAGAAGATGCTACAATGTCGCGCTGCGCGATCATGGGTCTTCTTATGGCCTTTGGTCGTTCCAAAACACGGCGCCAAGTGTGCTCTCAAAGAGTGACTGGTGCGTTAATGTTCGTAGTTCTTAGGGCAGGATTGTTTTTGATGCAACCAGCTTTTGCGGAGCTTACCCTGTTTGATCGAGGTAGAGAGAACTCAGGAGTTCATATTTTGGTCGTTGGAACGGGCTGGCTTTGACGGATGTTTTGTTAGGATCGATATCCGAAACACTTTTGGGAGCAGAGCGGTGATCCGTAAGACAGCAACATTGATGTGTGCCTTAGTCGGAGCGTTGGCTGTATTATCGGCGCTACAAGGTTTTGCGAGTGCAGATGAGCCAGGTTTTGTCGCAGAATGGTCGGTAAAACCTGAGTTCGACGGCAAGAAGAAGCTGCGCAAGAGCATTAGCGGTGCTGCCTGCGCCCCAGTCGCTCCGCCGGTCTGTGTCGTCGCGCTGGATGAAAAGCAGCGAACGCAGTTTTTCACCCTAGACGGTAACCGGATCATTCCGGGTAAATCCATGCGTTTGTTGCCAAAGGAGCTTAACGGCGCAAAAACCGGCGAGATCGATGCGGAAGGCGCCGCCTACGGTGACGGGTTTTTCTATATCGTCGGGTCGCACGGGCTGAGCCGCAAGAAAGCAGAGTTCAATTCTTCCTCTTTCTTTTTGTTCCGGTTTCCGGTTGATGGAGAGACCGGGGTCCCGGAGTTCAAGTTTTCCAAGAAGACGGTTGCCCCTGTGATCGAGCGGACCGATGAGCTCAGAGCGATCTTGAAAGGTGCGCCGGATCCTATTGGCCACTATGCTGAAAAGCCATTGGGTGAGGGGGATGGCGGCGTTAACATCGAAGGTCTCGCATACCGTGATGGCCGGCTGTACATTGGCCTGCGCGGTCCTTCCGTCGATGGCCGCGCATTTCTGCGCAGTGTGAATGTCGATGCGCTGTTTTCCAACTCAAAACCGGATTTGGACGTGATTGAGCTGGCGCTCGGGAGTGGGGCCGGGGTTCGGGATCTCGCGGCCGTTTCTGATGGCTTGATCGTGTTGTCCGGTCCCGTTCAATCAAAGGGGGACTATGCGCTTCACCATCTCCGGTTCCCAAGCCTCACCCTCTCGACACTGGCAGATCTAAAGATGCCGGATAGGGACCACAAAGCAGAGACCGTCCTGGTTTTGTCGGAAAACCGGGACTCGTTTGATCTGCTTGTCATGTACGACGGCGCTGTCGATGGCGGGCCGCGGGAGTATCATCTTCTAAGATGATACGGCCGTTATCCTGAGCGTTACGGATCCATTTTATGTGCAATATTGCCTATAAATATTTGAGGTATTCGATGTCTATTTTTGGTTTTTATTATTATCGAAATACATCGTTCACTTTGTATTTCTGATTTTCAACGGGTGTATGTATTCATCTGTCCTTGTTAACTGGCTGTCCAGAAATTTCGTGCCATCTCCCGATCAGTATCAACACGGGGGAAGTCATGAAACTCATCAAAACCCTATCTGCAGTCGTCGTATCCTTTGGCCTAACCGCCGCTGCTCAAGCAGATACCGTCAAAATCGGTGTTGGCGAGTGGGCTCCTTATATCGGCGAGTCGCTTCCGGACCAAGGCCTGCATACCAAGCGTGTCCTCGATGTATTGAAGGCCGCTGGCTATGATGTCGAGCTTGAGTTTTCGCCGTGGAAGCGCACTCTCGAAGTTGCCCGGCGCGGGGATACGGCAGCCACATTCTCCTGGTCACACTCCGAGGATCGGGCTGCGGATTTCATCTATCCGAAAGTTCCTCTTGAAGAGCAAACCGATGTCATCTTCTACAACAAGGAAAAGCACCCAGACGGCGTTTCGGTGTCCTCGATTGAGGATATCAAGGCCCAAGGCCTGAAAGTGGTTGGGCTCTCCGGCTATTGGTATGAAAGTGCACTGGCCGATGCCGGTGTTGACATTCACATCGTGTCTTCAGAAGACAATGCATGGAAATTCCTTCAAGCTGGCCGTGCCGATATCATGATCGAGAATGAGGTTGTCGGCAGCCTGTCAGTTGAAAACACCCTGGGTGCTGATGCGGGCTCCATCGGTAAAGGTGCGGTTCTTCGAACGGTCCCAATGTATGTCCTCTTTAGCAAGGCGCACCCGGAGGGGCAGAAACTGGCCGATGCCTGGGACGCCCACGCGAAATAAAGCAGCTTATGCTGCAAAGCGCCAAAACTGAAAAGCCCCGGATGGTGCCGGGGCTTTATTTGTTTTTTCGGATATGATCGGGCCTATGGCCGATGGCTGCGGCCTAAAGAAACAACTCGCCCCGGGCGATCAGCGTTGCCTGTCCGCCAACCCGGATGGCATGCATGTCACCGTTTTCAATATCGATCTCGAGGTCGATCAGCGACGGACGGCCCATCTCGAAGCCCTGTTCGATCCGGATGTGATGGGTTCCTGCTGTCAGGCCGTCATAATGCCGGATCACGCCCGCAAAAGCGGCTGCCGCGGAGCCGGTTGCCGGATCTTCCATGATGCCCATGTCAGGTGCAAACAAGCGGGCGTGGAACGCGCTGTCATGAGACCGGGTCTCACGACAGTAGACATAGGCATCGTTATGGTCATCGTTGCCAAAGCCTTTCTTCCACATTGCCGGAACGGGTTTTGCCCGGGCCAGGGCATTCAGATCCCGGACAGGGACGAACGTGAACGCCGGACCGACCTTGAAACGGGAAGGTGCATGGTTCTCAAAGCCGATATCGGATGGTTCAAGGTTCAGAGCCGCTGCAATTAACTCAATATTCTGCGTCGGTCCGGCCGGTTCCGGGAGCCGGGGTATGTCAAACTCTGCAAAAGCTGTTGCGTTTTCCCGCAAGATCACGGCGCAGCGAACCGTACCGATCTTTTGTTTGAGAACAACCACAGCATCCTGTTCGCCAGAAACATCGCCAAACCGTTCCACGGCCATTAAAATAGCGGTGCCAACAGTCGGGTGGCCCGCAAACGGCAGCTCGCATTTCGGTGTGAAAATCCGCATTGATGCTGAGTGCCCGGGATTTTCCGGAGGGAAGACAAACACGGTTTCGGACAGGTTGAACTCGCCGGCAATTTTCTGCATCTGCTCGTCGCTCAAGCCTTCACTATCAAGCACAACAGCCAGTGGGTTTCCGGCCAAAGCTTTGTTCGTAAAGACGTCCAAGATCGCGTAGCTGCGGCTCATACAGTGTTCTCCCTGGAGATCGAACGCGTTTCAGGTTCGAAGGTGAGCGGACTTTTGCATGTCTTCGCAAGTCCCGCCAGACCTTTGCGCCGATTGTTGGTGAACAAACTCTTGCCTTGAACATGGCTGGCGCCCGCTTTTGGCAGATCCCCGGTGTTTTGATAAACGCGTGTTTTTCCCGGTGAAGACAACCCTCGCGCATTGGGGCATGGGTATGTGATGCTTGTGGCGAAGGACTGAATTCCAAGAAGGGGATCGGTGATTCACCGCGCTGTTAAACCAAAAAAATGGACTGCTCTTGGAGAAGCAGTCCATTGAAAGGTTTCTTGGCCAGCCTGCGTGCAAACTATAGAAATAGACCCGTTTGCGAGCAGCCCGAATTCCGAAAAAAACAAAGTGACCCCAAGTTGAAGACGGTATGCCCGAAATAAAAATAATTCCCAGACTTCAACCCTGCTGAAATATCGTCAGCGTTATTATCATGTTACTGAGCATACACTCCGCCTTCAAGCGCTATTCGTCCTCATTATCAAATTGATAACGCTCGAACGACCAGAAGACGGCGAGGAGCGCGGCAACACAGCGATCTATTACTGACCGCTGAAAGTTTAACTTGGCGCGTTTGGAGTCTGACTTGGACTGGGCCGGTTCATAGTCGAAATTAAAGACATATTTTTTAGGGGAAGTGTCTGAAATCGCTAGGATGTGGTGGGTATCCAGAAGTCTGCGGATGATCCGGTTCATGGTGGGGCGGGTAATATTCAGCTGCTGTGCTAATTTCGCTTCAGAGACACCACCTTCGCCATCGGATGCCGCGGTTATTCTCATAACAACAGCAGTTGTATCATAACTATCTAAGTTAAGGTGTGTTTTGACAGAATCTATATTGTCAAAGATTAGGTCTGCAATCTCAACTGCGATAGTATTGTCGTTGTTTTTACCATTTTTCATTGCTAATTTCACTTTTTCGAAGATAGGTGGCGCTTTCTCATTTTGAGAACCGAGGACGAGCTATTTGAGCCATGAGAAACTGTTTCATGGCAGGTGGGCCGTCTTTCTCGTTGATCTATTGGCGCATAAGATGAAGTGTTTACGTGCTCCTGTCACCACGTACAGTCATGTCAGGCAATCGGCTATCCGGGCCGTCGGGCCCTTTGGTGCCGAAGGTAAAAAACTTCAGTTGCCGAATGTTGAATATCTGCGAAGTGATCCACGCGATTTTATTGACGAAAGTGCGCCCGTCACCGTGACACGGCGATTACCGCAGAATATGGGCCCCGAGAGCCCGGGCATAGGAGGCGATAGCCGGATGGTCCAGGTCTTGTATGGACCGGATGATCCGCACGTCCGCCAACTCCTTTTCCTCAGAGGCCAGAGAATGCGCGATGATGTCTTGGCGCAACGGCTCCGCTGGCTGGTTGCTGTCGAACACTTGCGCAACGCTGATACGAGCACCGTCGAAAACGATCAGTAAGTCGTCTGGCACAAGTTCATTCAGGCGAAGCCCAGTCTCTTCCTCCAGTTCCCGTGCGATCGCCCCCCGGATGTCGATCAGCCCTGTTGGGCCGACGTCAGACGGATCAAGGTTGCCACCAGGTGGGTAGATCTGACCGGCGGTCGCTGTATGGGCGGACATGACACCATAGAGGAGCGCGCCGTCCGATGAGCGTATGACTGCGGAGCCGAAGAGGTTGAATGTTGTTAGGTCCGGAGCGCCCCAGTCCCGCCAAGTCAGGAACGCGGCATAAGAGCATTCGGTGCAAACGCCGGTGAGTGCGCCACTGTCAAATGAATGACTGGTAAGCTTAAGCGTTCTGCCGTTCCACAGCTCCGGGATCCGCCTTTGTTGCTCCACAAAGTGTGCGGATATTTCGGCGGCATTGTCCGTTTCAAAATCCCAAGGGTTTGATGAAACCGACAGCGTGATTTCGGAAATCGGCACTACATTGCCCGAAAGTGTCTTTTCCATCAGGGGCATGAACCGGCCAGGCGCCATCTTGCTGGGTTCTTGGCCGACAGTCTTGTATTGTCTCCGCTCAAAAAAACCGCCTGCATTCACCTCACTGCGCAGAGTGACCTTGTCACAACCAAACTGGCGGGCACGATCTTCGCTGCGCTGGAGAAGCAGGGTGCCGATGCCTTTCTTTTGAGCGCTTGGCGAAACATAGAGATACTCAAGCGTGACGGATCGAGGAGTGTTTTGCTCCAATCCGGAAAAAGCGATCGCATGACCGGCGTCTTCGGCAACGATCAGTTCATGATCGGTGATCATCTCCGGTGTGATTTGCCAATGTTCCCGCCATTGACGCATCAGGTCTTCCGGATAGCCCCAGGCCGCCTTGGCATCGTGCATGATTTTGGTGAGGGCCGGAGCATCGTAAGCACGCGCGGCGCGGAGTTTTAAACGCATGGCTGTCCAATCAAAGAAGATCAGACAGCCGTAGTGATTGAATGTGAAAGTTGCAAGGCGGTTGATGGCCTACCTGATGAATGTCCCGTTCTGGAGTTCCGTGATCGCCTGCATCAGTTCTTTACGGGTGTTCATGACGATCGGACCGTGCCACGCCACAGGTTCCTTGATGGGGGCTCCCGAGACCAGCAGAAAACGAATCCCGTTCTCACCGGCATGAACCACGATCTCATCGCCCGTGCCGAATATGACCAGCGTGCGGTCGCCGGTCTGGTCGCGGATCTTGAGCTCTTCGCCCCCGAACTCCTTTTCGGTCAGCACGCCAAATGGATCTGAAGCACCTTCAAACTTGCCTGAACCTTCGAAGATGTATGCGAAGGTTTGTTTGTAAGTATCGACCTTGAAACGTTTTTTACGTCCTGCCGGAACATGAACATCCAGATACTGCGGGTCGGCTGCGATTCCGTCGACAGGCCCCTTCTTGCCCCAGAACTCACCGATGATGACACGCGCGGAAGTACCGTCATCATCTACGACGACGGGGATGTCTTTACCTTCAATGTCCTGATAGCGAGGTTCCGTCATTTTCAGGGATGAGGGCAGGTTGGCCCAGAGCTGAAATCCGTGCATTTTGCCGGTTTCATCGCCTTTGGGCATCTCCTGGTGCATGATGCCGCGGCCCGCAGTCATCCATTGCACAGAGCCTGCGCCAAGTGTGCCTGTGTTGCCCAGACTGTCGCCATGCTCCACGGTGCCTTTCAGAACATAAGTGATCGTCTCAATGCCCCGATGCGGGTGCCAGGGAAATCCAGCGAGATAATCCTCCGGGCGGTTGTTGCGGAAATCGTCCATCATCAGAAACGGATCCAGCATCTCCGGATCTTGAAAACCGAAGACCCGTTCCAGCTTGACGCCAGCGCCTTCAAGTGTGGACTGGGTCGAACCGATATGGGTGACGGGGCGAACGGACATGTTGTGTTCCAGGCTTGATTGAATGTTACCTTGGAAGATAGAGGATCTGTCCCGGAAACCCATAGGAGAGCGGCTGGACGCAGTGTTTCGCCATTCGAAACAATCAACGGTCCTCTGCTGACACCAACTGTCAGGATGAAGCCAGCCTTGTATCTTGCAGTTGATTGGACCACATGCGAGTGTGCCCGCCCAAACGACCCGCAGTCTGCCGGTCTGATACATTTCAAAAAACTGGTTAGATTTTCATGGCGCCGATCCTTTCCGTCCAAGATCTGGAAAAAACCTATGATGGCGGGTTTCAGGCGCTGAAATCGGTGTCGCTTGAGATTGAAAAAGGCGAGGTATTCGCGCTGCTCGGTCCGAACGGTGCCGGCAAGACAACCTTGATCAGCACAATCTGCGGCCTCGTCCGGCCGACGTCGGGCAGCATCACCGTTGGTGGGCACGATGCACTGAAAGACTATCGCGCGGCGCGGCGGATGATTGGTCTGGTACCCCAGGAGATGCCAACAGCGCCGTTCGAAATGGTTGGTGATACGGTGGCCTTGAGCCGGGGCCTGTTTGGTCTGAAACCGAACGCGGATCTGGTTGGGAAGATCCTCAAGGACCTAACCCTTTGGGACAAGCGAAAAAACCCGATCATGGCTCTTTCTGGCGGTATGAAACGCCGTCTTCTGGTGGCCAAGGCACTGGCGCATGAGCCGGAGATTCTGTTTTTGGATGAACCGACCGCCGGGGTTGATGTGGAACTGCGTCATGACATGTGGCGCATCGTTGGCGAGCTCAAGGACAAGGGCGTCACGATCATCCTGACCACGCATTACATCGAAGAAGCGGAAGAAATGGCCGACCGGGTAGGGGTCATCAACAAGGGCGAAATCATCCTTGTTGAAGACAAGAACCGCCTTATGCAAAAGCTTGGCCGCAAGGAGTTGACGCTGTCACTCAGTTGCGCCGTAACAGACCTTCCCCCGGAGCTCCAGAAGTATGATCTCAAGCTGTCTGAGGACGGCAGCAGCCTGACATACACCTACGACACGCAAGGGGAACGCACCGGGATTACTGCATTGCTGACAGATCTGTCGAAGGCCGGTGTGTATTTTCATGATCTCCAGACGGATCAGTCGTCGCTTGAGGATATTTTCGTCGATCTTGTGAAAAGGGGAGACTGATCGCTATGGCACCTGATTACTCTTCCGCTGTCCGAGGACAACACAAATGAATTTTGAAGCGGTCAAAGCGATTTATCTTGCCGAGATGGCGCGCACCAAACGTACGATCATGCAGTCGATCGTCTCGCCGGTCATCTCCACGGTACTTTATTTCGTGGTGTTCGGGGCAGCGATCGGCTCCCGGATTAGCGAGGTGGATGGTGTCTCCTACGGCGCGTTTATCGTGCCGGGGCTGATCATGCTGTCTTTGATGACGCAGAGCCTGTCGAACGCCTCATTCGGTATCTATTTCCCGCAGTTTACAGGCACGATCTTCGAGGTTTTGTCGGCACCGATCTCATTTCTGGAAATCACCATCGCCTATGTCGGAGCCGCGGCGACGAAGTCGATCCTGGTCGGCTTGATCATTTTGATCACAGCAAACTTTTTCGTCGACATCGAAATCCAACATCCGTTCTGGATGGCGGCCTTCTTTTTGTTGACGGCAATCACGTTTGCTTTGCTCGGTTTTATCATTGGTATTTGGGCGGACAATTTCGAGAAGCTGCAATTCGTCCCGCTTTTGATTGTGACGCCGCTCGCCTTTCTGGGGGGAAGCTTTTACTCGATCTCGATGCTGCCTGAGGTCTGGCAGAAGGTGACGCTGATCAACCCGGTCGTCTATCTGATTTCGGGATTCCGGTGGAGTTTTTACGGCCAGGCCGACGTCTCTCTTTGGCTCTCGCTTTTCATGACGCTCCTGTTTTTGGCCGTCTCTCTTGCGATTGTTCATTGGATCTTTAAAACGGGTTACAAGCTGAAACCGTAGGCCGTGCGGACGAGGTGAGTTTGAGGGGCATCATGAGTTTTTCGCGCTTTTTGCGCAGTCTTTCGGCGGTTGTGCTGGCGGTGTCCTTGGCCGCCTGTCAAACGGCAGGTGCGCCGTCACAATCTGGCGCGTCATCCGGTCAGGCTGCAGCGGTTCAGACCGCGTCTTTGCCGGTTGTCAGCTATGCACCGGCAACCGCTCAGGAGCGGGGCTTCTCGGCCCTTGTGCTGAATGCCGCAACGGGCCAGGAACTCTATGCTGTCAACGCAGATGCTCCGCGTTTTCCGGCGTCCCTGACAAAGATGATGACGCTATACATGCTGTTTGAGAGCGTCAGTTCCGGCGAAAACCGGTTGTCGAGCCCCTTGAATATTTCGGCAAACGCGGCTTCTCAGCCACCGGCCAAGATTGGCCTGAAGGCCGGCAGCACGATTTCGGTCGAGCAGGCGGCCCGGGCACTGGCCGTCAAGTCCGCCAATGATGTTGGCGTGGCCGTTGCTGAAAACCTCGCCGGCAGTGAAGCCGCTTTTGCGCGTGAAATGACCCAAAAGGCCCGTGCGCTGGGCCTGTCGCGCACCCGTTTTGTCAATGCCACCGGTCTTCCTGATCCGGCGCAGGTGACCACAGCACGCGACATGGCAAAGCTTGGCCTCGCACTGAAGCGCCGGTTTCCGCAATATGCCAGCTATTACCGGGCAAAGTCGTTCACTTACAATGGGCGGACATTCCGGGCGACCAACAACCTGCTGGGCAAGGTCCAGGGCGTTGATGGTTTGAAAACCGGATACGTGCGCATGTCTGGCTACAATCTCGTTGCCACAGCCCGCCGCGGCGGCAAACAGTTGATCGTCGTCGTTATTGGCGGTCAAAGCGAAACTGCGCGCGATGCCGAGGTCACACGGCTGATTGAAGCTCATTTTCAGGCTGGCTGAGGCCGTCAAGTTGCGCCAATTCCTCAGAGAATTTTGGCGTTTCCGTCTCTTGAGCGGCCATGGTGATCCGGTTGCGGCCTGCATTCTTGGATGTGTACAAGCCGGTGTCGACGATTTTGAACAAATCTGTCGGTGTCAGGCTTTCGCCGGTGCCGTGATACATGCCGCCCGAGATGGTGATTTGAAATCCGTCCGGGGCAAACTCGTAAGACTGATTTTCGACCAGTCTGCGGATTCGCTCTGCGATCACAACCGCGTCTTCCTGGCCAACATTTGGTAGAAGGAGGCCAAACTCCTCCCCGCCGAGGCGCGCGAAACAATCGCTTCGGCGCAGATGGTGGCGGATCGCCTGGCAGACCTTTACCAACGCTTCGTCGCCAGCCACATGGCCAAACCGGTCGTTGACCTGTTTGAAATGGTCCAGATCAAACTGTATCAGACCAAAATGTGCTCCCGTTGCAGGCTGTAGTTGTCCCTCCAGGCGCCGCAGGAATTCCCGGCGGTTGAAGGTCCCGGTAAGCGGATCCCGCCGGGCATCCTCGTGATTGTTGCGCGCAAGCTGCTCAAAGGAGATCGCCATAGAAAACGCACCGGAAATGGCAATGAAAATCAACGAAATCATCAAATGAATGTTGACTGTCCCGTCGTCGATCATGCCGGGGCCGAATGGGCCCTCAGCCAGGACACCGTGCAGTATTCGGAGACCTGCCTCCAGGGCCAGCAAACCAAAGGCGATGATCAGCGCAAGGCTGGATACCAGACCGCGGAACGCCGCTGAGCCATAGGTTGCGGCGATGCTGATACAAAGCGCTGCAAAAAGCAGGTTGGAAGCAACATAGGCGAGGGCGTAGACCTCAAAAACGTAAGCCAAGGCGGCTACAACAATGTAGACACCGGCAGGTGCGATCACGACACCATACGGGGTTGAAACCTGCTTGAGACTGCGTGCTGCGTGCAAGTGAAATCCGAACCCGGCAAGCAGGAGGATGTTCGGCAGCATATAAGTTGCAATTGGCGGCAAGGCAGAAAGACTTGCAAATGAGGCGAGTGCGCCGACGGACAAGGCGTTGGCAGCCGCCCAGCTTCGCCAATGCCGGTTTGGACGGGCACTGAAAGAAATTGCCAAAAAAGAAATGGCGAAGACCGACAAAATGAGCATGTTTGCCGAAAACAGTGGCAATGGCGTCATAAAAACCGGTCTCCGGGATTTTCAATCGTGGCGCTTGCTCATAACTCTAGGGCAGTACGGGTTTCTGGCCAATTGTTTCTGCGCTCTAAAATTTCATCAAAGTGTATTCGCTGAAAGTCTTTTGTTGCGCAAACTGCTCAAAAACGTATCGCGGTGCTGAGCTACTCCAAGTCGGAATCGGTTAGCGGCCTGGTCAGTTCGCAAATGAAAAACCCCGCTGTTGCCAGCGGGGTTTTGCAATTCGTCGTCGCAGAAACCTTAGTTTTTGGTCTTGTCGACGAGAGCGTTGGACTTGATCCCCCGCGTTTCGCCTTTGGCGAACGCAGAGGTTTTCTTGTCATGGACAAGTCCAACGCAGGCGAGGCCTTAGTTTTTGGTCTTGTCGACGAGAGCGTTGGACTTGATCCAGGGCATCATGCCGCGAAGCTTTTCGCCAACTTCTTCGATCTGGTGGGCATCGTTCAGACGGCGGGTTGCCTTGAACTTCGCAGCGCCTGCGCGGTACTCCTGCATCCAATCGGAGGTGAACTTGCCGTTTTGGATGTCTTCCAGAACGCGCTTCATTTCCGCCTTTGTTTCTGGCGTGACGATGCGCGGACCGGTGACATACTCGCCCCACTCAGCCGTGTTGGAGATTGAGTAGTTCATGTTGGCGATGCCGCCTTCGTAGATCAGGTCGACAATCAGCTTCACTTCGTGCAAGCACTCGAAGTAAGCCATTTCCGGGGCGTAACCAGCTTCGACCAGAGTTTCGAAACCAGCGCGGATCAGTTCGACCAGACCACCACAGAGAACGGCCTGTTCGCCGAAGAGGTCGGTTTCACACTCTTCCTTGAAGGTTGTCTCGATGATGCCGGAGCGGCCGCCGCCAACGCCACAAGCGTAGGACAGGCCAAGGTCATGCGCATTGCCGGATGCATCCTGATGAACAGCGATCAAGCACGGGACACCACCGCCCTTCTGGTATTCACCGCGTACTGTGTGGCCTGGGCCCTTTGGCGCAACCATAAGGACGTCGACCGTGGATTTCGGCTCAATCAGGCCGAAATGAACATTAAGGCCATGGGCGAAAGCGATCGCAGCACCGTCACGGATGTTGTCGGCGATGTGATCCTTGTAGATGTCGGCCTGCAGCTCGTCCGGGGTCGCCATCATCATCAGGTCGGCCCAGGCGGCAGCTTCTGCAACGGTCATGACCTTAAAGCCATCGGCTTCTGCTTTCAGTGCAGTGGTTGAACCGGCGCGCAGGGCAACAACGATTTCCTTCTGGCCGCTGTCCTTCAGGTTCATGGCATGGGCACGGCCCTGGGAGCCATAGCCGATGACGGCGACTTTCTTGGACTTGATGAGGTTCAGATCAGCATCACGATCGTAATAGACACGCATGGGAATTCCCTTTCCTTGAGATGATGATCAAGACCGGATCTGATCCGGGCCTGATGTTCTTTGTTTCCTCCGCCCGGGGTCAGGCCCCGAACAGTTGATAAAATCGGGCCACGGCTGTTTCTGCCTGGCTTTTCAGATCCTTCTCGGCGGCACTTGCAGTCTCGCCGAGAAGAAGACGGATATGGACATCGCGGATCGCCAAACCGTAGAGCACCTGGTAAGCGTCCTCCGCATCGTCGAATTTCAAGAGCCCATGGCGCCGGCCGGTCTCAAGCATGTTGCGCGCACGGGCTGAAATCATGTGTTTTCCGCGCACAAGCAAAAGCTGGCCGAGACGGTTGGAATTGGTGTTCGATTGTCCGATCGAAAGCCGGTTCAGGGCCAATGAGCTTTCCGAGAACAGGACGGCGAGCAAGGCTTCGACAAAAGCTGTGACGTGGGCCCGGAACGTGTCCGGATCCGCCGTTGCACCGCTTTCAGATGGAAACTGCACCTGGCTCGCCTGATAAGCGACGACGGCTGCGAGCAAGCCATCCCGGTCGCCGAACCATTTGTAGAGGCTCTCTTTGGAGCAGCTTGCCGTGCGCGCAAGACCCGCGGTGGTCAAAGCTTTTTCGCCGCCTTCGACCAAGAGCGTCAGCGCATGCTGCAAGACCACTTGCTGGCGCGGCGAGAACTCTGGTGCAGCGTCCGGGCGGGAAGTGGCGATGTCAAAACTGGCGGCTGGCATTTGGCTTCGGTCAACTGTTGGGTACGGGCAGGCTCGGTGATTTTTTAAGAACCGTACGGTACGGTTCGGGTGGTGGTTATGGCAAAGGGAACAGGCAGGGTCAAGGAGAAACTTCGATCAAAAACCTCTTAAAAAATCTCTGAGTTATTGCGCTAGCGGAACGTTGGAATTCGGTAGGCGCCGGTGTAGTATTTGGTACGCAGCAATTGCGAGTGTCAGAAGTTGCGTACCATTTTATGGTTTTACTAATGTATCGGAAGAGCCTTCCGTAGCGTTGACAATGGCGAAATAACCAGTGCCGTGCAATGTGTGCAGCTTTTTCTGATTAGCGACCCCAGCATACTTCATTACAAAGCGCAAAAGCGTGCATTTTGCTGCCAATATTCATTGTTTGTTGAATTAATCCCGATGAGATTATCCAAGAACGCATAGATGCCAGAACGGCTGAGTTTTGTTGGGGGTCCGGATGCCGGTGAGTGTCATAACGGCAGGCCAAAATATCCTGAGGCGGGTGTTTGTCAGGTCAACACTTTACGCAGTTTGCGGAATCCTTGGATTTTCCTTCTTTTTCATAGGCATCAGCTACTACTCCCAAGTGTCGGGCATAACAGAACGACTTGAGCGAGACGCACGGCAAAAAGCGGAATTTGTCGCAAACATCTCCGCACGTGAAATCGAAAACAAGAACTACGGTGAGATGGAGCGGCTGCTGAATGCAGTTGCCAAAGACGATCACGTGACCGCAGCAAAGGCCTACAGCCGGTTTGGGCAGGAATTCGCCAGCGATTTCATGTCGGCAGCGCCGACAAGCGAAGTGCAGTTCAACGAATATGCGTTCAACGCGGCGCTCACAGGTGAGGCCAAACTGCACGAAACAACTGGTTCGATCGACTACGTTCTTCCTGTGTTTCGAAACGGAACGGCCGTTGGTAGCGTGCTCGTCCGCGTGTCTAAGGCAGAGATTGCTGGCATCTTCTACAACACGCTGTGGCAGGTGGTCGCTCTATTGGGCGTCGTTGCATTCGCGTTCATTCCGGCTCTTGGTTGGCTGATGTACAAGGCCACCGCCGGGATCAGCGAGGTCACGGAAGCGGCGAAAGAAGCTACGGAAGGTTATCTTGATTGCGACCTTGAGACCGATGCGCCGGGGGAGGTCGGCGATTTGCAGGTGGCGTTCCGCCATATGCTGCAGACCCAGCGATCCAACATCGTAGAGATCGAACGGCTTGCTTATACCGATATGATCACGGGGTTGGCCAATCGCGCCAAGCTGGACAAGCTGGCCGCAACGATGATCGACCAAAAGCCGGACGCGGAAGGCGCGGTTCTTTATGTTGGTTTTGATCGGTTCAAGCTTATCAATGACATGCATGGCCATCGTGTTGGTGATGAGGTCATGCGGCAGCTTGCGGCACGTCTGGGCAGGTTGCTCGATAAGGTTGCCCATCCGCACACCAAGAATGCACCTGCTTTGGCCCGTTTCTCCGGAGACGAGTTTGTCGCGATCCTACCCGGTCTGGCAGATCCGGACCAATTGACCGAGGTGTCAGAGACCGTACTTCGGCTTCTGAGCAGGCCGGTCCAGATCGGGAGCATGTCTCTTTCAGTGAGTGCCAGTGCGGGGTTTGTCACCTATCCCGAACAAGGCGCCGACGCAGAAGAAGTCATGAAGAATGCCAATCTGGCGATGTATGAGGCCAAGTCGGCGAGCCGGGGCCGGGCTGTTTCCTATAGTGAGGCGCTGCGAACTCAGGCCAATGAGCGCGAATTGATCGCTGATCGCCTCCGGCATGCGGTTGATACGGGCGGATTGGAAGTCTTTTATCAGCCAAAAGTCATCCCTGAAAATGGCAGGATCGTGGGTTCGGAAGCCTTGCTCCGGTGGAACGATGAGGTTCTTGGACAAGTGTCACCCGCCAAGTTCATTCCGATCGCCGAAGAACGGGGGTTGATTGCACCTATTGGCCGGTTCGTCTTGCAAAGAGCGCTTAACGATACCAAGCACCTCCACGAAGAAGGGCTACACACATCGGTTGCCGTGAATGTGTCCCCGGCGCAGTTTCAGGAAGAAACTTTTATCGATGAAACTATCGGAACAGTGAGCGAGAGTGGCGTCTCGACGGAAAAAGTCGAGCTGGAAATCACCGAGTCGAGCCTCATGGACTACTCAGACACTGTACTGGATCGCATTCGCCCCATCCGGGAAAAAGGTGTCAAATTCGCAATTGATGATTTCGGGACGGGATATTCCTGCCTTAGCAGTCTGGCGAATATGCCCTTCGACACTTTGAAGATCGACCGCTCCTTCATCATGGATATTGCGACATGTGCGGATCGCCGGACCATTGTCGAGCTCATATTCATCATGGCTCATCAGCTCAATCTAAACACTGTCGCCGAGGGCATCGAAACGCCGCTTCAAAAAGACTATTTGAAGCTTTGGGGCGGTACCTTGGGACAGGGGTTCCTGTGGAGCCCGGCTGTCGCCTTTCCGGAATATCGAGCCATGATCCTGGCGCAATCCGTCGGTGCCGTCAAAACAGAAGTTGCGTCTGCGTTGCACTAGGCTGCCAATCCGGCAACGGCTAAGATCAGATCACGGGCGGACAAGCACCTGGTCGGAGAGATCCGCGCAGCTTTCGAGAATCAGATCAGCGAGCGGGCTGAGGTCGGCTGCGGTTCCTGTCCCTGACAGGACACCGATCTTCAAGCCAGCCCCGGCGTTTTCCGCCATTCCCAGATCGTGCGTGTTGTCGCCGGCGACCGCGATTTGGTGAACAGGGATTTGGTTCGCGCGTGCAAATCCTTCGACCATGCCGGGACCGGGCTTGTGCCCGTGACCGCTGTCATAACCGGCGATGAATGAAAACAGGGCCGCAACACGGGTGGTGTTCAGAAAGGCGGCGATAGAGCCTTCGCTGTCGCTGCTTGCGACGCCCAAAATGAAACCTGCATCGTGCAGTTGACGGAGCGACGTTTCGAGCCCTGGCAGTAGTCTGGCCTTCTGCATCCCTTCCAGAAATATACGGTCCAATTCTGATGTCAGCAGTTCAAGGTCATGCGGGGCGCCTTCGTTTAAAAATGCCTGCGCGATCTCCAGCGCGTTGCCGGCAGCAAACAGGCTGCCAGCCGTAGTTTTTCGAGTTTCCGTATCCATTCCACCGGCGACCAGCAAACGCTTTGCCAATAGCTCGTCGCCATTTGCCGCGAATACTGCTGCCTGTTCTTGTGGCTTCGCCCAGGTCGCATCAAAGTCCAGCAACGTGCCGTCTTTATCGAAGAGGACCGCCTTGATTGAATGGGCCATGAAGCTGGTTAGTCCTCAATAATGAAGGATATGCCGAACGTGCAGCGAACGCCGTCAAGTTCACCTGGCCATTTGCATACGTTGAGGGTTGCTTCACCCTTAGACGACTTATGAACGAATTCATGCATATAGCCAGGTTTCCCGGCTGCAAGAACTTTTTTGTCATGGGCTACGAGCCCATCCGCGGTGTCTGCCCAAGGGAGTTCATGATCGGTCTTGCCCACAACGCCGCCGCCAAACTCGTTGATGGTGTCGTTGCCGAAAATATAGACCCCATCTTCGTTTTTTGCCCAAAAGATGACTGGCATCGAGTTCATGATTTTCAGATCTGCTGCATTCATTTTATCCTCCATGCGGTTTTCTTTCGGCGCTACAGACAAGGCGCTGCCAGAAGGTGACACGGGATCCTTTAAACGCAAAGCAAAAGGCAGCCACTCGGGCCGCCTTTTGTATCTTTAACTTTGGCTTATTGGCCTTAGCTAATGACGCCGTTCAGCGTTGCACTTGGGCGCATCACAGCGTCGACCTTCGCTTGCGGGGCGTGGTAGTAGCCGCCGGTGTCAGCCGGAGATCCCTGGACGCCATTGAGTTCACCAACGATCTTGTCTTCGTTGGCGGAAAGCGCCTCGGCGATCGGGGCGAACTGGGCCTTCAGCTCTGCATCCTGATCCTGAGCGGCCAGCGCCTGTGCCCAGTAGAGCGCGATGTAGAAGTGGCTGCCGCGATTGTCTAGGCCGCCGACCTTGCGGGCCGGGGACTTGTCATTGTCGAGCAGGCCTTCGATTGCCTTGTCGAGCGCATCGGCCAGAACCTGGGCCTTGGCGTTGCCCTTGACGTTGGCAAGGTGCTCCAGAGAGGCGCCGAGCGCGCAGAACTCACCAAGGGAATCCCAACGCAGGTAGTTTTCTTCCTGCAGCTGCTGAACGTGTTTCGGCGCAGAGCCGCCGGCACCTGTCTCAAACAGGCCGCCGCCATTCATCAGCGGAACGATCGACAGCATCTTTGCGGACGTACCGACTTCCAGGATCGGGTAAAGATCGGTCAGGTAGTCCCGCAGTACGTTGCCGGTGATGGAGATCGTGTCTTCGCCGCGGGCAATGCGCTCGGTGGAGTATTTTGCGGCCTCGGTCGGCGCCAGGATGCGGTAGTCCAGACCGGATGTGTCGTGATCCGGAAGGTACGCTTCCACCTTCTTGATCAGCTCCGCATCGTGAGCGCGTTCAGCGTTCAGCCAGAACACACCCGGCATGCCAGAGAGGCGCATGCGGTTGACGCCGAGTTTCACCCAGTCGCGGATCGGAGCGTCTTTGGTCCGGCACGCGCGCCAAATGTCGCCGCCTTCAACAGCATGCTCGATGAGGGTCTCACCGCTCGCGCTGACAACCTTAATGGTGCCGTCGCTTGGCGCCTTGAAGGTCTGCGGGTGGGAGCCGTATTCCTCGGCCTTTTGGGCCATCAAGCCAACATTCGGAACTGTGCCCATCTGTGCCGGATCGAGGGCGCCATTTTCCCGGCAATGATCGATGACGGCGGAATAAACGCCAGCATAGGAACTGTCCGGGATAACACACTTGGCATCACCCTCGTTGCCGTCCGGACCCCAGCCCTTGCCGCCTGCGCGGATGAGAGCCGGCATGGAGGCATCGATGATGACGTCTGATGAAACGTGCAGGTTGGTGATGCCCTTGTCGGAGTTCACCATGTACATGGCCGGGCCGTTATCGAGCGCAGCCTTGATATCAGCCTGAATCTCTGCCGCCTTGTCGGCAGGCAGCGTGGCCACCTTGGCTTCCAGGTCGCCGATGCCGAGATCCGGGTTGACGCCGAGCTCTTTGAGCGTTGCCGCATGCTTTTCAAAAACGTCCTTCAGGAACGCTTTCACGCAGACACCGAAGATGATCGGGTCGGAGACCTTCATCATGGTTGCCTTCATGTGCAGCGAGAACAGGATGCCCTGGTCCTTGGCGTCCTGGATTTCCTTTTCCAGGAATGCCGACAGTGCCTTGACGCTCATGTAGGTGGCGTCGATGACATCGCCGTCTTCCAGCGGCCAGTCGCCTTTCAGAACGGATTCTGAACCGCCCTTGGCAACGAAAACGATCTGTGCTGTTCCGGCCTGAGCAGCGGAGACCGTGATGGATTTTTCGTTGGAGCGGAAGTCGTTCTCGCCCATTGTCGCAACATGGGTCTTGGAAGAAGACGCCCAGGTGCCCATACGGTGCGGGTTCTTCTTTGCGTATTCCTTGACGGCCTTCGGTGCGCGGCGGTCGGAATTGCCCTCGCGCAGCACCGGGTTCACGGCGGAACCTTTGATGGCGTCGTAGCGGGCCTTGATGTCTTTCTCCGCATCATTCGTCGGATCAGATGGGTAATCCGGAAGCTTGTAGCCCTGGGCTTGCAGCTCCTTGATGGCTGCGTTCAGCTGCGGCTGCGAGGCGGAGATGTTTGGCAGCTTGATGACGTTGGCGTCCGGCTGTTTGACCATATCGCCAAGGAGCGCGAGATCGTCCGACTGTTTCTGTTCATCGGTCAGAAAATCCGGAAACGTCGCCAGGATCCGGCCGGCAAGGGAGATGTCCTTGGTGCCGATGGTCAGGCCCGCGGCCTTGGTGAAGGAGCGGATGATCGGAAGGAAGGAAGCAGATGCCAGTTCCGGCGCTTCGTCAACCTTGGTGTAGATAATATCGGCCATGTTGCTCACGTTTCCTGATGGTCCAACGGGATCTGCCGGGGCAGGGAGGCGCCTCCGGGCGGAGTTTGAAGAGCGTATACAATTGTACGCAATCAATTGCCAGCCCTCATAAAGGCGAAGGCCGCAAAAGCCGTGGGTGTTCTAGCAAACGGCGCGGAAAAGGCAATTAAGGTGGTTTACGGAAACAGGTGGTAAAACGTGCCCCGAAGGATGCAGCCTGTTTAGGATCAATACCCAATCTGATCAGTTGATTGCACCGTCACTGTCCTTGTAGCGCGCCGTGATGCGGTCGAACTCGCCGTTCTCCTGCATGGTTTGCAGTTCATTGGAAAACGCGGCGACGAAGTCTTGTGAGACGCTCTTTTTGCTGAACATGATATAATTTGGCTCTGAAGCGACGACCGCGTTCGTCGCTTTGATCACCTTTGAGAGACCGAGCGACTGGATCTCCGAGGTTACGACATAGGTTTCTCCCAAAATCGCATCGACCCGGCCGAGCTCAAGCTGTTTGAGGTTCAGTTCCAGGCTGTCCGTCATCTCAATCAGATTCGGATAGGCTTCCGAGAGAGCTGGGAACGAACCGCCATAAGCATAGTCCCGTACCACACCCAACCGTTTATCGTTCTGGAAGAAGTCGCGGAGGGTTTCATAGGTATCGACGTTTTCTGCCCGCACGAACAGCACTTCGTCGGCTTGAATGTAGGGCGCTGAGAAATGTGCAAACGCCTCACGTTCAGGTGTTTTTGTAACAGGCGTTGCGATGTCCACCGTGCCGTTGCGCAAGGCATTGAGGTGCCGGGTCCAGGGCAGGGGCACTTTCACAAGATCACAGCCGAGCTTGCCGAGGATTGTCTCAATCACCTCGAAGTCCATGCCCCGGACTTCTCCATCTTCAACGATGTTGTAGGGCCGGTAATCACCTGCGCCAGCGATCAGCGTGCCGCCGCGGGGGCACTCTTGGGAAGCTGCCGGCATTGGCACAAGTCCAATCGCAAACCCCATCACTATAGCTGAAATGATTGCCGCACGTTGCATGGCACCCTTCTTTGATAGCTAATAGAACACGCCCGCACTCTTTCAGAGGAAGAATAAGAGAGTGTTGAGTTAAAGCAAAAAACATGGGCTTTTGTTTTATTTCCTTTTTGTATGTTTCCGCTTTGGGTTGGGAGGTTTGCTAAAGCTCTCGTAATAGGTGCCTTGATTTGGCTGTGTCTGAGTTGATTGTTTGGAGTTTGTTTTTCAGAGTCCTCAAGACGACGTTCGTTACGGACCCGGTTATCTCCGGTGCAGGTTGGGAATGCAGGGGCTTTAAAAGTTTCCGCCGTTCGGCTAAATCCCGCTGCATGAGCAAAAACGCAAAAATCAGAGACGAAGCGCGGGCAATTACTGCGCGGCCGCCTGCGGTGATCCTATGTGAGCCACAGCTGGGCGAAAACATCGGAACAGCCGCCCGGGCGATGGCCAATTTCGGCTTGGTTGACCTTCGGATCGTCAATCCGCGCGATGGCTGGCCCAGTGAGAAGGCGCGCGCTGCTGCCAGCCGGGCGGACCATGTGATCGACAAGGTTCAGGTCTTCGAGACCACGGAAGCTGCAATTGCTGATCTGAATTTCGTTTACGCAACAACAGCCCGTTCGCGCGAGGTGCCAAAACCTGTGCGCGGCCCGGATGAAGCAGCAGTTAAGGCTGTGGACCTTGGTGAGCGCCAGCATGGTGTCGGCTACTTGTTCGGCCGTGAACGCTGGGGGCTGAACAACGAGGAAGTCGCGCTTGCCGACGAAATCGTTACCTTGCCAGTCGATCCGGATTTTGCGTCGCTGAATATTGCACAGGCTGTTCTCGTCTGCGCCTACGAGTGGCGCAAGACAGCGAGTAAAGGCGAATTGCCATTCCTGTTGTCGGAAGAAGAGCATCCGCCGGCGTCCAAGGACGACATTCTGCGGATGTTCGAACACCTGGAAAGTTCTCTCGACGAAGTGAGTTTCTTCCGTCCGCCGGAGCGCCGGCCGCACATGGTGCGGAACCTGCGTAACATCTTCCAGAAAGCAGAACTCAGCCAACAGGAAGTGCGTACCTTGCGGGGCGTGATTGCTGCGCTGGAGCGGCGGGAAACACGTCCGCGGAAAACCGGCGACGTCGACGAGACAGAGGCCTGAGGAATTGTCCGTGAAAGATGTCCGGCCGGTCCTCTTCTATGATTCAGGGTTGGGCGGGCTCACGGTTCTTCGCGAGGCACGGTACCTGCTTCCCTGTGAGCGCCTGCTTTATGTAGCGGACGATGCGGCCTTTCCGATCGGCCGCTGGCCGGAAGAGGACCTTCTTGTCAGGCTGCAGGATCAATTCACGCGGCTGATCGAGGATCACGATCCAAAGGCAGTCGTGATCGCGTGTAACACCGCGTTCACCCTTGGCGGAGTGGCATTGCGGGAAGCTTTTCCGGGCGTTCCGTTTGTCGGGACGGTGCCGGCAATCAAACCGGCAGCAGAGCGGACGGCTTCGGGTCTGATTTCGGTGCTGGCGACACCTGGCACGGTTCGCCGCGCCTACACCCGGTCCTTGATCGAGAGTTTTGCCGCGCAGTGTCACGTCAGGCTCGTGGGATCGGACAATCTGGCAGAACTTGCCGAACAGCATCTGCGCGGTGAACCGGTGTCTGACGAGGCACTGCTGCCGGAGATTTCGGATTGTTTTCTGGAGCAAAACGGCCAGCGCACGGACATTGTCGTACTGGCCTGCACCCACTATCCGTTTTTGGCAAACCGGTTCAGAAAAATCGCCCCGTGGCCCGTTGACTGGCTGGACCCGGCCGAGGCGATCGCGCGTCAGCTGGTACGCGTTCTGGGGCAGGACCTGGCATCAGTCCCGTCTGAAAGCCCCGACCTTGCCATTTTAACTTCAGGGGCCCGGAAGCCTGCAATCGAGCGGCTTCTCGCCGGTTTCGGTCTGGCACTTATGCCGGGGCGTGAGTTGATGCCAAAGAGTATTTGATTGGCAAAGGCCACGGTTTCAGGCAGCCAGAGTCTTCAGAGCGATCCCGTTCTCAGTGGCTTTGGCCGCGCCCTTCAGCTGACCAAGCTCTTCTGTGATCAAGCCTGTGCTCGCCGGAACACCCTTTGGCAGGGTGAGGATCGAGATCGAGCATTGCAAAAGCGGGAAGTCCCGCATGGTTCCATAGCGGTCCTGCGCGCGCATGAAGCCCTGCTCGCGGTGTTCCGGCTGATAGAAGCTTTCAACATCGGTCCGGAATGCGCGTCTCAGAGCCCGCATTCTCGTCGCGATTTCCATCTGGTCGCCGGTTAGAAAACCGGCCATGAAATCATCGCCGCCGATATGTCCATGGAACGAATTGTTGCCGGTTACATGTTTTTGCAGGAGTTCACTGAAGAGAATGATTGCGCGGTCGCCCTGACGGTATCCGTACGTATCGTTGAACGGCTTGAAGTTGTCGAAATCGATGTAACAAATATGCCGGTCCGATGCCGTCGTGCATGCTGATTTCGATATGAACCGGCTCACCGCGCCATTTCCAGGAAGGCCGGTGAGAGGATTTTGATCCTGCGCCTCCTGCAGACGCTTCTCGTGGATGATCTTCAAAAGGGAGGTTGCTGACAGGAACCCGGTGTAACGGAAATTCTGCGTGATGATGATGCCATCGGAATTGATCGAGGAGGCAAACGTCACCAGCAGCATGTCCGCATTGGAGTCGATATCGGCGATCGGGCAGGCCCGCACGAATGACCGCAATGGAAAGTCGAGCGCCGCCTTGGCGTCTTCGTCATCCGGCCCTCCGGCGTAAAGATAGGCTTTCAAATCGCGTTCATGGATAATGCCGCGGGGTTCCTGGTTGGCATCCAGAACCGGAATGATGCTGGCATCCTGATTGTGAACAAAAAGATCCAGAAGATCGTTCATGGACGAATCGAATTGAACAGTTGGCAATTGCAACAGTTCGTTGCGGATCCGACACTGCTCTTCCTTGCGTTTTCCATTCGGCGTCTCAGCCCGGATGTGGTCGTAGAAAAGCTTGGCTGAACCGGGTGCCGCCGAAGGCTTGGCGATGAAATAACCCTGAACCAGATCACAACCGGCATCCCGGCAGGCGCGGAACTCGCGTTCAGTTTCAATGCATTCGGCGATGACGCGGGCGCCCAAAACGTGGGCGAGATTTGCGACCGTTGTGACGAAGAGCTTC